>JBDKFE010000067.1:0-21761 GCA_039798885.1 Pseudomonadota bacterium | reverse complement strand
GGCCTGACGCTGCGCAACCCGCAAAGCTCCGCGCCAGCCCCCGTTGCCCAACCCGCCAAAACAGGCAAAACTCAAACCCGGAGTCTCGCTCACGCTGGATAAAAGTCGGGGGCAACGTCAGGCGTATTCGACGTCCATCGCGATCCGCTTCATAAAGCTTAGGCTGTTGCGGCCCCGCACCTGCCAGAGCCCTGTGATGCCCGGGCGCATCGCCAGATAGGCAGCTCGCGCCGTCCCGTAGCGATCCAGTTCCGTCTCTGTCACCGGGCGGGGGCCTACGATGCTCATGTCGCCGCGCAATACGTTCCAGAGTTGCGGCAGTTCATCGAGGCTGGATCGCCGCAGCAAGTGGCCTATACGGGTCACTCGTGGATCATGCGACAGCTTCTGCGTCTCGGCCCATTCCCGGGCCGCCTCCGGGTTGGTTTCCAGATGGCGGATAAGCCGCGCTTCGGCATCCGGCACCATCGTCCGAAGCTTCCAGCATCGGAAGACCCGCCCGCCCTTGCCGACCCGCTCATGCCCGAAGATCGGAGAAGCCCCCCCTGCGGCAATCATCAGAGCAAGAACTGCGACCAGTATGCCGACAGGCAGGGCCGTTACCGCAACCAGAACCAAATCGACCGCCCGCTTGCCGTAACTCAGGTAGAAGCGGCCTGCCCGGGCCCCCGCCACACGCCGCGATCCGGCGATGGGGCCTTTGGCCTTGTTCAGGTCCGGCAGCAGCGGTTGGTAGGTCACGACACACCCCATTCACGCAAAGGCACCAAGCCGACCAAAACGCCCCCAGCGCCGTTGGCCGTCCCTCACTCAAGGTCTTCCGTATTTTCGTCCCCGCGCGGTGGCGCGGGACCTGCCCTTTCCCCGTGCCTTAGCCCGGGCTTGCCGTCCCTTGTGCAACTGCCGCCGCATCGACTGCCGCACCGGACGCGGCCGTTGTCGCGGCCTGGGCCAGCGAGTTGGCCAGCGTCGTCGCGCCGTTGCTTGTCGCGGAGGTTGCCGCAGAGCTTAGGACGTTGGCCGCGACGGCAGACGGCACCGCGCCGTCATTGTAGGATGCAATCACCTCGGCGGCGATTGACCCGATGAGCGTGGCGACCGGCACGCCGGGATTCAGCGACTGGAGTGTTGCCAGAAGGGCATTGATCGCGGCAGTGCAGGCTTGTGCATCCACGCACACGGAAAGCAATTGCTGCAGCGCATCCGCCGGAACTTCCACCGCCACATCCGCCGTCTGTGCGGTGGCAGGTAGGGACGCGAAGGTTAGCCCGAACCCAAGGAAGACAACGCGCAGTGCCGACAGGGGACGAAGAAACAGCGGACCACTGGGAAGCATCACAAAACCTCGAAATCTTCACTATCTTTTAACGATTGCAGAGATTGCGTTGATTCTCCTGACTTGTAAAGCCCATCTGGGGAATTAATGTTGATTAACAGGCGGTTATCAATACTCCGCACGGGCGCACAATGCAAAAGGTCCTTAACCTTCAGCGGAAAACGCGGTAGGAAGGAAGGGCTGTCAGAGCCGTCCCCTTTTGCCGGTCGGTGCAGCAGTTTCCGAGTGTCCGAGTCCCAGTCGAGTTGACCCAGAACGAGATGCCCAGCACCGCGCGCTTTCTGCTTCTGGGGCTCTGCACCCTGATCCTTGTCCTGTCGGTGCAGGTGTTCGCGTCCGAATACCGTGTGACCTTCCTGTTGCGCGGCACGGTCAACGACCAGATCGACCGACTCGCCATGCCCGGGTCGCCCCCGCTTCCGGCGAGTGCCCGCACGGCCCGCGACCTGATGATGGCCTGCGGGACCATCCTCACCACTGCGCCGCGCCCCAAGGGTGATCCGGCACTGGCGGCACGTCTGCGCCAGTCCTGCGGGCAGCTTGCGGCCGAGATAATCGCGCAAGCTCCGGGCAATGGGCGGGCGCTGGCGATTGCGCTGCTGGCAAGCCTGCCGCACCTGAGGGCCGATGCAATCCGATCCGCCGCCGCCGCCGCGCCGCACGAGCCTTGGCCGCTGCTTATGCGGATCGAGGCGGCATCGCTGGCCCCGCCTGACCCCGACATTGCCGAAGCGATGGCACCCGACATCGTCCGCGCCCTCGCAACCGTGTGGGGACGAGAGCGCATTGCAAGGCTTTATGCGGACCGCGCGGATCTGCGCGACCGCATCAAGGTCTTGATGCAAAGCCTGCCGCAGTCGGCGCAGTCGGACTTTCTGCGCGCGCTCCGCGATGCGATGCGGGTCAAGGCCTGAACCATGGCGCGCCGCGGTCCCCCGCTGTCGGCCTTCCATGACCGCCTTGCCGCGACACTTGCGGTGATCATCCCCCTTGCCGCCGTACCGATGGCGTCGAACCGCGCTTCGATCTGGCTGCTTTGGACCGCGCTCTTCGCGGGGATGGCGGCCGTTGTCCTTCTGCACAGCCCGCGCCTGCGACCGGGATGGCGCCCCCGCTTCACCGGGCAGCGGCTGCCCCTTTTCCTTGCCCTGATCCTGCCCCTCTGGGCGGCGATACAGTTGATCCCTTTTCCCGCAGGGGATGGCAGCGCCGCGCCGCTTTCCGTTCTGCCGCTTGCCGGTCCGTCCGGCATCCTGCGCTTCTTCGGCTACCTTTTTCTTGCCGCCATGGTGATCGAGATCGCGTCCCGCCGCACAAGGGTGCTGTCGACCGCGACGATCATCTTCGCGGGTGTCGTCCTGCAGGCCGTCTGGGCGCTGGTGGCGCTTCACCTACTGGATGACTTCTCGCTCTGGGGTCCGAAGACCGCCTATGAAGGTGTCGCAACCGGCACCTTCATCAACCGCAACTCCCTTGCGACCTTCCTTGCCCTCGGGCTCGTCCTTGGCGCGGGCCTGCTTGCCGAGCGGGCGGCACCCGATGGCATCCGCACTGCGCGGCCCGGTCGGACCCTGACCAGTCGGCTTGGCATCAAGGGTCTCTTGCTGCTGGTCGGTATGGGCTTCATCCTGATGGCGCTTGTTGCGACGCAATCCCGACTAGGCCTTGTCGCCGCCCTTGTCGGACTGGGCGTTACGGTCCTGCTTATACGTCGGGCCTCGGGCCTATCGGCCGTACGGATAGGTGCCGAGACGGCAGGGCTCCTTATGGCTGCGGCTGCGGTTGCCGCGCTGTTGGGCGGCGGGTTGTCTGATCGGCTTATCTTCCTTTTCAGCGATGGGGAAAGCCGCCTTACCATCTATCGCCAGACGCTGGATCTGATCGCGCAAAGACCTTTTGCAGGCCACGGCATGGATGCCTTCGGCACGGCCTTTGAAGGGGTGCGCGCCCCGCCGCTCGACGCGCCTGTGACCTATGACCTCGCGCATAACTCCTACCTCATGCTCTGGTCCGAATTCGGCCTGATCGCAGGGTCTGCCCCGCTTCTGGCCCTTTTGGTCGTCGCCGTGCGCCTTTTGCGCCGGATGGGCGACGACCGGGGTTTTCCGGGCATCGCTATCGGTGCCCTCGGCGGGCTGGCCGTCGCTGCCGTCCACTCGCTTGGGGATTTCAGCCTTGAGGTTCCGGCCAACACCTATCTCTTTACCGCGATGCTCGCGCTTGGGCTGGGTCGACGCAATCACAGCCCGTCCACCGAAAACGCCGCACCCCGCACGCTGCCCGTGGCCAAGGCGCGGAGGGCTGGATGACGGGCCTTCTTCAACACCTCGTCCGGCGTTTCCTGCCGCGCCGGACGGTGAACGCCGCCGTCCGCGTCCGCGACTTCGGCATCGTGAGCGGCCCCGTCTATGCCATCGGCGATGTCCATGGCTGCCGCGATGCGCTGGAGAGGCTGCTGTCGCTCATCCGGGCCGATGCTGCCCCACTCGGCCAACCGCGCGTCATCGCGCTGGGCGACATGATCGACCGCGGCCCGGACAGCGCCGGGGTGCTGGAGCTTCTTCTTCGGCCCAAGGCCGGGATGCAGGTCCATGCCCTTGTCGGCAACCATGAACGGCTGATGCTGGATTTCCTTACTGATCCCATGGCCAAGGCGCACTGGCTCGACCTCGGTGGGTTCGAGACGCTGCGCTCTTACGGCCTTGCCCTTTCGCGCGGCGACCTTGCAGCATTGTCGCGCAGGCGCGTCGCGCAGATCCTCGCGGCACATCTGCCCGATGATCATATCGCCTTTTTGCGGGGCCTTGCCCACGGCATCACCCTGACCATCGACGGTCAGCTGCACGTCCTGACCCATGCCGGCTGGGACGTCGCGCGACCGCCGGACCGCCAGAGGGAAGAGACGCTTCTTTGGGGCCACGGGGCAAGCACCGGTGGCGGCATCGCCCGACTGGTGCAGGGACATGTGGTGGTGGCGCAGCCAGACCCCACGGACGACCCCATCCGCATCGATACCGGAGCTTGGAAGACGGGGCGTTTGTCCGCCCTGCGCCTCTGCTCGGGGCGCGATCCGGCGGTGATCACTGCAACGCACCCGATGATGGGGCCACTAGAACAGCACAGGGGACGACACAGTGGAGACGCATGACCTTGACCTGAAGGACATCATCGCCATCCTTCAGCGACAGCGGCGCCTGCTTGCCGCGACCCTCGCGGTCGTCGGCAGTCTTGCTCTGGCCTATCTGTTCACGGCGACCCCGATCTATACATCGACCGTCCTGATCCAGGTGGACGGGCGCAGTTCTAACCTGCTCGAACCCGGTTCTGCCGCCCAAGAGCAAAGCGCAATCCTCAACTCTCGTGTCGATAGCGAGGTGGAGATCCTCCGCTCTGACGCCACCGCCCTTGCCGTGCTGCGCGAAGCGGCGCTGCTGTCCGATCCGGAATTCGGCCCCCGTGTCGGCTGGCTTGAACGACTTGGGATTGCACTTGGGATCGAGTTGGATGCCGACGGCCTGCGTCGCCTCATCGGTCTTGGTCCTGCTACGCAACCCGCGACATCGCAGGAAACGCTGGTGAACGACACCCTTATCCGCTTGCAGGATGCCGTCGACATCCGCAGGCGCGGCCTGACCTATCTTATCGCCGTCTCTGTCTCTTCCGCCTCTGCGGAAAACGCGGCGCGTCTGGCCAACATCTATGCCCGTGTCTACACCGAACGTCAGGTCAGCGCCAAAACACAGGCCACCATCGGTGCCCGCGACGTCCTGCGCCGCCAGATCGCCACGGCGCAGGCCGAACTCGCCGCCTCGGAAGACGCCACAAACGCGTTCATCGAAACCAACCTTGCCCGTCTGGAGCAGGAAACCGGTGATCCGGCCGTCGCCTCTTTGCGTGCGCGCCTGACCGAGGCCAAGCAGGAACAGTCCGCCACCCGCGACCGCATCGCCTCTGCCGAAAGCGCGCTCGCCTCGAATGATTGGGAGACGGTTGCAACCACACTTGGCGATGCAGCCTTGCAGGAACTTGATCGACAGCGCCGCGACCTTCAGGCCCGCCTTGGAGATGCGGATGCCGGGTCAGAAGGTGCCGTCGATCTTGAGACAGAGATTGCCGCAATCGAAGCCGAACTCGCCGCGCAGACCGAATCCAGCCTTCGCCTGCTGCGGGAGGACGCAACCATCCTTGGCACGCGCGAGACCGAGGCGCGTGACCAGTTGCGCGGCCTTCTGCTGGAGTCCGATCTTTCTGCCGAGATGCTGGCCGAACTCTTCAATTTTCAGCAGCGCGCGACCGTCGCGCGCGACCAGTACCAGACGCTTCTGGCCCGTGAACAGGACCTTGGCACCCTTGCCAACCTTCAGATCGCAGACGCCCGTGTCGTGTCGGAAGCCTTGCCCCCCAACAACCCTTCTGCCCCGAACAGCCGCCTCATCCTTGCGCTCGCCTTGGTTGGCGGGCTTGGGCTTGGGGTCCTTTTGTCCTTCGTCAAGGAATTCTACATCGGCGGCATCGTTTCGGCGAACCAGCTGGCCAATGTGCTGCAGGCCCCGGTCCCCGTGACCTTTGGCCTTTTGGACGGCGCGCGCACGGGGCAGGACCCGGCCGACATCATCGTGGCTGCGCCGATGTCGCTTTATGCCGAAAGCTTCCGCAAGCTGCGGGCGGCCATCGATGTGGGCCTTGCCGCGCGGCAGGCAAACGCCAAGCCGGACCATGGCAAGATCATCCTCGTCTGCTCGGCGCTTCAGGCCGAGGGGAAATCGACCACTGCCATCGCCCTTGCCCGCACCTATGCGCTTGCCGGGCTGCAGACGATCCTCATTGATGCGGATATGCGAAAACCCAGCATCGGCACCCGTCTGGGACTTGAAGTCCACCACGGTCTTATCGGGTTCATCAAGCCCGGACAGGGGCAGGCCGAGGAGATCGAACCGATGCAGGACGGCCTGTCCCCTGCGGTTGTCATCCCGGCGGGGCCGCGCAGTGCCGTCCCGACCGACCAGCTGCTGAACAGTCAGCCGTTCAAGACCGTTCTGGACCTTGCCGCCCAAAACTTTGATGTCGTGATCTTGGACAGCCCGCCCCTTCTTCCTGTGGTGGACACGCGCTATCTGGCGCGCCATGCCGACGCCATCGTCCATGTCGTCCGCTTTGGCACCACGAAACAGGGCGAGGTGCGCGAAGCGGCTGCCCAGTTGCGCGACCACATAGGCAAGGACGTCCACTACATCGGTGTCCTGAACCTAGAGGAAAGCGGTGGTGGCGCTTATGGATATTACGGCCGATACGGGTACTACGGCGATCACGACGCCTGATCAGTCACAGGCGCGCGCGCCCATACGGATGGCCTCGGCCCCCGAAATCGTCACATAGGACGCGGTACGCATCCGCGCCTCGGTCATGAACCACGCGCGCAGGGCGGGGGGGTAATGCCCCGCAATCAGGCGCGACACCCTTTCGAACTCTGCCCGCGGGAGCGGCACGCCCGCCAGAGAGCCGGACGGGCCATGAAACCCCAGCCGCGCCTCTGGCTCGACGCAGGTTCGACGAAGGCCGAGCAGCATGGTGCAGGCCGAAACGCACAGACCGGCAATGCGGACGGTCGTCTGCGACCGTTCCAGCGCTGCGATCATCGCCACGCGCTCGGCGACGGGGCCGCCCATGTCGCGGCGGATCTCTAACGCAGCCGCGCTTGTGCCAAGGCCAAGGCAGGTTGCGACCAGAAGGATGGACAGGACAGGACGACTTACGCCGCCAATGGCGGCGCGTTTGGATAGACGCACCATGAAACACCTCGTTCCGTTCTCGGGTCCGGCGCAGGGCGGTCATTGGCCATTGCACTGCGTCCGGGGGCAAAGACAGACTCGCCCCGGACGGCTAATCCGCGGTTACTCTGGCTTGCCTTTGAGTTTCAAATTGGCAGGATCAGCGCCGCAGATCGTGCGGGCGGCGGGATAGGTTGCGCCAGCATCGGGTGCGTTTGCCGCCCATTCTCTGGCGGTTCCTATGCCAAAGCGGGTATAAAATTGTGCCCATTCAGCCGGTCGTTCCGCCGAAGGGGGCCTATGGCATTGGATTGCGGCAGGCCTGCAAGGCCGTCCGCCTTTGCCCGCATCGCGGCGGTCTTCATGGGTTGGAAAAACCGGGGCAGGGCCCAAGGCGGGCGTTTTCGCAAGGTCCATTCCCTGACGCGGGGTGACTGGCGGTTGTGGGCGGCGTGTGGACTTTCGCGGCTGTGTTGCCCAAACCATCAGGAACGTCCGCATTTCGTGCCTTGGGCATGGGATGGGCAAGGCCACAGCGCCCTGCGCGCAGGAGGGTTTGGAGCAAGGCCCCGGCCCTGCCTTTCGTCGTGGTGGCAAGGCTGGGCGAGACCTGCTGGCGGGACCAAGATCGTGCCAATGACGTGCGTCTTTTCCGGGCAATGGCTGCGGGCATTTGCGAGACTTTGCGACGAAGCTTGCGTCCCCCTTCCGCGAGACCGCGACCGGCAAGGACAAGCCATTGGCAGGAACGAAACAGCCCTTGTCTTGTGAGACGGGATCGCGAATTTAACCGACTGACAGCTTTGCCGAGCGCGCCATGCCGAAGACAACGTTCCTACCAAAATCCTACCCGATACCTTCGCGTCACCTTTGCCGGTTTGTGACCGGTTTGCGCGCACAAGGTGCCGATCTTTGCGAAGAAATCGAAGAAAAACGGGGTGACACTGTGAATTCCGGAAGGGTCGGTCATGTCTGACGAAAACGGCGAAGTGAAGATACGCGTCTATTACGAAGACACCGATCTGGCGGGGATCGTCTATTACGCCAACTACCTGAAGTTCATCGAGCGGGGCCGAACGGAGTGGGTTCGGTCGCTGGGTGTGGATCAGGCGGCGCTCAAGCGCGAGGAGGGGGTCGTCTTTGCGGTGCGGCGGGTGGAGGCGGATTATCTGAAACCGGCGAAGTTCGATGATCTGCTGACGGTGACGACGGACCTTGTAGAGGTGGGCGGCGCGCGGATCGTGCTGGATCAGGCGGTGCTGCGGGGGGCGGAACGGCTGTTTCAGGCGCGCGTGGTGCTGGTGTGCCTGTCGGATGCGGGGGCGGCGGCGCGTGTGCCTGCGGGCGTGCGGGCCAAGCTGGTGCCGGTGCATCATTGATCTTATGGGGCAAGAATTTTCTGGCGAAAATTCTTGGGGTCGATTTTTCTGGCGAAAAATCGGGGTGTTAGCGGTGGGCGGGGGGTGATCCTTCGCCAGAAGGATCGCATTCATGATTTTTCGCAGGAGAAATCATGTCCCCGCCAGAGGATGCCGCAGCGCAGCGGCGGGTTGCCGCCAAAGGGGCGGGCGTCGCGCAGATGTGTTGGCATTCCCCTTTGATTGCGGATAGAATCACCGTTAAAGGGCCGCGCAACGATGGCCCGTCAAGCAGAGCAGGCGTAATGGAAACGGAAACCCTCGCGGCGGCGCAGGAGATTGATTTCTCTGTGCTTGCGCTTTTCATGAAAGCGACCCTCACCAACAAGCTGGTGCTGATCACCCTGCTGTTGATGAGCTTCTGGTCGTGGTCGATCATCATCCAGCGCATCCTCGTCTTTCGCCGCGCGCGCGCCGAGGCGGAGGAGTTCGACCGCGCCTTTTGGTCGGGAGAGCCGCTGGACGAGCTTTATGAGGCCATCGGGCCGACCGCGTCGGGCGGCAGCGAGCGCATCTTCGTGGCGGGCATGACGGAATGGCGGCGCAGCCACCGGCAGGACGGCAAGTTGATCGCGGGCGCGCAGGCGCGGATCGACCGGGCGATGGACGTGGCCATCGCGCGCGAGAACGAGGGGTTGAGCAAGGGGCTGGGCTTTCTGGCCACCACGGGGGCGACGGCGCCTTTCATCGGTCTGTTCGGGACGGTCTGGGGGATCAAGCATTCCTTCGAGCAGATCGCCATCAGCCAGAACACCAACCTTGCCGTCGTGGCCCCCGGCATCGCCGAGGCGCTGCTGGCCACCGCCATCGGTCTGGTCGCGGCCATTCCGGCGGTCGTGGCCTACAACAAGCTCAACTCTGACAGCGAGCGTATCCTGAACGGGTATGAGAGTTTTGCCGACGAGTTTTCCACCATCCTGTCGCGCCAGTTGGACGCCTGAGCCATGGGGGCCGGGGTAGCCAAGGGCGGCGGGGGTGGCGGCGGTCGCCGGGGCCGGAGACGGCGCGGCGGGGCGCCGATGGCGGATATCAACGTCACGCCCTTCATCGATGTGATGCTGGTGCTGCTGATCATCTTCATGGTGGCGGCACCGATGCTGACGGTGGGGGTGCCGATCGAACTGCCGGAAACGGCGGCGAATGCGCTGCCGTCCGAGCAGGAAGAGCCGCTGGCCATCACCATGACGGCGGACGGTCGGCTGATGATCCAGAACACCGAGACGCCAGAGGATCAGTTGATCACGCGGCTGACGGCCATCGCGGCGGAGCGGACGTCGGACAAGATCTTCCTGCGGGCGGACGGGGCCATCCCCTATGCCAAGGTGGCAGAGATCATGGGCGCGCTGAATGCGGGCGGGTTCAACAATATCGGGCTGGTCACGGATGCGGGTGGCCCGACGCTTGACGGTAACGGCGGCTGACGGCCGGGCGGGGCATGGAAAAGGGCCAGATCATTTCGGGTATCGCGCATGCGGGCGTGATCCTCTGGGTTGTCCTGGGGGATTGGCTGTTCCGTGCCGATACGCTGCCCGAGATGCAGGTGGCGGAAGTGTCGCTGATGTCGAGCGCGGAGTTCGACGCGATGATGGCGGCGGCCCCGAAGCCTGCCGAGCCTAAGCCAGAGCCCGCGCCCGAGCCCGCGCCGCAGGAGCCTGCGGTCCAGCCGGAGGTGACGCCGCCCGAGCCCGTGCAGCCCGAGGAACCGCCGCCTGCCGAAGAGGCCCCGCCACCGCAGCCGCAAGAGGCGTTGCCGGAGGAATTGCCGCAAGAGGCCGTGCCGCAGCCCATCGAGACGCCGGACCCGGTCGCCCCCATCGCCGAAGTGGAGCAGCCGATTCCGGTGCCGCTGTCGGACACCAAGCCGAAGCCGCGCCCTCTGGACCGGGTGGCGGCGACGCCAGTGGAAAGCGTGGATGCGCCGGAGGTTGCCGATCAGGTCATCGAAGAGGTGACGGATCAGCCGACCGAGGAGTCGGTGATCGTCGAGCAGGATCAGCAGGCCGCCGCGCCCGAGGAGGCCACGACGCAGATCGTGACCGAGGCGGTGGAGACCGAAGAGGATGCGCCGCAACTGGAGATGACGTCATCCCTGCGACCGCGGTCGCGCCCGGTGGCCCCGCCAGAGGAGACGCCGCCCGAGGAAGAGGTGGCTGCGGCCCAGACCACCGAGGAACCGGTGGATCAGCCTGCCGAGACCCCGGTGGAGGACCCCGCGACCGAGGATGCCGTGGCCGCCGCGTTGGCCGAGGCCTTGGCCGAGGAGGCACCGGCAGATGCGCCTGCGGCGGAAGAGACGGCGGATACCGGCGCGGCAGACCAGAACCTTCCCGTGGGGCCGCCGATGACGGCGGGTGAGAAGGATGCGCTGCGGGTGGCGGTGAATGCCTGCTGGAACGTGGGCGCGCTGTCGATGGAGGCGCTGCGGACGACGATCACCGTGGGCTTCTCGGTCGGGCAGGACGGGGTGCCGGATGCGGGGTCCATCGCGCTGGTGGACACGAATGGAGTGTCCGACACGGCCACGCGGCAGGCCTATGAGGCGGCGCGGCGGGCGATCATCCGCTGCGGGGCGCGCGGCTTCCCGCTGCCGCCCGAGAAGTTCGAGCAGTGGAAGAACATCGAGATCGTGTTCGACCCGAACGGGATGCGGATGAGATGAGGTCGCGCCCGGCAGGATATGGCACGGCGCGCACCGCTCGCGCGTTCGTGTGTGAAGGAAAGCGCCGTTCGCGGCATGTTGGAACCATTGACCCGAGGAGCATGAGGTCGGAATGACGCTGATCAGAACCCTCTCCCCCGTGATTGCCCCCGTGATTGCCCCCGTGTTTGCGCTGGCGCTGGCGCTGTTTGGTGGCGTCGTGGCCCCGGCCACGGCCCAGCAGGGGCCACTGAGGATCACCATCACCGATGGGGTGATCGAGCCCTTGCCCTTTGCGATTCCCGGTTTCGTGGCCGAGAATGGCGGGGCTGGGGAATATGCGGCGAACATCACGCGGGTGGTAGCGCAGGACTTGATCGGGACGGGGCTGTTCCGGGAAATTCCGGCAGAGGCGCATATCTCGCAGGTGGCGAGCTTTGACGCGCCGGTGGCCTTTGGCGACTGGCAGGCGATCAATGCGCAGGCGCTGATCGTGGGCGCGGTGAGCGCGTCGGGCGATCAGATCGTGGTGAAGTTCCGGCTGTTCGATGTGTTCAGCGGACAGCAGATGGGCGAGGGGCTGCAATTCGCGGGCACGCCCGGCACATGGCGGCGGATGGCGCATAAGGTGGCGGATGCGGTCTATAGCCGGATCACCGGGGAAGGCCCCTATTTCGACAGCCGGGTGGTCTATGTGGCCGAGAGCGGGCCGAAGAACCAGCGGGTGAAGCGGCTGGCGGTGATGGATTACGACGGGGCGAACGTGTCCTACCTGACCGATGGGTCGTCCATCGTGCTGGCCCCGCGCTTTTCGCCCACGGGGAACCAGATCCTGTTCACCGGCTATGAATCCGGCTTTCCGCGGATCTATCTGATGGATCTTGTGTCCATGGGCGTGCAGGCGCTGGCGCAGACGGAGGGGAACATGACCTTCTCGCCGCGCTTCGCGCCGGACGGGCGGACGGTGGTCTTCAGTCTGGAGCGGGGGGGAAATACCGACATCTACGCGTTGGACATCGGCAGCGGATCGATCTCGCAGTTGACGAATTCGCCGTCGATCGAGACGGCGCCGAGTTTCAGCCCGGATGGCAGCCAGATCGTGTTCGAGAGCGACCGATCCGGGACGCAGCAGATCTATGTCATGTCCGCAGGCGGGGGCGAGGGGGTGCGGATCTCCAGCGGGCCGGGGCGCTATGGCACGCCGGTCTGGTCGCCGCAGGGGGATTACATCGCCTTCACCAAACAGAATGCGGGGCGGTTCCATATCGGCGTGATGCGGACGGATGGCAGCGAAGAGCGGCTGCTGACCGCGTCCTTCCTGGACGAGGGTCCGACTTGGGCGCCGAACGGGCGTGTCGTGATGTTCACCCGCGAGAGCGCGGGGGCGGGCGGTCAGGCGGCGCTGTTCAGCGTGGACATCTCGGGCCGGAACCTTCGGCAAATTCCCACCGATGGCCCCGCGTCGGACCCGGCGTGGTCGCCGCTTCTGCCATAAGACGCGTCGCGCCGCCGATTCACATGGCGGCGCGAAAGTGCTATAGATGCCGTCAATCGAGCCAAGAAACACCAAAGGAACCCTGAAATGACGCTTCTTCCCAAGGCCCTTCTCGTCGTCGCCGTCCTCGGTCTGGCGGCTTGTAACAATCCTGACCGCTTTGGCGCGGGCGGTGCCGATGGCGCCGGTGGCGCGGGCGGTTTCGGTGCCGGTGGCGTGGACACGACGGGGCTGGGTGATCCGAACGACCCGACCTCTATCGCCTATTTCAATCAGGCGGTGGGTGATCGTGTGCTGTTCTTGGTGGACCAGTCGACGCTGTCGCCTGAGGCGCGGATGGTGCTGCAGGGGCAGGCGCAGTGGCTGAATGCCAACCCGGCCTATGCGATCATCATCGAAGGCCATGCCGACGAGCAGGGGACGCGGGAATACAACCTTGCGCTGGGCGCGCGGCGGGCAAGCGCGGTGCAGGACTTCCTGATTTCGCAGGGCATCGCGCCGAACCGGATGCGGACCGTATCCTACGGCAAAGAGCGCCCGATCGAGGTCTGCTCGGACGAGGCGTGCTATTCCAAGAACCGCCGCGCCGTGACGGTGCTGTCGATGGGTGCGGGGGCCTGACCTGATGCTTTCCCTTTTCCGTCTTGTGCTGGTGGCGGTGTTCTTGCCGGTTGCGGCCTTTGCGCAGGATGCCCAGACGCTGGCCGATATCCGGGCCGAGATCGCGCGGCTTCAGGCTGATTTCAACAGCCTGAAGTCCGAACTGGTCACGACCGGGGCGGCGGCGACCGGGGCCGCAGGTGGCGATGCGCTGCAGCGCATGGATGCCATCGAGGCCGCGCTGATGCGGCTGACGGCCAAGACGGAAGAGGTGGAGCTGAAACTGAACCGCGTGGTCGCCGACGGGACGAACCGGATCGGCGACCTTGAATTCCGGCTGTGCGAGTTGGAGGAGGGCTGCGACATCGCCGCGCTGGGCGAAACGCAGCCGCTGGGCGGGGCGGTGGCCCCTGTCGATCCGGCAGTCGATCCGGCAGTCGATCCGGCAGCGGGCGGGGCAGTGGCCGGGGGTGCGGATGCGCCGGAACTGGCCCTGAGCGAGCAGGCGGATTTCGACCGGGCCAAGGAGGTGCTCGGTCAGGGTGACTTTCGCGCCGCTGCAGACCTCTTTGCGACCTTTACCCAATCCTACCCGGGCGGCCCCCTGACGCAGGAGGCGCATTTCCTGCGCGGCGAGGCGCTGGGGCAGTTGGGTGACACGGCGGGCGCGGCGCGCAGCTATCTGGAGGCGTTTTCGGGTCAGCCGTCGGGGCCAAAGGCGGGGGCGTCCCTGCTGAAGCTGGGCACGTCGCTGGGCGCGCTGGGGCAGACCCCGGAGGCCTGCGTGACGTTGCAGGAAGTCGGCACGCGCTTCCCCGGTTCGGTCGAGGCGGGCGAGGCCATGACCGCGATGCAGGGGCTTGGCTGCTCCTGACCCGGGACATCGTCGATATCTTCCGTCAGGGCCTGAGGGATGCCGGAGTGGCGCCTTCGGGCCCTGATGCTTTGGGGTTGGCGGTTTCGGGGGGCGGGGATTCGGTCGCGCTGCTGCATCTGGCGGTGGCGGTCGGGCTGCGGGTCGAGGTGGCGACGGTCGATCACGGCTTGCGGCCAGAGGCGGCGGCGGAATGCGCGGCGGTGGCCGGGGCCTGCGCGGGGCTGGGCGTGGCGCATGAGGTGCTGCGCTGGCGCTGGGACGGGATGGGCAACCTGCAAGACGCGGCGCGGCGGGGGCGGCTGGCGGTGCTGGCGGATTGGGCGGGGCGGCGGGGGCTGGCGGCGGTGGCGCTGGGCCATACGCAGGATGACGTGGCCGAGACCTTCCTGATGCGGCTGGCGCGGGATGCGGGGGTGGACGGGCTGGCCGCGATGGCCGCGCGGCGCGAGGTGTCGGCCGTGGCCTTCGTGCGGCCCATGCTGCGGATCGGGCGGGGCGCGTTGCGGGCGTGGCTGCTGGCGCGCGGGGTCGGCTGGGCGGAGGATGCGTCGAACGCGGATGTGCGTTTTGCCCGGGTGCGGGCGCGGCGGGCGGTGGCGGCGATGGCCGATGCGGGCGTGGGCGCGGCAGAGATCGCGGCGCTGGCCGAACGGATGGCCGAGGTGCGCGCGGCGCTGGACGTGGCGACGGCAGAGGCTGCGGCGCGGGTGGCGCGGGTGGATCGCGGGGATGTGATCCTTGATGCGGGCGGTCTGGCAGGGCTGCCCGCCGAGGTGCGGCGGCGGCTGGTGCTGGCGGCGGTGATGTGGATTGCTTCGGCGGAATATGGCCCAAGGGGGGCCGAGCTGGAGCGGTTCCTGCGCGCCGTGGCCGAGGGGCGGGCTGCGACGCTGGCCGGTGTGCGGATGACGGCGGGGCAGGGGCGGCTGCGGCTGACGCGCGAGGCGCGGGCGGTGGCCGGGCGCGAAGGGCCCTTGGGGACCGTATGGGATGGGCGCTGGCGCGTTTCGGGGCCGGAGTCCAATGGGTTGGCGGATGGCGCGGTGGTGCGCGCCTTGGGCGAAAAGGGGCTGGCGGCCTGTCCGGACTGGCGGGCGGCGGGGATGCCCCGCGCATCGCTGCTGGCCACGCCGGCGGTCTGGCGCGGGGATGCGCTGGTCGCGGCCCCCTTGGCGGGGATGGGGGCGGGCTGGGCCGTCGCCTGCGATCCGCCGAAGGGTGTGTTGGCTGCCGCACCTTTATCGCATTGAACCCGGGGGCTTTATCTCTATCTTAGGGGGCAAGGGTCGCGGGCCGGTTCTGGCCCTGCGGCGGTATGAGGAGAGACTTCGTGGGCAACGCACGAAACATCGCATTCTGGGTCGTCTTGTTCCTGCTGATCCTTGCGCTGTTCAACCTGTTCAGCGGGAACCAGTCGACCATGTCGTCGCGGACGCTGTCCTATTCGGAATTCATCAGCCGCGTCGACAGCGGCGAGGTGCAGAGCGTCACGCTGGATGGCGAACGCGTGCTGGTGCGCGCACGGGACGGATCGCAATATGTGACGATCAAGCCGGACGGCGAGGTGCTGACCGACCGCCTGATTTCCAAGGGTGTCGAAGTGAAGGCCGAGGCGCAGGAGCAGTCGGGCTTCCTGTCCGTGCTGGGCATCTGGCTGCCGTTCCTTGTGCTGATCGGGGTCTGGATCTTCTTCATGAACCGGATGCAGGGCGGGGGCCGTGGCGGGGCCATGGGTTTTGGCAAGTCCCGCGCGAAGCTTTTGACGGAAAAGCATGGGCGCGTGACGTTTGACGACGTGGCCGGGATCGACGAGGCCAAGGAAGAGCTTGAGGAGATCGTGGAATTCCTGCGCAACCCGCAGAAGTTTTCCCGTCTTGGCGGCAAGATCCCGAAGGGGGCGCTGCTGGTCGGCCCCCCCGGCACCGGCAAGACGCTGCTGGCGCGCGCGATTGCGGGCGAGGCGGGGGTGCCGTTCTTCACCATCTCGGGTTCCGACTTCGTGGAAATGTTCGTGGGCGTGGGTGCATCCCGCGTGCGCGACATGTTCGAGCAGGCGAAGAAGAACGCGCCCTGCATCGTGTTCATCGACGAAATCGACGCTGTGGGCCGCGCGCGTGGCGTGGGCATCGGCGGCGGGAATGATGAACGCGAGCAGACGCTGAACCAGTTGCTGGTCGAAATGGACGGGTTCGAGGCGAACGAGGGCGTGATCATCGTCGCCGCGACCAACCGCAAGGACGTTCTGGACCCTGCGCTGCTGCGCCCCGGTCGTTTCGACCGCCAGATCCATGTGCCGAACCCGGATATCAAGGGCCGCGAGAAGATCCTTGGCGTGCATGCGCGCAAGGTGCCGCTGGGGCCGGATGTGGACCTGCGGACCATCGCGCGGGGAACGCCGGGCTTTTCGGGGGCGGACCTGATGAACCTTGTGAACGAGGCGGCGCTGATGGCGGCGCGCGTGGGGCGGCGGTTCGTCACCATGGAGGACTTCGAGAACGCGAAGGACAAAGTGATGATGGGGGCCGAGCGTCGGTCCATGGTGCTGACGCCCGACCAGAAGGAAAAGACCGCCTATCACGAGGCTGGCCATGCCATCGTGGGCATGAACATGCCGAAATGTGACCCGGTCTATAAGGCCACGATCATCCCGCGCGGCGGTGCGCTGGGGATGGTGGTTTCGCTGCCCGAGATGGACCGTCTGAACATGCACAAGGACGAGGGCAAGCAGAAGATCGCCATGACCATGGCGGGCAAGGCGGCCGAGATCATCAAATATGGTGAGGAAGGCGTTTCGTCCGGTCCGGCGGGCGATATTCAGCAGGCATCGTCGCTGGCGCGGGCCATGGTGATGCGCTGGGGCATGTCGGACAAGGTCGGCAATATCGACTATGCCGAGGCGCATGAGGGCTATCAGGGGAACACCGCCGGTTTCTCGGTTTCGGCGCATACGAAAGAGCTGATCGAGGACGAGGTGAAGTCGCTGATCGATGAAGGGTATGAGACCGCGCGTCGCATCCTGATCGAGAAGGCGGATGACTTTGAACGGCTGGCCAAGGGTCTGTTGGAATATGAGACGCTGACGGGCGATGAAATCCGCAAGGTGATCGCCGGGGAATCGCTTGGCGGTGACGATGACGCGGACAAGCCGGCCTCGGGCGGTGGGACGACATCGATCGCGGCCATCCCCAAGACCAAGCCCAAGACGCCGAAAGCGGGGCCGGAGCCGGAGCCTGTGGTCTGAACCTTGGTTGATCTGTGAGAAATGCCCCGGACCGTTGGTCCGGGGTTTTTCATTTTGGGGCGGTGTTGCGCTTGCGGCGGGGTGTCGGGTCGCAGAGACTGCGCCTTGCCGTTGCGTTGATCCGAGGGTCCGATGCCTGTCCTGAAACCGACCGATTATGTGGGCCGTATCGTCTGGATGGGGCTGGTCCGTGACCGCGATGCCGCGCTGGAGGCCGAGGCGGTGGCGCGGTTGGTGGCCAGTTTCGCAGGACCCGAGGGGGATGCCCATGCGGGGCTGGTGCGGCCGTCCTGCAGCCGGGTGACGGCGCAGTATCCCAAGGGGACGGTGATCCGGAACACGCGCCAATTCTCGGTCCTGTCGGCCGAGGACCTGGCCGAGATCGCGGCGCGGATGGGGGTCGCGGCGCTGGACCCGGCGCTGGTCGGGGCCACGATGGTGGTGGAGGGGATACCCGATTTCAGCCACGTCCCCCCCGGCAGCCGTTTGCAGGGGGCAAGCGGGGCGACGCTGGTGGTGGATATCGAGAACCGGCCCTGCACCCTGCCCGCGCGGCCCATCGAAGGGCGGCATCCCGGATATGGCGCAAAGTTCAAGGCGGCGGCGCAGGGGCGGCGCGGCATCACCACTTGGGTGGAACGCGAGGGGGTGTTTGCCTTGGGCGACTCGATCCGGCTGCATGTTCCTGACCAGCCGGTCTGGGCCCATCTGGCCGAGGTGCGGCGGGGCTGATGCCCTGAGCGGAAAATTTGTTTCCCATGGGAAAATTCCCCGCTTTGCGCCCACGGGTTTCCGATCGGAAACGGCGCTTGGCGAATATGGGGCCGAAAAGGTCGGAAAAGCCCCTCTCATCGCCTGTTTCCCCCGGTATCACGTCGTAAACGGGGTAGGAAACCCCGCAACGGGAGCTGGGACATGGCCTTCAAGACCGATATCGAAATTGCACGCGAAGCCAAGAAAAAGCCGATCATGGAGATTGGCGCGAAGCTGGGCATCCCGTCCGAGCATCTGCTGCCCTATGGCCATGACAAAGCGAAGGTGAGCCAAGAGTTCATCAAGTCGCTGTCGGGCAAGAAGGATGGCAAGCTGATCCTTGTGACCGCGATCAACCCGACCCCTGCGGGCGAGGGCAAGACGACCACGACGGTGGGTCTGGGCGATGGCCTGAACCGCATCGGCAAGAAGGCGGTGATCTGCATCCGCGAAGCGTCGCTCGGCCCGAATTTCGGGATGAAGGGTGGTGCTGCGGGCGGCGGTTACGCGCAGGTCGTGCCGATGGAGGAGATGAACCTTCACTTCACCGGCGATTTCCACGCGATCACGTCCGCCCACAACCTGCTGTCGGCGATGATCGACAACCATATCTACTGGGGCAACAGCCTTGATATCGACGAGCGCCGCGTGTCGTGGCGCCGCGTGATGGACATGAACGACCGCGCGCTGCGCGACATCGTGGTCAGCCTTGGCGGCGTGGCCAACGGCTTCCCGCGTCAGACGGGGTTCGACATCACCGTGGCGTCGGAAGTCATGGCGATCCTGTGCCTGTCCAACGATCTGGACGACCTGCAAAAGCGGCTGGGCGACATCGTGGTGGCCTATACCCGCGACAAGAAGCCGGTCTATTGCCGTGACATCAAGGCCGATGGCGCGATGACGGTGCTGCTGAAGGATGCGATGCAGCCCAACCTCGTGCAGACGCTAGAGAACAACCCGGCCTTCGTGCATGGCGGGCCGTTCGCCAACATCGCCCATGGCTGCAATTCCGTCATCGCGACCAAGACGGCGCTGAAGCTGGGTGAGTATGTCGTGACCGAAGCGGGCTTCGGGGCGGACCTTGGGGCCGAGAAGTTCTTTGACATCAAGTGCCGCAAGGCCGGGCTGAAGCCTTCGGCCGCCGTGATCGTGGCGACCGTGCGCGCGATGAAGATGAATGGCGGCGTGGCCAAGGCCGATCTGGGGACCGAGAATGTCGATGCCGTCAAGAAGGGCTGCCCGAACCTTGGCCGCCACATCGCCAATGTGAAGGGGTTCGGCGTGCCGGTCGTGGTGGCGATCAACCACTTCTACAGCGACACCGACGCGGAAATCGCCGCCGTGAAGGCCTATGTGGCCGAGCAGGGTGCCGAAGCGATCCTGTGCAAGCACTGGGCGAACGGGTCGGCGGGGATCGAGGATCTGGCGCATAAGGTGGTGCAGCTGGCCGAGTCGGGGGCTGCGAACTTCGCGCCGCTTTATCCCGATGAAATGCCGCTGTTCCAGAAGCTGGAGACCATCGCCAAGCGCATCTATCACGCCGACGAGGTGATCGCGGACAAGTCGATCCGCGACCAGTTGAAGGCATGGGAAGCCGCCGGTTACGGCCATCTGCCGATCTGCGTGGCCAAGACGCAGTATTCTTTCACCACCGATCCGTCGGTGCGCGGTGCGCCAACGGGCCATTCGGTGCCGGTGCGGGAAGTGCGGCTGTCGGCGGGCGCGGGCTTCATCGTCGCCATCTGCGGCGAGATCATGACGATGCCGGGCCTGCCCAAGGTGCCGAGCGCCGAGGTGATCCGTCTGAACGATCAGGGCCATGTCGAGGGCCTGTTCTGATGTGATCTGTCGCGTTGCCCTTTCGGGTCTTCGCCCTTACATGGGGGACGACCTGAGAGGGGACGTGATGGCATGAAGAGGCCCGAAGACTGCACGACGATGGCCGATATCCGGGCCGAGATCGACAGGCTGGATGAGGAACTGGTGGCGCTGTTCGCAGAGCGGACCGCCTATATCGACCGGGCGGCGGCGATCAAGGAAGAGATCGGCCTGCCTGCGCGGATCGAGGACCGGGTGGAGCAGGTCGTGGCCAATGTGCGGCGTCATGCGGCGGCCCATGGGCTGCCGCCGGACAAGCTGGAAAAGCTGTGGCGCAAGCTGATCGACTGGTCGATCGAGCGCGAGGAAGACCATCTGCGGAAAGGGTGAGGCATGGCCCCCCTTCCGCCGCAAGGACAGGACGGGGAAGCATGGTTGCCAAGGTGATCGACGGGAAGGCCTTTGCCGCGGATGTGCGGGCGCGGGTTGCGGCGCATGTGGCGCGGCTGAAGGAAGAAAAGGGCATCACGCCGGGTCTGGCCGTGGTGCTGGTGGGCGAGGACCCGGCGAGCAAGGTCTATGTCCGCAACAAGCACGCCTCTACCATCGAGGTGGGGATGGAAAGCTTTGAGCATCGCCTGCCTGCCGAGACGTCCGAGGCGGAATTGCTGGCGCTGATCGACCGGCTGAATGGCGATCCGGCGGTGCATGGGATACTGGTGCAACTGCCGCTGCCGGGGCATCTGAATTCCGAGTTGGTGATCAACCGGATCGATCCGGCCAAGGATGTGGACGGGTTCCATATCTCGAATGTTGGGCTGCTGGGGACGGGGCAGAAGTCGATGGTGCCCTGCACGCCGTTGGGCTGTCTGATGATGCTGCGGGATCATCATGGAAAGCTGGCGGGGCTGAATGCGGTCGTCGTGGGGCGGTCGAACATCGTGGGCAAGCCGATGGCGCAACTGCTGCTGGGGGATAGCTGCACGGTGACGATCGCGCATAGCCGGACGAAGGATCTGGCCGAGGTCTGTCGGCGGGCGGATATCCTTGTCGCGGCGGTGGGGCGGCCCGAGATGATCACGGGCGATATGGTGAAACCCGGGGCGACGGTGATCGACGTGGGCATCAACCGGATCGAGCGGGACGGCAAGGCGAAGCTGGTGGGCGATGTCGATTATGAAAGCGCCGCTGCGGTGGCGGGGGCGATTACCCCGGTGCCGGGCGGGGTTGGGCCGATGACGATTGCCTGCCTGTTGGCGAATACGCTGACGGCGTGCTGCCGCGCCAATGGGCTGGCAGAGCCGGAAGGGTTGACGGCGTAAGGGCTGGGGCGGGGTTCAGCCTGCCCTGCAGCCCATGACAGCTTTGGGTGCGAGGAGTGTCGAAGGGCTCCGGTGGAGCCATTCGACGCTCCGCCGGTAGGGGCGTGCGCGGCCCGTGCCTGTAGCACGGGCCGGACCTAACCGTTGCGCATGTCGCAAGAAATGATGGGCGGAGATGCGGGGGGCGGTGGAGGCCCCGGATCAAGTCCGGGGCGGGGCGTCAGAATGGGGCAGGGATCGCGCGGTGGCCGGTCAGAATGGCCAGAGCGCCCTTTTGCATCAGGGATTGCAGGGCGGCATCATCGGTCCTGAGTCCGCCCGTATAGGTGCCATAGGCGGGCAGGATCAGGCGGTTGGCGTCCAGCAGGAAGCAGGGGCGGGAGGTGCCTTTGATCCGCGCCTTGGGGTGGTAATGGCCTGATATTTCGCCGCTTTCCGCAGGGTCGGCGATATGGCGAAAGGTGAGGGGGCCAAGCGTCACGGTGGCGCGGTGGG
>JBDKFE010000066.1:0-11807 GCA_039798885.1 Pseudomonadota bacterium | reverse complement strand
CGGCGGCAAGATCATCGCGCGTGAAACGGTCCGCGCGCTGCGCAAGGACGTGACGGCCAAGTGCTATGGCGGCGACGCCACGCGGAAGCGGAAGCTTCTGGACAAGCAGAAAGCCGGGAAGAAGCGGATGCGCCAGTTCGGGAAGGTGGAAATCCCACAGGAGGCGTTTATTTCGGCGTTGAAGATGGATAGTTGACGATGCGCCGGCCGGGGTAAACCCCGCCGCGCCCGAAACGAAAGGCGGGGTTAACCCCGCCCTACAGCTTCACGCGCATCCGCCGATACTGCTTTGGTGCGCCCATCGCAGAGCGCGCGACTCCCGCCCGCAGGACCAACGCAGCGGACGAAACTTCCCGCACGGATGCGGCCTTTGCTTCGGTTGCAGGCTTTGCTGCCTCAATCTCCGCCAACCGCGCCCGCGCGTCCAGCAGGGCCTTGCGTTCGCGCGAGATGCTGATGTGGCTGATCCCGGCGATCAGCAGGCCGAAAATGCCTATGGCAAGAATCGTCAGGAACGCCATCACACTCGTCCACCATTTGATCCAGCCGATTGTTCCCCAAAAGATAGAAGATCATCCCAAAGGCGCAAGAGAGGATGATCACCGGCGGGTGGAAGGTCGGGGCCTGACTGATCAGGTTCGCCACCGGTCCAGCCGTCACCACCGCCACGCCAAGGTTGTAGAAGAACCCGCTTTGCGCCTTGCACTTCTCATTCAGGATGAACCTGCGCCGTTCCGACATGGCCTGTTCGGGTGTGGCAGGGCCGGGGGTGCGAACATGGTAAACTCATTACGAACAGCCTATGCGTTCAACTTTAAAGAGGCTCTGGGTGGTTGCAAGGGAACCCCCCTTCAGAACAGCCCATCCCCGCCTTGGGTCTTCTCTGCCACTGCATCGGCCACCACCGCCCCGGCCCCGACAAGGACCACGGGCGCGCAGGCGGTAAGGGTCAGGAGGGCGATGAGGGCGAGGTGCGTCTTGCGCATGGGGGCGATCCTTCTGCTGTGCCGCCCATGCGGGCGAGTCATTTTGGTGAAGCGAAACTAAAGCATCCCGCCCAGCTGCGCCACGGGGCGGGCGACTGGCCGCGCGGGCCGCGTGCCCGCCACCCCGGCGGCGTGAGGCGATCCCTGCGGGACCGTGCGCTGCGTGCTGACAGTTTGCGGTACAGTTTCCGGCACAAAAGCCGGTACAGCCGAAACCACGCCCAAAACGCCACATTGACGCGCTGCAGCATTGATGCTGCAATGCAGCATAAGGTGTCGGTGGAGAGTCGCATGGGCAAGGTCATCACCGTGGCGCAGCAGAAGGGCGGGGCGGGAAAAACCACCCTCGCCGTCAACCTCGCCGTCGAATTTCTGTCGCGCGGTCAAAGGGTTGCGCTGCTTGACACGGATCCGCAGGGCAGTCTTGGCCGCTGGTTCATGGCCCGTCGCGACGGGGTGGGGATAGAGGGGCTGGAGTTTTCCACCGCCAGCGCATGGGGCGTCAGCTATGAATGCGAAAAGCTAAAGAAAACCAGTGACTTGGTGATCGTGGACACGCCCCCCAAGGTTGACGCCGACCTGCGCCCCGCCCTGCGCGAGGCCGATCTGGTGCTGATCCCGGTGTCATCAAGCCATGTGGACCTTTGGGCCGTGGACGGGGTTCTGGACCTTGTGTCGCGCGAAGGGCGGCGGGCGATGGTGGTGCTGAACCGTTGGAAGGCAGGCACGCGTCTGGCCGATGATGTGGCGCAAGCCGCTGAAGGCAAAGCGGAAATTGCCCTGTCGCGTTTGGGCGCGCGGGTGGTCTATGCCGAGTCTCTGGGTCAGGGGCAGGGTGTGGCGGATGGCCCGGCAAGCATCGCCAAGCGCGAGGTCGCCGCGCTAGGGGCAGAGCTTTTGGCGCTGCTTCAGGCCTGATCCGGGCCCTGCCAGATCAGCTTGTATCCCGCATAAGCCCCTGCCGCGCCAAAGAGAATTGCCCACATCGGATTGCCAAGCCAAAGTTCGAATCCGGCCCAGGCAAGGGGGAGGACGGTGGTCAGCCACCGCACCCAGGCGCGGGCGAACATCGGGTGGTTCGGGTCGAGGAAGGGTTTGGTCATGCGCGCCTCGGGACAGGTTTGTTCCCATATGGGGCAGGGCGCGCGCTTTGGCAAAGGCCGGGTGACGGTTCTTCAGCGATTTCCGCAGAATTGCAGGTGCGCGACGTGACTTTCCATCGCCAGTGCCGCTGTTGCGATTGTTGCGCGGATGGCGCGGCCATCGGGTGAATTGGCCCGGCACTGCCATGCTGTGGCCTTGATTGGATGCAATACCGGCAACAATCCATGATTCCGGCCCGCCTTTCGACCCATGCACACACCCGCCCTTCTGCTGCTGCTCTGCTTTTCTGCGATGGTCTACAGCATGCCGATGCCGGATGAACCGGCCGGTCCGGGGTTCCTGCTGGCCTCTGTCATCACGCTGGCTGCGCTGCTGATCTGGATGCGCGCGGCCTTTGCGGCCCGCGTCCCGATCCTGCGCCGCCGCCGTCGCCGCCGCCGCGCGGGTCAGGGGTATCCGCCGGACGAACGGCGCTGGGTTGTGATCGACGGGTCCAACGTGATGTTCTGGCAGGACGAGACGCCGTCGCTGTCCACCGTGTCTGCCGTGGTGGGAGAGGTGAAGAAGGCGGGGCTGACGCCGCTGGTCTGGTTCGATGCGAATGCGGGTTACAAGGTGGGCGACCGCTACATGAACCCGCGCGACCTGTCGCGGGCCATTGGCGTGTCGCGCAAGCAGGTGCGGGTGGCCCCCAAGGGATCGCCCGCCGATCCGCTGCTGCTGGGGGATGCGGCGCGGCTGGGGACCGGGGTTGTCAGCAACGACCGCTACCGCGACTGGGCCGAGGCGTTTCCCAGCGTGACGCAACCCGGTGTGCTTGTCCGTGGGCGGATCACGGACGGGGTGGCGCAACTGGATTGGCCCCCCGCCGGGAGCGTGGCCTAACGGCGGCGCTTGTTCCCGCCGCGTTGGCCCGCGCGGCCTGCGGTGCTGCGGCCCGATGCCTTTACCGCCGCCTCTGCCGCCTCTTCCACCGCTGACTGCCGGGCGAGCGGATCGTCCGCCACGGCCAGTTCCACCGCTTCCAGACGCTTCACCTCGTCGCGCAGGCGCGCGGCTTCTTCGAATTCGAGGTTTTCGGCCGCCTTGCGCATCTGCAGGCGCAGGGCATCCAGATGGGCGGCAAGGTTCTGGCCCACCATGGGCTTGTCGACCTTGGCGGTAACGCGGGACTGGTCGGTATCACCCTGCCAGAGGCCCGCCAGCACGTCGTCGACGTTTTTCTTTACGGTCGTCGGCGTGATGCCATGTTCGAGGTTGTAGGCCACCTGTTTTTCGCGGCGGCGGTTGGTTTCGGCCATCGCGCGTTCCATCGACCCCGTGATGCGGTCGGCATACATGATGACGCGGCCTTCGGCGTTGCGCGCGGCCCGCCCGATGGTCTGGATGAGCGAGGTTTCAGAGCGGAGGAAGCCTTCTTTGTCGGCATCCAGAATGGCGACGAGGCCGCATTCGGGGATATCCAGCCCCTCGCGCAGCAGGTTGATGCCCACCAGCACGTCAAAGGCCCCAAGGCGCAGGTCGCGCAGGATTTCGATCCGTTCGATCGTGTCGATGTCGGAATGCATATAGCGGATGCGGATGCCCTGTTCGTGCATGTATTCGGTCAGGTCTTCGGCCATCCGCTTTGTCAGGGTGGTGACCAGCGTGCGGTAGCCCGCGGCTGCGACCTTGCGCACCTCGTCCAGCAGGTCGTCCACCTGCATCTCCACGGGGCGGATTTCGACCTGCGGGTCGATCAGGCCGGTGGGGCGGATGACCTGTTCGGTGAAGACGCCGCCGGTCTGTTCCAATTCCCACGCGGCGGGGGTGGCAGAGACAAAGACGGATTGGGGGCGCATGGCGTCCCATTCTTCGAATTTCAGGGGGCGGTTGTCCATGCAAGAGGGCAGGCGGAAGCCGTGTTCGGCCAGCGTGAATTTGCGCCGGTAGTCGCCGCGATACATGCCGCCGATCTGCGGGACAGAGACGTGGGATTCATCGGCAAAGACGATGGCATTGTCGGGGATGAATTCAAAGAGAGTGGGCGGCGGTTCACCCGGCGCGCGGCCGGTCAGGTAGCGGGAATAGTTCTCGATCCCGTTGCAGACGCCTGTGGCTTCCAGCATTTCAAGATCGAATTGGGTGCGCTGTTCAAGGCGCTGCGCTTCCAGCAGCTTGCCTTCCTTCACCAGTTGGTCGAGGCGGAGGGTGAGTTCCGCTTTGATCCCCTTGATCGCCTGCTGCATCGTCGGGCGGGGGGTGACGTAGTGGCTGTTGGCGTAGATGCGAATCTGCTTGAAGGTATCGGTCTTGGTGCCGGTCAGCGGGTCGAATTCGGTGATCGACTCCAACTCTTCGCCAAAGAAGGAAAAGCGCCATGCGCGGTCTTCTAGGTGGGCGGGCCAAACCTCCAGACTGTCGCCGCGCACGCGGAAGGAGCCGCGCGCGAAGGCCTGATCGTTGCGGCGGTATTGCTGGGCCACAAGCTCGGCCATGACCTTGCGCTGGTCATACATCTGGCCCGTGATCAGGTCCTGCGTCATGGCAGAATAGGTTTCCACCGACCCGATGCCGTAGATGCAGGAAACGGAGGCGACGATGATCACGTCATCGCGTTCCAGCAGCGCCCGGGTGGCCGAGTGGCGCATCCGGTCGATCTGTTCGTTGATCTGGGATTCCTTTTCGATATAGGTGTCGGTGCGGGCGACATAGGCTTCGGGCTGGTAGTAGTCGTAGTAGCTGACGAAATATTCGACCGAGTTGTCGGGGAAGAAGCCCTTGAATTCGCCGTATAATTGGGCGGCCAGCGTCTTGTTGGGGGCAAGGATGATGGCGGGGCGCTGGGTTTCCTCGATCACCTTGGCCATGGTGAAGGTCTTGCCCGTGCCGGTCGCGCCCAGAAGCACCTGATCGCGTTCCCCGGCCAGAACCCCGGCGGTGAGTTCCGCGATGGCGGTGGGCTGGTCGCCTGCCGGTTTGAAGGGCGTTTGCATGACGAATCGCTTGCCGCCTTCCAGTTTGGGGCGGGTCAGCACGTCGGGCCGTTCGGAAAGGGCGTTGGAATTGTTGTGGGGCATCCTGATTCCCTTCGCGCCGGTCTGGCCCGACAGATTTGATCCGTTTTTGTTCCCCTGCAAGCGGGCGGGGGCGTCGGGGAAAGGAAGATTTCCAGCATGTAAACCAAGCGTGATCAATTTTATGGGGATTTTCACCGATCACTGCATCCTTGGGTTGCATATGCGCTGCGCTTGGGCAATGGTGGATGGGCAAGCAGCAAGGCTGCCGACCGGTCGCACCACACACCCCACCCACACTCCCCGTGGCCGGTCGGCAGTTCCTTCGAATGGGTCAACCTGCCGCTTGCATCGCCCCGGCCTTTTCGCCAAAACACCCCTGCACGATCAGGAGGTTTCCCATGCGCGCCCGCATCTATCAGCCCGCCAAAACCGCCATGCAATCCGGTACTGCCAAGGCCAAGGGTTGGGTGCTGGAATTCGCCCCCGCTTCGGCGCGCGAGGTGGATCCGCTGATGGGCTGGACCTCCAGCGATGACACGCAGGCGCAGGTGAAGCTGCGCTTCGACACGCGCGAGGCGGCAGAAGCCTATGCCGCGTCAAAGGGGATCGCGTTCGACGTGATCGAACCGAAAGAGCGCAAGCCGGTCATCCGCCCGCGCGGCTATGGCGAAAACTTCGCGACCGACCGCCGCGGCGCCTGGACCCACTGATGGACATCACGATCACCGAGGAAAGCCCGCTGGGGGCTGACCTTCGGCTGCTGTTCGAACGGCACACGGCCGATATGCATGCCGATACGCCGCCCGAATCGATCCACATGATGGATGCATCGGAACTGGCGATCCCGGCCGTGCGGTTTTTCGTCATGCGCGACGTGGGGATGCCGGTAGGGATGGGCGCGTTCAAGCGGATCGACGATACCCATGCCGAGATCAAGTCGATGCATGTGCTGGCCGAAATGCGCGGGCGCGGCCTGTCGCGCCGGATGCTGGCGCATCTGGTGGATGAGGCGAAGGCTGCGGGCTATCGGCGGCTGAGCCTTGAGACGGGCGTGCAGCCCACCTTCATCGCGGCGCGGGCGCTTTATGCCAAGGCGGGTTTTGCCGACTGCCCGCCTTTTGAAGGGTATTGGGACGACCCCAATTCGGTCTTCATGACGAAGGTGCTGTGAAGGCCTTGCCCTGACGCCGCCTGTCGGCCAAAAGGGGCGCACGGCTCCGTAGCTCAGCTGGATAGAGCAGCCGCCTTCTAAGCGGCGGGTCGGGGGTTCGAGTCCTCCCGGGGTCGCCAGATTTTCCTGCTGCTTTCCCGGTGCCCAGATATCCTGCGGGGGTGTGGGGGCGCAAAGCCCCCACTTCGTGCTGTCAGGTCTTGTGCGGCAGGGTCGAGGGCGCGCCGCCCTCGAAGCGGTTGCCGTGGCGGTAGTCGCAGGGGGCCTCTTGCATCTGCAAATGCAGGCCCGTGCCGGTGAAGGGATGGGCGCGGGCGACATCTTCGTCGAAGTCGATGCCCAGACCGGGGGCTTCGGGCGGCAGGATATAGCCGTCCTCCCATTTGATCGAATTCTTGATGAGTTTCAGGTGGAAGGCCCCGCCGGTTTCGATGGTCTCCGCGATCAGCAGGTTGGGGATAGAGGCAGAGAGGTGGACGTTTGCCGCCCATTCCACCGGGCCGGCATAGAGGTGGGGTGCCATTTCGGCGTTGAAGATTTCGGCCATGGCGGCGATCTTTTTCGCCTCCCAGATGCCACCCACGCGACCGAGGGCGGGTTGCAGGATTTTCACGCCGCCCGCGCGGAGGAGGGTGCCGAATTCATACTTGGTCGTCAGGCGTTCGCCTGTGGCGAGGGGGACGCGGACGGATTTCGCGACTTCGGCGAATTCCAGCAGGTTGTCCGGCGGGATCGGTTCTTCGTACCAAAGTGGGTTGTAGGGTTCCAATTCGCGCCCCATGCGGATGGCGCCGGGGGTGGTGAATTGGCCATGCGTGCCAAACAGAAGGTCGGCGCGGTCGCCCACCGCGTCGCGGATCGCCTTGCAGAAGGCGACGGAACGGGTGATGTCGGACATCGCCGGTTCATGGCCACCGCGGATGGTGTAAGGGCCTGCCGGGTCGAATTTCACCGCCGTGAAGCCCATATTGACAAAGCGCAGCGCGGCTTCGGCGGCGGCGTCGGGGTCCACCCAGAATTCGGCGCTTTCCTTGCCGGGTTCCGGGTAAAGGTAGGTGTAGCTGCGGATGCGGTCATTCATCTTGCCGCCGAGCAGCGCGTAGACCGGGCGGTTGCGCGCCTTGCCGAGGATGTCCCAGCAGGCGATTTCCAGCCCTGCGAAGGCCCCCATGACGGTGGGGTCGGGGCGCTGGGTGAAGCCCGAGGAATAGGCGCGGCGGAACATCAGTTCGATGTTTTCGGGGTTTTCGCCCTGCATGTGGCGGGAAAATACGTCCTCGATCACCGCCTTCATCGCGGTCGGGCCGACGGTAGAGGCGTAGCATTCGCCATAGCCCACGATGCCGGTGTCGGTCGTCAGTTTCGGGAAGATCCAATAGCGCCCGCCCCAGCCGGGAAAGGGGGGCGCGACGACGAAGATTTCGAGATCTTTGAGTTTCATGGTCGGCCTCCCGCCTGTGGCTGGCGGCGGACCGGGGGTTTTGCACCCCCGGACCCCCGCAGGGTATTTGGGCCAAGATGAAGGGGGCTTGGGTGGGTTGCCTTTTGATTTGCGACGTGGGCGTGCCGCTTTCAGGCCTTTGCTTTGCTGGTCACATGCAGGATCAGGCAGAGCAGCATGAGGGCGGAGGCCAGCAGGAAGGGTGCGCCGGGTGAGAAGACCGGGGCGTCCGGTGCGGTGAAGGCGGCGAAGGTGTTGGTCATGATCAGGGGCGAGGTGATCATGGCAATGGCATTGAGCGAGGCGAGGACGCCTTGCAGTTCCCCTTGTGCGTCGGCGGGGGCGGCGCGACTGGCCAAGGCTTGCAGGGCGGGGGTCACGACCCCGCCGAGGGCCGTGATGGGGGTGATCATCAGGGCATGCGCGCCTTGGGTCACAAGGCCGAGGGCGGCGAGCGTGGTGACATCCACCCACATGCCGTAATGGACGGCGCGGTGTTCGCCAAAGCGCTTGATCAAGGGGCCGACGAGCAGGGCCTGACCCACGGCGAAGCTGATCCCGTAGAGGGCGAGAGAGACGCCCACCATCGTGCTGTCCCAGCCAAAGCGGGCCTGACCGTAATAGGCCCAGATCGTGGGATAGACGTTCATCGCGATGCCGAGGATTAGGAAGCAGGTCAGGACGCGCTTCAGGCCGGGGAGTTTGGACACCGCGCGCAGGGCGCCAAGCGGGTTGGCGCGGGCCAGTGAGAAGGGGCGGCGGGTGGCGTCTGTCACCGTTTCGGGCAGGACGAACCAGCCGAAGATCATGTTGGCCAAGGCCAGCGCGGCGGCGGCGTAGAAGGGCGCGTGCAGGTCGATGGAGGCCAGAAGGCCGCCGATGAGGGGACCCGCGACGAAGCCCACGCCGAAGCAGGCGCCAATCAGGCCGAAGCGCGCGCCGCGTTTTTCGGGCGGGGTGATGTCGGCGATATAGGCGGTGGCGGTGGAATAAGTGGCCGCCGTGATCCCCGCCACGATGCGGGCGAGGAGGAGGAGCCAGATCGTCGGGGCCATCGCCATCACGAGGTAGTCGATGGACATCACAAGCAGCGAGATCAGCAGGATCGGACGCCGTCCATAGCGGTCAGAGAGCGAGCCGATGACGGGGCCGAAGAGGAATTGCATCACCGCATAAGAGGTGGAGAGGATGCCGCCCCAGATGGCGGCTTGCGACAGGGTGCCGCCCGTCACGCTTTCGATCAGGTCGGGCATGACCGGGAAGATCAGGCCGATGCCGATGGCGTCGATGGTGATGGTGATCAGGATGAAGGCGAGGGCGAGCTTTTCGCGGCGGTCTGACATGCGGGTTCCCTTGGCCCCGGTGGGGCGTTGCGGGCAAGCTAGCGTGTGTCAGGCTGGGTTGACAGGGGGGCGGCGCGCGATTTCGTCGATCTGGCGCGCGAGGGCCTGAGGCGCGGCGAAGAAGGGGGAGTGGGAGGTGGGCAGGGTGAGGACGTGGTCGGGTTGGAGGCTGGCGGACATAGTGGTCTGGTAATCGGGCGGGATCGCGCGGTCGTTGGTGCAGCGGATGTAGACGCGCGGCAGGGCCTCGGCGCGGGAGGTGTCGGGGATGGGGGTTTCCTGTGGGCGGATGGGTTGGGGGCAGAGGCGCGCCATTGCCAGTGCCACGTCTTCGGGCGGGCAGTCGTGGTAGAACAGGGCGGGGGATTGGTCGGGGTCGAAGGTAAAGGTGGTGCGGGTGGCGTCGATGCGGAAGGCCCCGGCGAGGGGTTGGCTGGGCCCCGCGCGGCGCATTTCGGCCAATGTCTGCCCCGCGCGGGGGAGGTAGGCGCAAAGGTAGATGAGGGCTGTGACACGGTCGGGGGCGCGTTGGGCGGCGGCGGTGATGGGGAAGCCGCCCATGCTGTGGCCCACGAGGATGGTAGGGCCACGGGTCGCGGACAGGATGGCGTCGGCATAAAGGTCGAGCGTGACTTGCGCGGGATCGGTGCGGTCGTCGCCATGGCCGGGCAAGTCTATCGCGCGGGCGTTGTGGCCCATGGCGCGCAGCAGGGGCAGGACGCGGTGCCAGCACCATGCGCCATGGGCCGCGCCGTGGATCAGCAGGATATCAGACATGGGCGATATCACCCAGGAATTGGGTGATGAGCGTCGCATATTCGGCGGGCTTTTCGACCGGGGGGATGTGGCCCGCGCCGCGGATCAGGGCGAAGCGGTGGCCCTTGATGAGATCGGCCGTCTCGCGGATCAGGTCGGGCGGGGTGGAGCCGTCATTGGCCCCGGCGATGGCGAGGGTGGGCAGGGTGAGGGTGGCGGTCGTTTCGTAGAAGTCGGTTCCGGCGATGGCGGCGGCGCAGCCGCACCAGCCTTCGGGATCGGTCGCACGGAAGAGGGTGGAGAGGCGGGGCAGGGCAGGGTTGTCCTGCCATTTGCGGCCCAGCCAGCGTTCCATCGTGGCGTCGTGCAGGGCCTCCATTCCGCCCGCGCGGATGGCGGCGATGCGGTCCTGCCACTGTTCGGGGCGGCCGATCTTGGCGGCGGTGTTGGACAGGATCATGGCGCGGATCAGGTCAAGCCGCTTGACGGCCAAGCCTTGGGCGATCAGCCCGCCGATAGAGAGGCCGAGGATCACGGCCTCCTTCAGCGCGAAGTGGTCCATCAGGCGTTCGGTGTCACGGATCAGCGCGCCCATCGTGTAAGGGGCAAGCGGCACGTCCGATGCGCCATGGCCGCGCAGATCAAAGCGCAGGACGCGCAGTGTGGGGGGCAGAAGGGGGATCAGGTCGTCCCAGATCGCCGCGCTGGTGCCAAGGGCATGGATGAGGACGAGGGCCGGGCCGTTGGCGGGGCCCGTCACGTCGGCGTTCAGGCGAAGGTCGGGGAGGAAGACGGGGGCCATGTTCGGAAGGGGAATCTTTTCGGGGGTTTCTAGCGCTTTGCAGGCGGCGTTCGGTTCGAAAGGGTAAGTCAGGCGGCGTGGCGGTCCAGCGCAAGGCGGAAGATATCGGGGTCCACGTTGCCGCCCGATACGGTGCAGATCACCGTATCAGGTAGGTCGTCGCGGTGGATCGCGGCGGCGAGGGCGATGGCCCCGCCGGGTTCAACAACGATGCGCAGATGGGTGAAGGCCAGCGCCATGGCGCGCAGCGCCTCGTCATCCGTGGCGGTCAGGCCGGGGCCTGCGAGGCGTTGCAGGACGGGGAAGGTGAGGGTGCCGGGCTGCGGGGTGAGGATGGCGTCGCAGATCGATCCTGTGGCCTGTGCATTGCGCTCTATACGGCCCGAGGCAAGCGAGCGGGCGACGTCGTCGAAATTGGCGGGTTCGGCGGTGCGGACCGTCAGGCCGGGGGCGCGGGCTTCAAGCGCGAGGGCGATGCCTGCGGAAAGGCCGCCCCCGCCGCAGCAGGTGATCACGGGGGCATGGGTGATGCCCAAGGCTGCGGCCTGTTCGGCGAGTTCGAGGCCGATGGTGCCTTGGCCTGCGATCACCTGCGGGTCGTCATAGGGTTTGACAAGGGTCAGGCCGCGTTCTGCGGTCAGGCGGGCACCGATGGCGTCGCGGTCTTCGGTCGCGCGGTCGTAGAGGATGACTTCGGCCCCATAGGCGCGGGTGTTGGCGATCTTCACCTGCGGCGCGTCGGCGGGCATCACGATCACGGCCGGGATGCCGTGCATCCGGGCGGCCAAAGCGACGCCCTGTGCGTGATTGCCAGAGGAATAGGCGATGACGCCCTTGGCGCGCGTGTCCGGGTCGAGGGCAGAGATGGCGGACCAACCGCCGCGAAACTTGAACGACCCCGTCAGTTGCAGGCATTCCGCCTTGATAAAGATGCGCCGCCCGGCGGCGGCGTCGAGGAGCGGCGCATTCAGAAGCGGGGTGAGGCGGGCATGGCCGGACAGGCGGGCGGCGGCGGCTTCGATCAGGGTGAGGGAGGTCATGGTGCGGGCTCGGGCGCGCAGGCCTTCAGGAAGGCGCGGAGGGTGGTCAGGCTTTCGGGTTCGTCGAGGAAGGGGATATGGGCGCGGTCGGGGACTTCGGCGAAGATCATGTCGGGGCGGCGGCGGCGCATCTCGTCACTGGTGTCGCGGGTGAGGAGGTCGGAA
>JBDKFE010000065.1:0-10499 GCA_039798885.1 Pseudomonadota bacterium | reverse complement strand
CCCACCCGAGGATATTTGAAGAACGGAAAATGACAGGGGCAGGTCCCCCTCATTTTCCGTCCCCAAATATCCGCAAGGGGTGAATTGGCCGGAACGGCCAAGAGGGGACGCGCGCGTCCCCGGACGGTCGAGCCGGAGCGAAGGCGGAGGCGAGGGGAAAGGGGCGCGCGGGGCCCTGCGCGCCCCGCGCTCCGTTTCGGTCAGGCAGAGGGACTCTCGTCCGCCTCATAGGCCTCGATGATCCGCGCGACCAGCGGGTGGCGCACCACGTCCTTGGCGGTGAAGTAGTTGAAGGTCACGCCCTTCACCCCCTTCAGGATACGCTCTGCGTCCTGCAACCCGGACGGCACGCCGCGCGGCAGGTCGATCTGGGTGCGGTCGCCGGTGATCACCATCCGGCTTCCCTCGCCCAACCGCGTCAGGAACATCTTCATCTGCATGGTCGTGGCGTTCTGCGCCTCGTCCAGCACGATGAAGGCATTGGACAGCGTCCGCCCGCGCATGAAGGCCAAAGGCGCGATCTCGATCCGCTTCTCCTCCATCAGCTTCTGCACCTGCTTCTGGGGCAGGAAATCGTTCAGCGCATCGTAAAGCGGCTGCATGTAGGGATCGACCTTCTCCTTCATGTCGCCGGGCAGGAAGCCAAGCCTTTCGCCCGCCTCCACCGCCGGACGCGACAGGATGATCTTCTCCACCGCGCCCGAGATGAACATCGTCACCCCGACCGCCACCGCCAGATAGGTCTTGCCCGTCCCGGCAGGCCCGATGCCAAAGCCCAGCTCGTTCTGGAAAAGGTTCGCCACATAGGCTTTCTGCGCCTCGGTCCGCGGTTCGATCGGCTTCTTGCGCGTGCGCAGCTCCAGCCCGCCGCCCGAGAACATCTCGATCTGCTCGCCCTCGGCCATGGCGCGGTCGGGCATGGGCCGCCCCATCCGCATCGCGCCGTCGATGTCGCCCGCCTGAACGCCACGCCCCGATTCCAGCCGCGCGTAAAGCGACCGCAGCACCGCCGCCGCCTGCTCTCGCGCGCCCTTCTCGCCGATCACCGCCAGACGGTTGCCCCGTCTCAGGATATGGACCCCGATCTGATGCTCGATCTGCGCCAGATTGCGGTCGAATTCGCCGCACAGGTCGATCAGCAATCGGTTGTCCGGAAATTCGAGCAGCGTTTCCACAACGTCCTCGGAACGGGTCGGGGGGGTCAGCGCGCTGATGCCCAAAGGGGTCTCCTTCTGCAGGGGCTTCGCCAATATCTAGATGATGTGCCGCGTTCCGCCACAAGGCAAGCACCATTCACATCACCTGCCCCACTCTGCCAAAGCTTTGTGCAACAGGCGTGACAGGCCCCCGCACCACCCCGCACGGCAAAGGGGGCCACGTCCAGAAGGACGCAGCCCCGCTCGTGGTTCCGCCGCTGGGATCAGTTGCCGGGGATAAAGTCGTTGAATGCCGCCGAATCCGTTTGATACGGCCCGATCACCGTCCCCGGCGGATAGCGGTTGTTGCAGATTGGCAGCCCGCTGGCCGGGTCGTAGCGCGGGCTGGAATAGCCTTCGAGTCCGTCGTCGATGATCCAGTTCTGACATCCGTCCGGATCATAGGCGATGGCCGCCTCGCCATTCTTCAGCACGCCGCGATCCAGGAACCCGCGATCCTGCCCCGTTGCGATCACGCTGTCCGGCCCGCCATAGGGCTGGATCCCGCATCCCGCCACCGCCAGCCCCAGCGCCATGAAAAGCCCGTAAGAGGGCGCACCCTTGACCACCATCACCCTCACCAATTGTAGCACACCACTTCGACGCGGCGGTTCTGCTGCATCCCCTCTGCGGTCGCGTTGGACGCCCGCGGCTGACGCTCGCCATAGCCCAGCACCCGTTCCACCGGCGCGCCGACCGACTGCGCGACCGCCGCCACCGCCGCCGCCCGCCGTTCGGACAGGCGCATGTTGTATTCGTCCGACGCGCGGCTGTCGGTATGCCCGTAGATCGCATAGCCAAAGGCCCCCGCCTGCCGGAAGAACCCCTCCAGATAGGACCGCCCATGCGCCGTCAACGTGGCGCTGTCCGTCGCGAACAGCGTATCGGTGTTCTCCACCATGCACAGGTTCTTTTTCAGACAGACCGGCTTGCCGGTCGCCGGATCGCGCCGCGGGACCATATAGCCCTCCACCCCGCCATCCGCCCACCAATGCATGCAGCCGTCACGATCGACCCAGGCACCCCAGTCGATCCGCCCCGTCACTTCCTGTGAAATCCCCTGCGTCGGCGCGCCCGTCGCCATCGCCAGACACAGCGCGCCCGCAAGCGCACGTAGCGAGTATCGAAACAAGCCGAAGCCCTCCTCGTTAACCGATCACTACCCAACAGATACTCGCCGTCAGGATTGCCGCCCCTTGGCCCGCAAGGCAAGCGGAATCATCCATTTACGCAGGGGGGTACCCGGCTTTCGCGCGACAGATGCACCCCGCGACCACCCACTGTCGCCACAGGCGAAACGTTCGCGCAAAACGCGAATTTGGCAAAGAATCACCCTGCGCCAGACCGGGCCTCAGACCCGCTCGCCCGCGATAGAATTCGGCGCCGATGCCCGGATGCGGACCCGCACCAGATCACCCACCCGCCCTTCGGGGTCGGTCACATGCACCGCATGCAGGTGGTCTGACTTGCCCACCATCTGCCCCGGCAGCCGCCCGGCCTTTTCGTACAGCACGCCCACCTCGCGCCCCACCATCGCCTCTTGCGCGGCGCGCTGCTGGGTGGTGATCAAGGCCTGCAACGCCTGCAACCGTTCATCCGCGATCTCGGCCGCGACCGGGGTCTTTTCCGCCGCAGGCGTGCCGGGACGGGCAGAGTACTTGAAACTGAACGCCGCGCCAAAGCCCACGCTGCGGATCAGGTCCATCGTATCCGCGAAATCGGCCTCGCTCTCGCCGGGGAAGCCCACGATGAAATCCGAACTCAGCAGGATGTCGGGCCGGGCCGCGCGGATCCGCTCGATCAGAAGGAAATACTGCTCGCGCGTGTGCTTGCGGTTCATCGCCTTCAGGATACGGTCAGACCCCGACTGCACCGGCAGATGCAGATAGGGCATCAGCTTGCCCTCATCGCCATGCGCGGCGATCAGGTCATCCTCCATGTCATTCGGATGCGATGTCGTATACCGGATGCGCTCCAGCCCATCGACCTTTGCCAAGGCCCGCACCAGCCGCGCCAGCCCCCACGCGCCACCCTCGCCCTCGCCGTGATAGGCATTCACGTTCTGACCCAAAAGCGTGATCTCCTTCACGCCCTTCTCCACCAGCGCCCGCGCCTCGCGCAGCAGCCGTTCCACCGGACGGCTCACCTCCGCGCCACGCGTATAGGGCACTACGCAGAAGGCGCAGAACTTGTCACAGCCCTCCTGCACCGTCAGAAACGCCGACGGCCCGCGCAGAACCTTGCGCTCGGGCAGGTGGTCGAACTTGTCCTCTTCGGGGAAGTCGGTATCCACCGCCTTCTTCCCCTTGGCCACCTCGCCCATCATGCCCGGCAGGCGGTGATAGCTCTGCGGCCCGACCACCAGATCGACCAGCGGCATCCGGCGCAGGATTTCCTCGCCCTCGGCCTGCGCGACGCAGCCCGCCACCCCAATCTTCAGGTCCGGCTTGGCCTTCTTCAAGGGCCGCAGACGCCCCAGATCGGAATACAGCTTCTCGGACGCCTTCTCGCGGATGTGGCAGGTGTTCAGCAGGACCATGTCCGCCTCTTCCGCCACCTCGGTCGTCACATACCCCTCGGCGCCCAGCGTTTCCGCCATGCGCTCGCTGTCATAGACATTCATCTGGCAGCCGTAGGTCTTGATGAACAGCTTCTTCGGTTCCGCCATGGCGCTCCCCTTTTCCGCAGGTCCGGCCCATACACGGGAATCCCCATCCTCCGCAATCACAACACCGCCTGCGCCTGCGCGGGTCCTATCAAACCCCCTTGCAAAGCCCCGCCCCCTGCGGGACTCTTCGCCCGTTCCGGCCCGCCTTGCGCCGCCGCCGGAACGGGGGACAGCGCGGCGCGGGGTGAAAGGTTGAATGCGGTACGATTCCCTCACGGCATGGCTTGCCTCGGTCCGGCCGACCCCCCCGAAAGGCCCAATCGCCATCATCCTCGCCGAAGACCCGGTCGAGGTGGACACGACGATCCGCCACCACCTGATGTCCGGCTTCTCGGACGTCCTGCTGCTTGCCCCGGACGAGATCGACATTCCGCAGGCCGTCCAAGACCGGATCGTCCGCATCCGCCACGACGTCCATGCCGAAGGCACCCTTGTCACTGCCATCAACCAGATGATCGACGCGCTGCCCGGCATCTGGATGTACTACTGCTACAACGCCGAATACCTGTTCTTTCCCTTTTGCGAAACGCGCACCGTCCGCGACCTCATCGCCTTTCATGCCGAAGAACGGCGCGACGCGATGCTCACCTATGTGATCGACCTCTACGCGGCCGATCTCGACCGCTTCCCCAATGCCGTCGGACTCGAACAGGCGCAGCTTGACCGGTCGGGCTATTACGCACTGGCCCGCAACGACCCCGACAACAACTGGCACCCCAAGGAACGGCAGCTCGATTTCTTCGGTGGGCTGCGCTGGCGGTTCGAAGAACACATTCCTTGGACCCGGCGCAAGATCGACCGCATCTCGCTTTTCAAGTCCAAACGCGGCCTGACGCTGCGCCCGGATTTCACCTTCTCGGACGAGGAATACAACACCTACGCCTGCCCATGGCACAACAACCTGACCGCCGCCGTCTGCTCTTTTCGCACCGCCAAGGCACTCAAGACAAATCCCGGCTCACGCTGGGGCATCCAGACCTTCCAATGGCGCAACTCCACCGAATTCCGCTGGCACTCGCAGCAACTGATGGACCTCGGCCTGATGGAGCCGGGACAGTGGTTCTGATGGACTTTGTGCATTGACGCACAGAAACGGTCATTTCCGCCAAAAGTCTGCTGGAATTTGTATGAACACTTTGCGGTACAGTTTACGGCACGGATTCCGGTACGGACGAATCCGCAGTTCCGCCGCGTTTTCCGGGACTTGCCACCCGCAAGACCGCGCCGCGCCAAAGGGCACCGCCGCACCGCCACAGCGGCCGGATCGAATGGGGCTTGCCCCTCTCGCCGACCGTTTCCATGCCTGAACGGACAAGGGTCCGATGATGCAAGAATGGCCGGTCGATCCGGCAAAGGCTTGCCCGGCAAATGAAATTTTTGCGGCTTTCCGCTGCCACCCCCCACCTCGCGTGCCCCCGTCCGAACGGATGGCCACCCGCGCCGACTGTCGAAAAACCTTCACGAAACCGCAGTCTGCACGTCACGAATCCCCTCTAGGCATCTCGCAGCCAAAGCGCAGGGGGATGCGATGCTGCTCGACGTCAGGAACGTCACCAGACGGTTCGGCACCAAAGCCGCCGTAGACGACATCAGCTTCTCGGTCGCCCGTTCGGGCTTCATCGGCGTGATCGGTCGCTCCGGTGCGGGCAAGTCCACTTTCCTGCGTATGTTCAACCGCTTAACCGATGCCACCTCGGGCGAAATCAGGTTCGAAGGCCGCGACATCCTCGCCCTCTCTGGTGCCGAAAAGCGCGCGTGGCAAAGCCAGTGCGCGATGATTTTCCAGCAGTTCAACCTCGTGCCCCGTATGGATGTCGTCTCGAACGTCCTGCACGGCACACTGGCCCACCGTTCCACCCTCTCCACCATGTTCGGCTTCTGGCCGGATGACGACGTGCTCAAGGCCCTCGCCATCCTCGACCGCCTCGGCATCGCCGAACAGGCATCCAAGCGCGCCGAAGCCCTGTCGGGCGGCCAGCAGCAGCGCGTCGCCATCGCGCGGGCGCTGATGCAGGACCCCAAGGTCATCCTCGCCGATGAACCCATCGCCAGCCTCGACCCGATGAACGCGCAGGTCGTCATGGACACGCTGCGCCGCATCCATGACGAAGACAACCGCATGGTCATCGCGAACCTGCACACGCTGGACACCGCGCGCCGCTACTGCGACCGCGTGATCGGGATGCGCGACGGGCGCATCGTCTTTGACGGCACGCCCGACCAACTGACCACGGGTGTCGCCCGCGACATCTACGGGGCGGATGCGTCCTTCTCGGAATCCGCCACCTCCACCTCGGTCGACGCACTCGGGACCAGAGGCGATGACGCCTATGCCCGCGAGATGCTCGCCTGAGTTTCACCCCGCCCCCTTAGCGGGGGCCATTTCCCACATGGAGAAGACCATGAAGCAACTGCTCGCAATCCTTGCTGCCACGACCGCCCTCGCTGGTGCCGCTCAGGCGCAAGAGATCAAGGAATTCAACCTCGGCATCCTCGGCGGCGAAAACGCGCAGGACCGTCTGACTTCGAACGAATGCTACCGCGCGGCCATCGAAACCGCCCTCGGCGTTCCGGTCAAGGTCTTCACCCCCGCCGACTATGACGGCGTGATTCAGGGCCTGCTGGGCGGCACGCTGGACATGGCATGGCTCGGTGCCTCGGCCTTTGCCAAGATCCACCTGACCGACCCGGCCGCCGTCGAACTGGCGCTGACCAAGCAGAACGTGGACGGCTCGACCGGCTACTACTCCATCGCCTTCGCGCGCAAGGACTCGGGCATCACCTCGCTCGACGACGCCAAAGGCAAGGTCTTCGCCTTCGCCGAACCGAACTCCACCTCGGGCTACCTCGTCCCCGCTGCCGAACTGATCGCCACCTACGGCACGCTGGAAAACTACTTCTCCGAAGTGAAATTCTCGGGCGGCCATGAACAGACCATCGTCGGCGTCGCCAATGGCGACTTCGCGGCGGGCGTGTCGTGGGCTGACGGTCTGGGCAACTGGGAAGACGGCTACAATTCGGGCGCCTTCCGCAAGGCCGCCGATGCGGGCCTCGTCGACATGAACGACCTCGTGGAACTCTGGAAGTCCAAGATGATCCCGGAAGGCCCGATGGTCGTCCGCTCGGCCCTGCCGCAGGACGTGAAGGACAAGGTCATCGCCCTGACCGCCGACCTGCACGAAACCGACAAGGACTGCGCCTATGGCGTGGCCGCCGGCGAAGCCAAGGACTTCATCCCCGTCACGCTGGATGCCTATACCGGCATCATCGAGGCGCGGAAGCTTCAGGAAGCCTCCAACTGATCGCCTGACACATCGGGCCGGACCCCGCATAGGGTCCGGCCTTTCCTATTGGGGGACACATGGTCGACATCGCCTTCGGACCCGAACCGGGCAAGCGCCCCGATGCCACCGCACCCGGCGCCGCCTATCTGGCCGCGACCCGCAAGAAGCGCCTTTATGGCGGCCTATTGCTGATCTTCTTCGTCGCCACCATGGCCTCGGGCTTCCTTGTGGCGCAGGACCGCAACGCGGGCGACTTCCTCGACGGGCTGCACCGCCTTGACGACTTCCCCGCCGAAGTCCTGTCCGAAGCATGGGAGAAACGCGCCAACCTGCCGGGTTTGATGTGGTCCTATACCGGTTCGCTGGTCGAAACGATCAACATCGCCGCCGTCTCCACCCTTCTGGGCGTGCTCGGCGCGGGGTTCCTGTCGCTTTTGATCACCCGCGGCCTTGCCCGCTGGCCCCGCCTGATCCCCCTGCTGCGCCGCGTCACCGACGCGCTGCGCGCCATCCCGGAAATCGTGATCGCGCTGGTCCTCATCTATATCCTCGGCGGCGGTCCTATCCCCGCCATGATCGCCATCACGATCCACACCATGGGCGTCTTGGGCAAACTCTTCTCAGAAGTCGCCGAAAACGCCGACCTCAAACCGGTCGAGGGTCTGACCTCTGTCGGCGCCTCATGGGGCCAGAAGATGTGGTTCGGCGTGATCCCGCAGGTCGCGCCCAATTGGCTGTCCTACGCGCTGCTCAGGTTCGAGATCAACGTGCGCGCCTCGGCCATCCTTGGCTTCGTCGGCGCGGGGGGGATCGGCTACGAACTCAAGATCGCGATGCAATGGGGCGGCGGGCGTTACGATCAGGTCGTGGCTATCTTCCTGCTTCTCTTCCTCACCATCGCCGTCATCGACCGCCTGTCGGACCGCTGGCGCACCCGCCTCGTGCAGGGGAACTGACATGACCGCCACCTTCGCCCCCACCGCCCCCCAAAGCGCGCCCCTCCTCGCCACCTTCCGCAAGCGCCGCCTGATCGCCCTGTCCATCCCGGCGCTGATCCTTGCCTATTTCAGCTATATCTTTTTCGCCTTCGATATCCCCGGCCTTGCCCAGCGGGCCAAGATGGACAACGCGGCAATCCTTCTGTCGGACTTCTGGTCCCACAAGGTCCACGTCACCCGCGACAATCGCAGCGGAGAGGTCAGTTCCGCCGTCGAAGGCGAAGCCAAGGGCCGCTACCCCGCAGGCACCCATCCCGATTGGGTCACAGTGGAGGGCGCGACGACCACCATCGACCTCGGAGACGGTCATATCGTCACCTATGACGACAAGGGCGCGCGCTACGTCGTCCCCGGCTATGGCACCATCGACATCGTGCCCCAAGGCGGCGGCCTGAAACTGACCGCCCCCGACCCCCTGCCCGACTGGATCAACGCCTCGGGCAACCGCGTTTCAGTCACCACCGACCATGGCCGCTTTGCCTATACCCGGTCAAAGGTCGAAACCTTCCGCTACTTCGCGGGGTGGGAGCTGTTCTTCTTTACCCTCGACAGCCCCTTCCACGGCAAGGGCCCGCTGGACCTCGCCTCTCTCGCCCTCTGGGGCGACCGCGTCGATCCCGCCCGCTCTAACATCGCAGGCATGGCCCATGACTTCTGGTTCAACCCGATGTGGCGGCATGGCGACGTGGCATGGGCCATCTTTGAAACCATGCTCATGGCCATCCTCGGCACCTTCGGCGCGGCGATCATCTCGCTCCCCCTCGCCTTCCTCGCCGCGCGCAATGCCAACCCGCTCGGCCCTGTCCGCTTTGCGCTGCGCCGCATCTTCGACTTCATCCGGGGCGTGGACGGCCTGATCTGGACCATCATCCTGTCCCGCGCCTTCGGTCCGGGTCCGATGACGGGGGCACTGGCCATCCTGATCACCGACGTCGGGAGCTTCGGCAAGACCTTCTCGGAAGCGGTGGAAAACATCGACGAGAAGCAGGTCGAAGGCATCCGCTCCACCGGGGCCAACGCCCTGCAACGCGCCCGCTTTGGGGTGATCCCGCAGATCATCCCCGTGCTGATGTCGCAGGTCCTCTACTACCTCGAATCCAACACCCGCAGCGCCACGGTCGTCGGCGCCATCGTCGGCGGCGGTATCGGCCTGATGCTGACCCAAGCAATCCAGACCCAAAAGGACTGGGAAGAGGTCTGCTACTACATGGTCCTTATCGTCCTGATGGTCATGCTGATGGACAGCCTGTCCGGCTGGCTGCGGCGCAAGCTGATCAAGGGGGAATGATGCCCAAACTCTCTGCCACCGAACCCTTCCTCCATCCCGGCGCGCAGGTGGTGAACTCCACCCTCGGCGCTTGGGTGGAGATCGGCGAAGGCGCGCGCATCCTGAATTCCACCTTCGAAGATTACGCCTATTGCGACCGCTCCGCCGACATCGCCAACACGACCGTCGGCCGTTTCTCCAACATCGCCGCCATGACGCGGATCGGCCCGACCGACCACCCCTTCGCCCATGCCGCGCAGCACCATTTCCTCTACCGCTCCAGCTACTACTGGGACGACGCGGCGGATGATCCCAGCTTCTTCGCCGCCCGCGCCGCCCGCCGCACCACGCTGGGTGCGGATTGCTGGATCGGCCACGGCGCGATCATCAAGCCTGACGTGACCGTGGGCATCGGTGCCATCGTCGCCTCTGGCGCGGTCGTCACCCGCGACGTCGCCCCCTTCATGATCGTTGCAGGCGTCCCCGCCCAACCGCTGCGGTCGCGCTTTGCGCCGCGCATCTGCGACCGCCTGCTGGATTTGGCATGGTGGAACTGGGACCATGCGCGCCTGCGCTCGGCGCTCGACGACTTCCGCAGGCTCCCGGCGGAAGACTTCCTCGAACGCTACGAAGTGACCGCCTGACCTATTCGGCGGCCATCCGCGCCGCGCCCCGCACGTCCATGAAGCGCGCGGCGACACGGCCCGACAGATGCGACAGCCGACCGCCCGCGATGGTCGCCACGACCTCGCGCGTGACGGGGTCCACGACCACCAGATCGGCGCGCAGCCCATCCGCGATCCGCCCGCGATCCGCCATCCGCAGCACCCGCGCCGGACCACTGGACACCAGCGCCCACGCCTTCTCCAGCGGCATGACCCCGCCATCGACCAGCGCCCAGACGGCCATGGGCAGCGCGGGCAGGTGGTAATCCGACACCAGCCCGTCACACAGCCCCGCCCGGATCAAATCCACCGCCGCCACGTTTCCGGCCTGCGATCCGCCGCGCACCACATTCGGCGCACCCATCAGCACGGGGTCCTCCCCCGCCCGCGCCGCCGCCGCCGCGCGCAGCGTCGTCGGAAA
>JBDKFE010000064.1:0-3358 GCA_039798885.1 Pseudomonadota bacterium | reverse complement strand
CGGAGTTCGGTTCCAGCGCGGGCACGCGCGCGCGAGAGGCCGGTTTCGGGGTCGATGTCCACGAGGAAGGTGAGGTCGGGTTCGGTGGCGATCATCAGGGCGTGCAGGCGGTCCACCGTGGCGGCGAGGTCGCCGCGCGTGATGCCCTGATAGATGCGCGTCGAGTCGGCGAAGCGGTCGGTGATGACGATGTCGCCGCGCGCGAGGGCGGGGCGGATGGTCTTTTCCAGATGGTCGCGGCGGGCAGCGGTGAAGAGGAGCAGTTCGGTTTCCGCCGACCAGCGATCCGGGTCGCCTTCGAGGACGAGGCGGCGGATTTCCTCGGCCCCCGGAGAACCGCCGGGTTCGCGGGTGAGGGTGACGCTGTGGCCGCGCGCGCGCAAGGCTTCGGCAAGACGGCGGGCTTGGGTGGATTTGCCCGAGCCGTCGATGCCTTCGAAACTGAGGAAATGGCCCGTCATTCCGTCACGACGCGGGGGCCGGTTCGGCGGCGTCGTCCGTACCGCCCAGATAGCGGCGCATGAGGTCGTCGGCAGCGGTGGTCAGACGCTTGACGAAGCCGCCTGCGGCCACGTCGGTTTCGGCGACGAGCGGGATGCGGGCGTCGGGCAGGTCGGGCACGTGGACGATCAATTCGCCAAGGTGTTGGCCTGCGGTGATCGGGGCTTGGACCGGGCCGGTGTAGATGACTTCGGCGGTCACGCCTTCCTGCACATGTGCGGGGACGAGGAGGCGCAGGTCGGTGGCGGGGACGAGACCCACGGTATCGGCGGCGCCCATCCAGACCTGCGCGTCAGCCACGCGGGTGCCTGCGGTAACGAGGGTCTTTTCGGCGAATTGGCGGAAGGCCCAGTTGACGATCGCCTCGGATTCTTCGGCGCGGTCCTTGTCAGAGGCGAGGCCGGTGATCACGAAAATCACGCGGCGTTCGCCCATGACGGCGGAACCGACAAGGCCATAGCCTGCCTCGGATGTGTGACCGGTCTTTAGCCCGTCGGCCTGCCAATCGGCGGCGGCGATACGCAGAAGCGGGTTGCGGTTGGTCGCGTTGGCGGGGGCGCGGTCCATGTAGTTGAATTCGGTTTCCGAGAAGATCGGATAGTATTCGGGGAATTCGGTGACCAGCCGCTTGGCGAGGATGCCCAGATCGCGCATCGACATGCGATGGCGGGGATCGGGCCAGCCAGAGGCATTGGCGAAGACGGAATTGGTCATGCCGAGCGCCTTTGCCCGTTCGGTCATGAGATTGGCAAAGGCCTCTTCCGTGCCAGAGAGCCCTTCGGCGACGACGACGCAAGCGTCGTTGCCCGAGTTGATGATCATGCCATGGATCAGGTCGCGCACTGTCGGGCGGTCGGTTTCATTGAGGAACATGGTCGACCCGCCCATTGCCTTGGCCCGGGAAGAAACGGCAAAGGTCGTGTCCATCGAGACGCGGCCGTCGCGCAGCGCTTCGAACAGCATGTTGATCGTCATCAGCTTGGACATCGACGCGGGGGGCAGGGGCGTGTCGGCGTTCTTGTCCATGAGGACGGTCTGGGTGGAAACGTCATAGACCCATGCCGCTGTCGCGCGCGTCTCGAAGGCGCGGGCAGGCAGGGCCGCGAGAAGGGCGAAGAGGGCAGTGGCGAGGGCGCGGCGCAGGATCGTCATGCGTGTTCCTTTCTGTCCGATGCGTGCCGCCCTAGCGGATCGCATAGGCATCGGTGAAGCCCAGACCCTTCACCTTTGCGAGAAGGGCGTCGCGTCCGGTGCCGGTGGCCGTCACGGACCACCAAGTCTTGCCCTGCGTCGTCTCCTTGCGGGAGGTGGCAGCAACGCCTTGTTTTTTCAGCGTCTCGACCGCGCGGTTGGCGTTGGACTCGACAGAGAAGATGCCGATCTGGATGGTGGCGCTGCCGGGGGCAGGGGCTGCTGCGGGGGTTGGCGCGGTGGTGGCGGGGGCAACAGTCGTCGTGCTGACCGGGGCGGTGGAGACGACGGGGGCCTTGGGGCCATCGGCGGGTTTCGCGGCTGGCTTGGGTGCGGGTTTGCCTTCGGCCGCGTCGATCGCGGCGGCGGCGGTTTCGCCCAAGGTGGTGGCGCTGATGCCTTCGTTGGCATCAAGGATCGGGGCAGAGGCGTCGGTGGTGGCCGCCACCTCCTCGCGCCGGAGGGCGGTCACGCTGATCTTGCCGGGCTGACCGGCAAGAAGACCCAGCGCCTCGGCCGCGTCGGAGGAGATCTGGAGCTTCGGGCCGGGGTTGAAGGCTTCGCGCTTGAAGAGGGCGCCGATGACGAACTTGCCGTTGTCGGGATTGCGCAGGATCACGCGCTCGGGGTCGACAGCATCGGGCGAGGCGACCCAGACGCCGCCGAGGGAGGGGCGGCCGTCCCACAGCGCCTCGTCCGTGGTCTGGAAGACGTCCGGGGCTTCGACATCGCGGTCGACGAGGGTAACGGAGGTGGGGCTTGCGGCTGCGGGCCGGTCCGGATCGCGCGCAAAGGGGTTCTGCCCCGGCTGGCAGGCCGCCAGCGCGAATGCCGTCGAGATCAAGAGCGCAACGCGCGCCGTCGGAAATCCTGCCATCTTCGCCCCACTGCCGCGCGTTCGTTCCACGCTGTCTGTCGATCCTGTCGCGGGTCTTTTGCCCGCCGCCTTGCCGAGCCGCCGGCGCAGCTTTGCCAACGGTGGCGCAATCATACAGCGCGGGCCGCCATGTGGAAAGGGCAGGGGGCTCCGTGGGCGGAATTGTCACCCGATCGTGGCCTTTCAGAATCGGTCCGGGGTCGGTAGGAGCGGTGTGTCGGAGGAGTGGCCGAGAGGTTTAAGGCACCGGTCTTGAAAACCGACGTAGGGGAGACCCTACCGTGGGTTCGAATCCCACCTCCTCCGCCACCCACCCCTATCTCTGTTTTGTCTCTGCGGGTTTCGTCGGATTTCCCGCGTGATTTCCGTGTCTTACGCGGCCTGATCCTGCGCTGAGACCGCTGCACTCCGCCCTCATTCCGCGCATTCTGGCATGCTGTCTCAGCGGCGCTCTGCCCCCGGTTCGGTTTGGCTGCGCCGCCCCAGAAACAGGGATTAACAGGGAGTTTACAGGGAATAACAGGGAAGATTCTTCAATTTCGACGGATGCGGGTCCTGATAGGCCGTTGCGGTGGGGCTGAGGCCCTTCAGACTGCAACTGCTCCCGGCCGCAGAATGGCCGGCCGGGTCATGGTTGCGGTGAGGCTCCCCCTCAGCGGAAGCCGAACTTTGCTTCCTGCTCGGCCCAGTCGAGCGGGATGCCGGAACGGACGATGCGTTCAAGGCTGAGGTCGGGGGGCTGGGTTCCGGCGAGGATGGCGGCTTGGATTTTTGGCGAGAGGCAGGCCA
>JBDKFE010000063.1:0-9499 GCA_039798885.1 Pseudomonadota bacterium | reverse complement strand
CGGTGCGGGTGAGGCGACATCATCTTCGGGATCGCGGCCGCCGCTGTCGTCCTCGTCGAGCAGGAGGTCGAGCTCGGCCGTCTCGAAGCCCGTAATCTCGAGATCGAAATCCAGGTCCATCTCGGAGAGCGCCTGCAGCTCGATCGCGAGGATCTCCCGATCCCAGCCAGCCAGTTCGGCGAGGCGGTTGTCGGCGATGACATAGGCCCGCCGTTCGGCCTCGCTCAGATGCGCCAGTTCGATGGCAGGCACCTCGGCAAGTCCGAGCCTGCGTGCCGCCGCGACACGGCCATGTCCGGCGACGATGCCGCCGGAACCATCGACAAGCACCGGGTTCGTGAAGCCGAACTGCCGGATCGAGGCCGCGATCTGGTCGATCTGCTTGTCGGAATGGGTGCGGGCGTTGCCCGCATAAGGCCTGAGATCCTCTACCTTGCAGTAGGTGATCTTGAGCCGGAGCGTCTCCGGCAGGGTCGGGCTCTTCGCACCGGTCTTCGCATTCGGCACAACAGGTCCTCCTCATGCACCACGCCCGCCGGACAGCCCGGAAGGCTCCTTCGAAACTCTCGTGCGGTGCTGGACACCGCGGTTTCTCCGTTGATGCGCAAGCAGGACCCTCAGGGTCGCTCACGAAGGATCAGGTTACCCTGATCGGCAATCGACGCAGTCGTCGCCGTTCGCCCCGTCGCTCAGCGGCCAAAGCAGCCTTCGATCGACAGTGACAGTCAAATGGGCGACCGATGAGCCGAGTGCAAGAAAAAAGATCGCAACATATAAATGGCTTATACAGATTCTGCGATGTTCTGGCTAAGTTCCGCGAAATCGGGATACCTGTGATGGAATGCGTCTACCTGCACGCCTGGGAGACCGGCTCGCAGGCCAAGGCCGGCGTCGGGCGCTGGATCACCTTCTACAACCACCAGCGCCCACATACTGCCCATGGCGGACACCCACCCCTATCTCTGTTTTTTCTCTTCGGGTCTCGCCGGATTTCCCGCGTGATTTCAGATCGTTCAGAGTTCAATTCCGTCAGGCTCATGACCTCAAGGCCGTGGGTTCAAATCCTGCTCAAGAATCAAAAAATACTAGTTTTTCCATATATATAAGCCTCTCTTGCGGGAGGCTTTATCAAATCTTGCGCCTAGCCATTGCCGCGTTCGTTGCCGCGTTCGAAAACCGTGCCAACCAAGCTCGGGTCCCTTCGGGCCAAATCATTCAGGACAAGAACACCCCGGGGGGCCGAAACGGCCACCGCCTTCCACAGGAACAACCACATATGCTGGATCGGCAGTGGCAGAAGCAGGCAATTCGTTTCGACAGGCAAACGATGATGTCGTTCGAATGGTGCTCGCTCCGATCCACAAGTTCGGCCTGCCCGAGATCATGACCACCGATCAGGGCCGCCAGTTCACGGCCGTCGCGTGGACGGACCGAATGAAATGGGTCGGCCCCCGGCTTTCGATAGATTGCATGGGCCGGTGCGTCGACAGCATCTTCATCGAACGCCTCTGGCGGTCCCTGAAGCATGAATGCGTCTATCTGCACGCTTGGGAAACTAGATCGCAAGCCAAGGCCGGGATCGGGTGCTGGATCATCTTCTACAACCACCAACAGCCCCACGCCGCCCATGGAGGACAACCGCCCGCCGTGGTCAGTTCGATACCGTTTAAACCGAACCGCAGGTGCAGGTAGTAGCTAAATCAGACGGAAATCTGTCCAAGTATAGGAGAGTAGCGCATCGTGTTTGATTTGTTTTTCCGGCCACAAATCCCAGTTATGTGATGACGGCCGCGATACAATTTCCGGATTTGTCGCATCCTTGAGTTGGGCTTGGAAAATGCGGCGAGTGGCGCAAGAATGCAATAAAACTTGCGAAAACGCAACGCTATGCTAGAATCGTGCGTGACAGGATAGGTGGCCATGGACATTCCCTACAAGAAGCCCTCGACGGTCAAGGAGGTCCAGGCCCGCCTTGCTTCGATGAGCCCCGACTTCAGCAAAGGGTCGCGTCGGATCGCGGATTTCTTGATGGCAAATCCGTCCATTGTTGCCGTCTTGTCCGCCGGAGATGTCGCGAAGCGTTGCGATGTCCACCCGTCCAGTCTTGTGCGGCTGGCGCAGGGGCTTGGGCTGTCCGGCTTTCGAGAATTGAAGGCAGTTCTTCAGAATGACATCGCGATATCGAAAGAGCTTACCGGCACCGCACCTCCCGCAATCGCCATCCAGCGCGAACTGGGTGAAAGGTTGCGATTGCGCCTACTTGCCGAGTCGGGGAAATCCTTCAATCAGGCTGCCAGCGAGGCCGCCGAGCGCCACTGGCTGAACAAGCCCGAAGTCGAGTTTCGTGCCGAATCGCACGTGTCGCACAGTATCAGTGCCGAAGAATTGGCCCACCGGATCAGCGTGGTGTCGGCAGATGCTGACGGAATCCTGCTCGTCGCACGTGAACATCCCGCGATCAATCGCGCTGTCCAAGAGGTCACAGCACGGGGCATTCCCGTCGTGTGCTTGACAAGCGATCTTCCGGCATCGGGGCGCACCGCCTATGTCGGAGCGGACCAATACGCGTCCGGTTCGACCGCCGGCTGGTTCTGTGGTCGACTTGCCCCCCGTCAACAGGTGGGGCGCGTTCTTTTCGTCTGCAGCGTCCCATTCCGCTGTCAACTCGACCGCGAACAGGGATTCCGGCAGGTTTTGCGGTCGGAGTTTCCGATGCTGACAATCGAAGAGCGCGTTGGTTCGGATGAAAGTGTCGAAGTGACCTACGAGGCGATACGACGGCATATCTCGCAGAACGGGCCGCCGGTTGCGATCTACAACGTATCGGGGGCAAACCTTGGGATCGGGCGCGCGCTCGAGGATGAGGGCTTGGCCGGAACGACCGTTTTCGTTGGGCACGAACTCAACGCCAACTCACGGATGTTGTTGGAGAAAGGGATCATGGACGTCACCATCGGCCATGATTTCGACCGCGAGATTTCTCTCGCGGTTGATGCAATCCGCATGGCCCGAAGCGGGGTTCAGCCGACAAGCCGTATCATGCCTAGCCTACTTTACACGCGTCACAACTGTGCCATCGCCTAAAGGTCAGAGCGCGAGCTTTCCGACCGGCACCGGCGGCGCAAAGGGGTAGGCGCCCCAGACCGACTGGTCGAAATGGATCACCGCGCCGGTCATCATGCCGGATTCGGACGAGAGCAGGAAACCGACCGCCTTTGCGACTTCTTCTGGTGCCAGCAGGCGGCCGAACGGTTGTTCCGCAGCAACCTTTTCCAGCCAGTTTGCATCAGCGTTGTGGTAGTCGCGCTGGATCCGGTCTTCACCATCTGACGCCATCCACCCGATGTTCAGTTGATTGACGCGGATCTGGTTTTTCATCGCCGCAAAGGCTGTGTTGCGTGTCAGCGTGGCCAAAGCACCCTTGCTGCCGCAATAGGCCGCAATGAATGGTTGGCCCGAAAGCGCCGCAGCCGAGCCAATGTTGACGATGGTGCCGGGTGTGCCCTCCCTTACCATGATCCGAATCGTGTCCTGCATCAGGAAGAACGGTGCGCGGGTGTTGATCGCGAACATGCGGTCGAAAAGCGCCTCATCGGTCGTCAGGATATCTCCGCGGTCTGTGATGCCTGCTGCGTTCACCAGCATGTCCACGCGACCAAACGACTTGTCGGCAGCCGCCACCACTGTTCGGACTTCCGTTGCAACACCAAGATCGGCCTGCACGAAGCGCACATCGCAGCCGGTTTCCTCGCGGATGGCTTGGGCAACTGCGTTACCTTTTGCAGCGTTGCGCCCGCACGTCACCAGTCCAGCAGCGCCAGACCGAGCGAGTTGCCAGGCAACCGCTGCCCCAAGCCCCTGCGTGCCGCCCGTTACCACCCCAATCTTCCCGTCGACCCTGCTCATCCTGTCTTCCTTCACCGTTCGGACTGCGCCCCGACTGTATTGCACTGTTTATTGCAATACCAAGCCTTTGCAAAATTTCTATTGACATAAGTGCGGTGATGCAACATTTTTTGCGAAACTGAATGAAATACTGCGCTTGGGGGGAATATGTTGCGAATTGCTGTTCTGGGATGCGGACGCATCGGCCAGATGCACGCGGCGAATGTGGCGCGGCATCCGCGGGCAACGCTTGCGGGCGTCTATGACTTGCACCCGCCCTCGGCGGACCGCGTTGCGGGGGAGCAGGGTGTTCGGGCCTTTACATCGGCGGCGGACGTCTTTGCATCCACGGATGTCGACGCGGTTCTGATTGCAACGGCAACCCCGACCCATGCCGATTACATTGAACTTGCGATCGCTTCCGGCAAGGCTGTTCTGTGCGAAAAGCCAATCGACCTGAACCTTGCGCGTGTCGAGGCTTGTGCCGCCAAGATCAAGGGCAGCAAGTTGCCAATCCAGCTTGGTTTCAATCGCCGTTACGACCCCGGTCACAGCGCCGCGCGCAAGGCGATGCTTGCAGGCGAGATCGGGGACCTCCATCAGGTCATCATTACTTCGCGCGATCCTGGCATCCCGCCCCGCGCTTATCTGGAAGCGGCAGGCGGGCTGTTCCGCGACATGACGATCCACGATTTCGACCTTGCCCGCTTTATGCTGGGCGAGGAGCCGGTCGAGGTTTTTGCCATCGGTGGAGCCTTGATCGACCCCGCCTTGGGGGCTGCTCTGAACGAGGTGGACAGTGCCATGTTCATTTTGCGAACCGCATCTGGCAAGCAATGCCACATCAACAACTCGCGGACCGCTGTCTATGGCTATGACCAGCGTGTTGAACTGATGGGCAGCAAGGGGATGGTGATTTCCGACAACCGCAAGCCCCACGAAATGCGCCGCTATACCGCGACGACGACCGAGACCAGCGCGCCCTACCAGTTCTTCTTTCTTGAACGCTACAACGAGGCCTTCATGGCCGAGATCGACGGGTTCGTGGATTGCGTCGAGAAGGGCGCGGTCCCTCTTGCCAGCTTCGAGGATGGCCACCGTGCCCTAGTGCTCGCCGAAGCGGCCTACTTGTCCATGCAACAAGGCCGGATGGTCAAAGTGTCCGAAGTCAAAGCCTGACGGGATCACCCAAGGGCAACCCAATGCCGCGCCCGCCAGAAGGGGGGCGCGCAACGAAACGCTGTGCCTGACGTCAGGTGAGGAGATCTGTCGTCAGCACGGTCAACTGATCCCTTTGTGACGCACACAAAGGGCCAAAAGTGGTCCTCCGATCCGGTGAAAGCCCGAGGGGATCGCAAAAACCCAGTGGAGGACGACATAATGAAATCCAGCATGACCCGTCGCCAATCGGTCAAGGCGCTTGCCGCCGGAACGGTGGCATTCGCTCTGTCCGCAGGCGTGACCTTTGCGGACAATGCCGATGTGAAGATCGGTTTCACCCCGAAGTTCCTGAAGGACGACTTCCAGACCCTGATGCTGGATCTGTCGAAGAAAGCCTTCGACGCCAAGGGCTTCACCCTCGTTGGCGCGCCTGATCCGAATGGCGATATCGCGGCGCAGGTCGACGCCCTGACGAACCTGATGGCCAATGGCGCGAATGTCATCGTCTTTGCTCCGCTTGACGCGGCGGGCATCGTGCCAGTGGTCGAGAAGGCCAACGAAGCCGGCGTTCTGGTCTTTTCGATCGACGACAGCCCGGCGGGCGGCAAGGTCACGGCGACCGTCCGCGCCGACAACGTCGACGCCGGCGCGCAGGGTGCCAAGGAAATGGCCAAGCGTCTGGAGGCGGCCCCGTGCTGGAAAGACGATAGTTGCATCGTGCTGGAACTTCAGGGCGCACTGACCACGCCGAACGGCCTTGACCGGTCAGAAGGCTTTGCCAAGACGCTCGGCGAATTGGCCCCTAAGGTGCAGATCATCCAGCGCCCGACCGAATGGACCGCCGATATGGCAGCGGATGCGGCGCAGAACGTGCTGACCCAGAACCCCAACCTCGCTGGTATCTTCATGGCTTCGGAGCTGATGGCGACCGCTGTCAATGCGCAGCTTAATGCCGCGGGCAAAGGCGCTGCAGTGGGCGAGGAAGGCAATGTGATCCGCATCGCCATCGACGGCACCCCGCAGGGCCTGCAACTCATCCGCGACAAGGCTTTGGACGCCACCGTTTCCCAGCCGCTGAGTGCCTATGCCACCAAGACGGCAGAGCTGATCGAACTGGTCAAAGGCGGCGGCACCATCGAGGTCGGCAAGCGTGATGACGGTCAGGTGATCGACACCCCTGTCGGCCCGCAATACCAACTGAACGCCACTCTCGTGACTGCCGAGAACGTCGACTCGCCTGACCTTTGGGCGAACCAAGTCGGCAAGTAAGCCTGCTTAGACATCGTGGATCCAGAGATCATGGACAGACAGCATCCCATCGTCGAGATGCGCAACATCTCTAAGACCTTTGGTTCCACGAAAGCCCTGCGGGGCGTGGATTTCACCGTCATGCACGGTGAGGTTCACGCCCTTCTGGGTCGCAATGGGGCAGGAAAAAGCACGCTGGTCTCAACGATGAGCGGACTTATTGCCTCTGACACAGGCACCATTCGAATTTCCAAGACGGAAGTGGTGGCCAACGGCCAGCCCTACGCTGCCAAAATCCGCGACGACATCGCCCATGTGCAGCAGACGCCCCAGCTTTTCAATTTGCTGACGGTGGCCGAGAACCTGTTTCTGGAAAACCCGCTGGTGCGCAAGAAATTTGGCGTCGTCAGCCACAGGCTCATGATGTCCGAAGCGCAGGCGTTGCTGGATAAATGGAACGTCGACATCCGCGCCGAGTCCCTTGCCGGGGAACTTAGCGCAGGCACGCGCCAGCTGCTGGAAATCATGAAGGCGCTCAGCCGTGGTGTGCCCGTTATCATCCTTGATGAACCGACCGCCGCCCTGAGCAATGCCGAGAAGCGCATGCTCTTTGAACAGGTGAAAGCGCTCAAGGCGCTTGGTGTTTCGTTCATCTACATATCGCACCATCTCGACGAGGTGTTCGAGGTTGCAGACACCGTGACGATCCTGCGCGACGGGCTGGTCGTCAAGGAAAGGGAAGATGTCGGCAATCTTAATGTCGAGTTGATCGCCGACTTGATGATGGGCGAAAAGACTGTCCGCTCCGTTCGTGTGGATCACACGCGCAGCGATGCGCCTGTTTTGTTGCAAGCCAAGGGGATCGGCCTTTACCCCGTTTCGGCGGAAGGTGTCGATTTCCAGATCAAGCCCGGCGAGATCGTGGCGCTAGCCGGTCCTGTCGGCGGCGGCAAGGAAGCCTTGGCGATGATGCTTGCGGGCCAATTGACCCCTTACAAGGGCAAGATCAGTGGCTCGGACGGCCTGCTTCCGACCATCGGCCTTGTGCCGACCGACCGGCATGCAAGCGGGTATGTCGGGCTTCTGGGCGTTCGGGAGAACGTCGCTATCGGTGGGCTTGACGTTTTGTCGGGCCGCTTGGGGTTCATCAAACTCGACAAGGAAGCAGCCCATGTCGGTAGCCTTGCACGGCAGACGAATGTGATCTGCTCGTCGCTGGAACAAGCGGTCAGCCAGCTTTCGGGTGGAAACCAGCAAAAGGTCGTCTTCGCCCGCGCCCTTTGCCAGAACCCGCAGGTGATCGTTGCCCTTAGTCCGACGCGGGGTGTCGATGTGGGAGCAAAGGAACAGCTTTATGCCCTGCTGCGCGATCTGGCGAGCAAGGGCTTGGGCGTGATCGTTGTGTCGGATGAAGAGGACGAGATTGCGCAACTGGCAAGCAGGGTCGTGATCGTCTTCGAAGGCAAGATTACGGGCGAACTGCGCGGAGACTACACGATGAAGGACTTGATTTTGCGCATGGAGGGCGTGGCATGAGCGATGCGATGACAGGTAAGGCAAAAGCTGGCCAGAAGGCCGGTCGGTCCCGGCTTTCGGCCTTTGGCAGCGCCTTTGTCGCGGGCGGTTACACCATGTATCCGGTGCTGGCACTTCTGGTGCTTGTGGGTGCGATTGTCGCGCCGAACTTTGCCACCGGCATCAACCTGATCAACATCCTAGAACAGGTCAGCGTGCTTGGTCTGACCACCATCGGGCTTACCTTTGTCGTTCTGATCGGGCGGCTCGACCTCTCGCTCGAAGGGATCGTCGGCTTTGCGCCGATGTTGGCGGCGGTCTGCCTTGTGCCGGTTGCCGCAGGTGGCCTCGGGCTTGAGTTGCCGTCGTGGATGGGGCTGGTCGTTGCCTTGGGAACGGCGGGGTTGATCGGCTACTTCAACGGCTTCATGGTTGTGCGTATCGGGCTGAACCCCTTTATCTCGACGCTGGGCCTGCTGGTCCTGCTGCGCGGGGGCGTGCTGATCGTATCGAACGGGCGGTCGATCTATTCCCCCGGCCCTGCGCTGACATACCTCGGATCGGCCAAGTTGTTCGGGCTTCCTGTGTCCGTCCTTGTCTTCGCGATCGTTGCGGTCGCCATCGGTCTGGTGTTCAAATACCACCGCTATGGCCGCGCGCTTTACGCGATCGGCGGAAACGAGGATGCTGCGCGGGCGGCAGGTATCAACGTCGATCGCGTGATCTGGTCGGCCTTTGTCTATGCCGGGCTTCTGGCCGGTCTGGCGGGAGTGCTGATGACGGGGCGCTTGGACTCGGCGGTGACTACCCAAGGGCAAGGCATCATCTTCTCGGCCTTCGCGGCGGCTGTGATCGGCGGTGTAAGCCTTGGGGGTGGGCGCGGCACGATGGTTGGCCTTGTCAGCGGCGTGCTGCTGATCGGCGTGATCAACAACCTGTTGACGCTGGCGCAGGTGCCATCTTTCTACGTGCAAGCATCGACGGGTGCCGTGATCATCGTGGCGGCGGTATTGACCACCGTGGCCAGCCGTCGGTCGAGCGGCGTGCGCACCCGCACCTGAGGTGGAGTCTGGGGAAAGGCAATGTGCCGCCATTTGTAGGGAATGGCGGCATGCTGCTTTGGCAAGGACAACTTCCGTTCTAATACGCCCCTCGACGCGCCGCGCGCCAAGTGCACCATTCCATGCATTGCAAACAAATTGACAAACTTCGGTGCGGCGTGCTCGATGGGAAGGCAGCGGGAAGATCTCCGCGATGAAGGAAGCCGTCCATGTCCTACCGTCCGCCCGAGAGCTATGAAGAGCTGATCAAGCTGATCCATGATCGCTATGATGACATGAGCAAATCCTACCAAAGGATCGCTCTTTATCTGACGCAGAACCCGAACGACGTGGCTGTGCTCTCGGTAAATGCCATCGGGGCGAAATGTGGGATCCATGCATCCAGCTTCGTCCGCTATGCACAATCCCTTGGATACAAGGGGTTCAAAGAGCTTCAGGCCGTCTTCCAGCGTCGCCTGTCGACGGCGGCACCGGGGTTCGATGCGCGGGTGCGGGCCTTGGAGGCCGAGCTCGGGGGCGCGAAGGAAGGGGAGCTCGGATTCCTTGCCGACCTTGTGACTCGGGATGTGGCGTCGCTTCAGGATCTCTTGTCGAACATGCAGGCTGCCGATCTCGTGGCGGCTGCGGAA
>JBDKFE010000062.1:0-37757 GCA_039798885.1 Pseudomonadota bacterium | reverse complement strand
TGAAAGATGTGTGAAGCCAAGGGGTTAGGCAGGGGGTTGAATTGTGGGTAGGGCCATAGTAGGGCCTGTGCCGAGAAGGATGCCGCTGTAGCTCAGCTGGTAGAGCACGTCATTCGTAATGATGGGGTCGGGGGTTCGAGTCCCTTCAGCGGCACCATCCTTCTCTGAAAGCCCACAAAGCAAGCCGACAAACGCACGGGTTAGGCCCCTTGCTGTGGTCGACCAACTGCGGGACGCCTTGCGCGGTTCGGCCGTCACGACACCGTCGTCCGCGCGACCTTTGCCCGGACATTGCCTTTGTGCGGGCAGGTGTTGGACGAAGGCACCCCATCATTTCTTGGGCAGGCGCTTGGGGTTCGGGACGGTTTTCCAAATCTGTCATCGCCGCATGGCGGAGCCGGAAGGCATCTAGGCTTTCGCCGTCGCGTGAAAGCAGGTCGTCCCGCGCGGGGCTTTGCCCGCGTCCCTGCGGCGCGCGGGCGCGGCTGCGGCAAGCTGTGGCGAGGCGCGACCAAGGGAGGATTGCCGCAGGGGCCGGGATGGCGCAGAGTTCCACGCGGTCCCTAGGGGGGAGGGATCGACGGGAAGGGGGCGCCCATGTCCGATCTGCAGCACCTGCGCGAGATCGATCAGGTCCTTTCGGGCCGCGCGGTCGGGCGCGATGCCATCGTGGCGCAGTCTTGGCGGCGCTGCGTAGAGCAATATGGGATGGATCCGGCCAAGCCGAGCCCGGCCCATATTGTGACCGAGACGCGGCTTAGGGAGCATCGCGAACAATCCGAGCGACTGATTGCCATCGCGCGCAGCGGTCTGGAGACGTTGTTTCGCCAGATCGCGGGGCAGAAATACGTGCTGCTGCTGGCCGACGCAAAGGGCGTGACGGTCGACTATTTCGGTGACCCGAAGTTCGAAGATGAATTGCGACGGGCGGGTCTGTACCTTGGGTCCGACTGGTCAGAGGAACTGGCGGGGACCTGCGGCGTCGGCTCCTGCCTTGTCACCAAAGAGGCCATCACGATCCATCAGTCGGATCATTTCGACCTGACGCATACGCCGCTGTCCTGCACGGCGGCGCCGATCTTCGACACGCGGGGCAATCTGACGGCGGTGCTGGACATTTCGCTGCTGCGGTCGCCCCAGCCCAAGATCAGCCAGAGCCTTGCGCTGAACCTTGTGAAGGCCAGTGTCCGGCGGGTGGAGATGGCGAACCTGATGGCGATGAACCGGGGGGATTGGGTGTTCCGTTTTTCGACCAGCCCGGAATTTCTGGATGTGGACCCGGAGGCGGCGGTGGCGCTGGACGGGTCGGGGCGGATCATCGGGATGACGCATGGGGCGGAGACGGTGCTCGCGCGGCAGGCAGAGGGGCCAGTGCTGGGCGCGCGGATCGACCGGTTCTTTGATCTGTCGGTGGACAGCCTGCCCGACCTGATGCGGGGGCGCCCGACGGAGGAGCGGCTGATCCAGTTGCGCGACGGGCAGGGGATGTTCGGCCATGCCATCGCGCCGCAGACGGACCGCGCGCCTGTGGCGGCGCGGGTGGGGCCGTCGGATGCGGTCGCGGGGGCCTTCCAGAGCATCGGCGGCGCGGACCCGGCGATCCGGCGGCTGTTGGCCGAGGCGGCGCGGCTGGCGGGGACGGCGATCCCGATCCTCATTTCCGGCGAGGTGGGGACGGGCAAAGAGCGGCTGGTCCGGGCGATCCACATGGCGCAGGGGGGCGGGCGGCCCTTTGTGGCGCTGTCCTGCGCGGGGGCGGGTGAGGGCTGGGACGCTGCGGCCGAGGCGGCGGCGGGGGGGACGCTGTTCATCGATACGCCCGAGGATATGGGGCCAGAGGGGCAGGGGCGGCTGGTGCGGCTGCTGGTCGGGCTGGACGCGCTGCCCTTGCGGCGGCGGCCCCGGATCATCGCGGCGACGGCGGCGGACCTGTCGGCAGAGGTGCGGGCCGGGCGGTTCCGGGCGGACCTTTTCTTCCGGCTGGCGGCGGTGACGCTGGCGCTGCCGCCCCTGCGGCTGCGGCAGGATTTCGACTGGCTGCTGGACCGGATGATGCGGCAGTTCGGCCATCTGCGACCCGAGAGCCTGCGTCTGTCGCCCGCCGCGCGGGCCGAGTTGAAGGCGCGGCTCTGGCCGGGGAACCTGCGTGAATTGGCCAATACGCTGGAGGTCGCCATCGCGCTGGCCGAGGGGTCGGTGATCGATGTGCCGGACTTGCCGCCCGCGCCGCTGTCGGTGGTGCAGGACGAGGCAGAGTCGCTGGCCGACGTGCTGGCGGCCTGCGGGGGGAACATGTCCTTGGCGGCGCGGCGCTTGGGCGTGAACCGGTCCACCATCCTGCGGCGGGCGCGGCGCGAGGGGCTGGTGCCGCACTGACCGTTGCGCGGCCTGTTGCGCGCGCAACAGGGCGGGGGGGAATTCGTGTTTCGCGGGTCATTGGCTGACCACGTCGCGTGACAGACGCGGCGGATGCCGCACCCTTTGCGCCATAGGAGCGCAAGGGAGGACAACATGCTCGACACGACTGCGAATGCCGAGGTTCAGGGGCTGCTCGACACCTTCGGGGCGGCGCTGGAAAAGGGCGATATCGCCGCCGCCGTCGCCTGCTTTCAGGACGACTGCTATTGGCGCGATCTGGTGACGTTTACCTGGAACATCCATACGAGCGAGGGGAAGGACGCCATTGCCGGGATGCTGGCGTCGCAACTGGCCGCGACGAAGCCCACGGGGTGGAAGATCGCCGAAGGAGAGACGGCGGCAGAGGATGGCGGGGTCACCACGGCCTGGATCGAGTTTGAGACGGGCGTGGCGCGGGGCTATGGGCTGGTGCGTCTGATCGGGGGGAAGATCTGGACGCTTCTGACCACCATGGCGGAGTTGAAAGGGCATGAGGAGCATAAGGGCTTTTCGCGTCCGCTGGGGGCCAAGCATGGGGCGGGCAAGCATCGGCCCACATGGAAGGAAGAGCGCGAGTCCGAGGCGCGGGAGTTGGGGTACACCAAGCAGCCCTATGTCCTGATCATCGGCGGCGGTCAGGGCGGCATCGCGCTGGGCGCGCGGCTGCGGCAATTGGGCGTGCCCGCGATCATCATCGAAAAGAACGAACGGCCCGGCGACAGCTGGCGGAATCGGTACAAGTCGCTCTGCCTGCATGACCCGGTGTGGTATGACCACCTGCCCTACATCAAGTTCCCCGAGAACTGGCCCGTCTTCGCGCCGAAGGACAAGATCGGCGACTGGCTGGAGATGTACACCAAGGTCATGGAGTTGAATTACTGGGCCAAGACGACCTGCAAATCGGCCAAGTACGACGAAAAGACCAAGGAATGGACGGTCGTGGTGGACCGTGACGGTCAGGAAGTCACGATGAAGCCCAAGCAATTGGTGCTGGCCACGGGCATGTCGGGCAAGGCCAATTTGCCCAAATATCCGGGGATGGAGACGTTCAAGGGCGATCAGCACCATTCGTCCAAACATCCGGGGCCTGATGCCTATAGGGGCAAGAAGGCGGTGGTGATCGGCTCCAACAACTCGGCCCATGATATCTGCGCGGCGTTGTGGGAGGGGGATGTCGACGTGACCATGGTGCAGCGGTCATCGACCCATATCGTGCGGTCGGACACGCTGATGGATATCGGCCTTGGCGGGCTTTATTCCGAACAGGCGGTGCGGTCGGGGATGACGACCGAGAAGGCGGATTTGATCTTCGCCTCTTTGCCTTACAAGATCCTGCACACGTTCCAGATCCCGCTTTACGAAAAGATGAAGGAGGTGGACGCCGACTTCTATGCGGGGCTGGAGAAGGCTGGGTTCTGGCTGGACTGGGGCGCGGACGGGTCTGGGCTGTTCATGAAGTACCTGCGGCGCGGATCGGGCTATTACATCGACGTGGGCGCGAGCCAGTTGATCATCGACGGCAAGATCAAGCTGGCGCATGGCAATGTGAAAGAGATCGTGGCGGATGGCGTGGTGCTGGAGGATGGCACCAAGCTAGAGGCGGATGTGATCGTCTATGCCACGGGCTATGGGTCGATGAATGGCTGGGCGGCGGACCTGATCGGCAAGGATGTCGCCGACAAGGTGGGCAAGTGCTGGGGGCTGGGGTCGGATACGCCCAAGGACCCGGGGCCTTGGGTCGGCGAGCAGCGCAACATGTGGAAGCCGACGCAGCAGGACGCGCTGTGGTTCCACGGCGGCAACCTGCACCAGTCGCGGCATTACAGCCAGTTCCTGTCCTTGCAGTTGAAAGCGCGGATGGAGGGGATCGATACGCCGGTCTATGGCGTGCCGCAAACCTATCATTTGGGGTGACCGGCGGCTAAGCCGGGGTTGACCCGGGAAAAGGATGGCGGCCCTTCCCTGCGGGAAAAGCGAGAGGGGCCGCCGTCGTGACGCGGGCAAGGCGGTCACGCGGGGCCAATTGTTCCGGGCGCGCGCCGATTCGGCGAGCGGGAAGCCGGGCCGCGCTTGGGGGATTTCCCCCAAAGCGCGACCGGACGGTCCGAACCGGCAAAAGCCTGCGCGATGCCTCAGGGCCGTCCCCTTGGCGGCCGACGGGTTGGGTCGTTTCCAGCTTTGTCTTTTCAGAACAAATCCTTGGGCGTCACATAACCCCGGTCAGGGGTTTGCAGAGCGCCACGCGGCCCAGTCCTCGGGCGTGTCGAGGTCGGTGGTGGCATGGCGTCCGGGAAGGGGCACGAGCCGCACTCTGGCCCGGTGGCGGATCAGGACGGAGCGCGCGCCTTCGTCGCCGCGCAGCGTCATCAGATCATCGCGCAGGTCGGGCGGGAAGCAGACCGGATGGCCGGGTGTGCCGTCTTCGGCCGCGCCGCGCAGGATGGCTTCGGGTTCCTGCCGCCAGAGGATGAGAAGGTGGGACAGGTCGCCTGCCGTGATCTCGGGCAGGTCGGCAAGGAGGAGCATGATGCCGCTGGCGGGCGGGATGGCGGCAAGGCCCGCGCCAAGGCTGGCCGACATGCCCTGCGCGGGGTCCGGGACGGTGATCTGCGCCACGGGCAGGCCCGCGAGGGCCGCGCGGCGGGCGGGGCGGTCAGGGGGCAGCGCGACGGTGACGGGCGCGCCGGTGGCGAGGGCGGCGCGGGCGATCCGGGTGAGGAGGGGTTCCCCGGCGACGGGTTCGATCAGCTTGTCGCCCCCCCGCATGCGGGAGGAGGAGCCTGCGGCGAGGAGGAGGATGTGGGCTTGCATGGGGGACGAGGTTCGGGCTTCGCGGGGCAGAGGTCAAGGCCTTGCGGGCGCTGGGTTAATTCCGGATGCATGAGGGAAACGTCCGTCCGCTTTCCGTGCCGGGAACTGTGCCGCAAACTGTACAGACGCACGCCGCCCCAGCGTTCCGTTAACCATGCCCGCGGCTCAGGCGGTGCGGGCGCAAGCGCCCGCGTTCCTTTTGCCTCGCCTGCGCGCTGGCGCGCTTCGGCTCAGGGGCGGGGGTTCGCACCCCCGCACCCCTGCGGGATATTTGTGGACGGAAAATGGAGAGCAACTGCCCTCATTTTCCGTCCACAAATATCCTCGGGTGGGTCCGGGAGGGCGAAGCGCCTCCCGGGGGGTGGGCCGGGCGCTGCGGATGAAGGGGCGCGGTGGGAGGGTCCGGGAGGGCTGTGCCCTCCCGGCCTTGTGGTCAGTCCTGCAGGCGGCCCATGCGGCCGCCGCGGCGTTTGGCAAGGCGGGGGGCGCGGGTGGGCAGGTCGGCCATGATGGCGGAGCGGGCCTCATGCGTCAGGCGCGACCAGGCGGAGATTTCTTCGATCGTGCGGTGGCAGCCGACGCAGATGCGTTCGGCGGGATGGATGGTGCAGAGCTTGACGCAGGGCGATTGCACCTCGTCGCGCTTCCAGACGTCATCCTTCAAGGTTCCACCCCGCGTTGCATATGGCCCATCCGGTCGAGGGCGCCTTGCAGGATATAGCCTGCGGCGACGGCGTCGATCACCTCTTTCCGACGCTTTCGCGACGTATCCGCCTCGAGCAGTGCCCTTTCTGCCGCAACGGTGGAGAGGCGTTCGTCCCAGAAGGCGATGGGAAGGGCGGTCATCCGTGTCAGGTTGCGGGCGAAGGCCTGTGTCGCCTGCACCCTTGGCCCCGTGCTGCCGTCCATGTTGAGGGGCAGGCCGAGCACGATGCCGTGGACCTCGCGCGTGGTGAGGAGGGCGAGGAGGCGGGTGGCGTCTTCGGTGAATTTCACGCGGCGGATGGTTTCGGTGGGCGTGGCGACCCTGCGGCGCAGGTCTGAGATCGCGATGCCGATCGTCTTGTCGCCGAAGTCGAGCCCCGCGATGGCGCGGTTCGGGGGGAGTTGGGCGACGAAGTCTTCAAGCGTGGGGCAGATCACGGGGTGAGGCCCGCGTTGAGGGCCTGTTCGCGCAGGAAGCTTTGCTGTGAGGGGGAGCCTTCGAACTTCGTCAGCGCTTCGGCGTAGATCGTCTGCGCCTCGTCCTTGCGGTCCAGAACGGCGAGGGAGGAGATGAGGCGGGCCCATTCCTCGACCGTGCCGCCTTCGTTCGCGAGACGTTCGCCCAGTTGGGCGACCATGCCTTCGATCATGGCTTGGCGGTCTTCGGGCGACATGTCCTGCGCGGCGGCCATGGCATCCGCGTCGGGGCCGGGAAGGCCTGCGGCGGGCGGGAGGGTGAATTGGACGCCGGCGCGCATCGCCACATCCTCGATCTGGGTACGGATGGCGGCTTTCCACGGGGCGTCGGCGGGGCCTTCGTCCAGCAGCGGGCGCCAGAGGGCGAAGGTGCGGTCGAAGCGGCCCACTTGTGCGGCCATGAGGCCGTAGTAGTAGCGGGCGGTGGGGTTGGCGGCGTCCAGCGTGAGGGCGCGGGTCAGCGCCTCTTCGGCCTGTGGGGAGACGCGGCCGCCTGCGGCCATGATCATGAGTTCGGCAAGGGAGGCGTGGTCTTCGGCGGTGGCGGCATCGCCCTTGACGCGCAAGAGGTTTTCCATCGCGGCGCGGGCGGCGGGGAGGTTGCCGAGGCGGGCCTCGTTGGCGGCGAGGAGTTCTAGGCCCTGCGCGTCGTCGGGGCGGTCGGCCACGGCCTTGCGCAGGCGGTCCATGAGTTCGGCGAAGTGCGCGTCGGGTTGGATGGGGGCGGGAAGGGTGGCGGTGGCCTCCATCTCGGCCTGTGAGGGGCGGGAGGCGCGCATGTCTTCGGACAGCTGAAAGCGGAGCGCGAGGGGCAGGTCGGGATAGCCCGGCGCGCCGAGGCGGGTATAGGTCCAGAAGGCACCGCCGAGCATGGCGAGGATGAGGGCGGCGGCCAGCGCGATGCCGCCCTTGCCCGCGCTGCGGCTGGAGCCTTGCGCGGCGCGGTCGGCGTCGAGCAGGCGGCGGGAGATTTCGGTGCGCAGACGCTCGGCCTCGTCCGGGGCGAGGGTGCCGCGGGTGAGGTCGCGGTCGATTTCGGACAGTTGGTCGCGGTAGACCTTGAGGTCGTATTCGGCGGCGGTGGCGATCTCGGCCCGGGCGCGGGCCATGGCGAGCAGGAAGAGGGCGGCGATGGCCGCGCACATGCCGACGGCTGCTGCCCAGAAACCCCAGATCTGCATCAAGTCCGTCCTGTCCGTTGGCCTGTTGCGGATGTAGCCGTTCGGGGCGCGGATCGGAAGGCGGGAAACGCGAAAGTGACGGGTGCGACGTGGTCGCAGGGGGGGCTGTGTCGCAAATTTCCTGATTGTGCCGCTGACGGGGGGCGCATTAGGAGGCGTTCCGTAAGAGAAGGGCTGTGGACAGGGAACAGCCGCGCGTTACGGGAGATTGCCTATGAAACGCTATTCGGTCTTTGCGATTGCCCGCGAGGCGTTGCGCTATCACACGGGCTGGGAACGCGCTTGGCGCAGCCCGGAGCCCAAGAAGGAATATGACGCGATCATCGTGGGTGCGGGGGGGCATGGTCTGGCGACGGCCTATTACCTTGGCAAGAACCACGGCATCCGCAACGTCGCGATCATCGAGAAGGGATGGTTGGGCGGCGGGAATACCGGGCGGAATACGACCATCATCCGGTCGAACTATCTGCAGGATTCCTCGGCCGCGATCTATGAGAAGGCGCGGTCTTTGTACGAGACCATGTCGCAGGACCTGAACTACAACGTCATGTTCAGCCCGCGCGGCGTGATGATGTTGGCGCAGACCCATCACGAGGTGCGGGGCTATCTGCGGACGGCCCATGCCAACAAGCTGCAGGGGGTGGAGACGGAGTTCATCACCCCGCAGCGGGTGAAGGAGTTGTGCCCGATCCTGAACATCGACGGGCCGCGCTATCCGGTGCTGGGCGCGCTGTGGCAGGCGCGGGGTGGCACGGGGCGGCATGACGCGGTGGCTTGGGGCTATGCGCGGGCGTGCAGCGATATGGGGATGGACATCATCCAGCAATGCGAGGTGAAGGGCGTGCGGTCGGAGGGCGGCGTCGTGAAGGGCGTCGAGACGACCAAGGGCTTCATCGGGTGCAAGAAGCTGGGGATCGTGGTTGCGGGCCATTCGGGGCAGGTCGCCGACATGGCGGGCTTCCGTCTGCCGGTGGAGGCTGTGGCGCTGCAGGCGCTGGTGTCCGAGCCGATCAAGCCCTGCATGGACATCGTGGTGATGGCCAATACCGTGCATGGCTATATGAGCCAGTCCGACAAGGGCGAGATGGTGATCGGCGGCGGGACCGACGGGTTCAACAACTACACGCAGCGCGGGTCTTTCCATCATATCGAAGAGACGCTGCGCGCGCTGATCGAGACTTTCCCGATCATTTCCCGTCTGAAGATGCTGCGGCAGTGGGGCGGGATCGTGGACATGACGGGGGACCGGTCGCCCATCATTTCGAAAACCCCGCTGGGGAATTGCTTCATCAACTGCGGCTGGGGGACCGGGGGCTTCAAGGCCATTCCGGGGTCGGGCTGGGCGATGGCAGAGCTGATGGCCAAGGGCGAGCCGGGGCCGCTGGCGGCCGAGTTCGACATGTGGCGCTTCAAGGAAGGGCGGTTCATCGACGAGTCGGTGGCTGCCGGGGTGGCGCATTGATGGAAACGCTTGGGATCGGGATGCAAATTCCTTCGAAGGAATTTGCAAAAGTTTTCGAAAACTTTTGCTTCGGGGGGCGCGCGGATGCTGCTCATTGAATGTCCTTACTGCGGCGTGAAGGCCGAAGAGACGGAACTGTCGCCCGGATATGAGGCGCATCTGAAGCGGTTCGGGCCGGGCTCCACGGATGAGGAGTTCGAGGCCTATATGTTCGCCCGCAAGAACCCCAAAGGCGTGCATTTCGAACGCTGGCGGCATTCCTATGGCTGCGGGAAGTGGTTCTTGGCCGCGCGCTGCACGGCGACGCTGGAGGTGTTCGGCACCTATCCGGCGCAGGTGGGCGAGCCGCCTGCGGACATCATCGAGAAGATCAAGGCCCGTCGGCCTGACTGGAAGGGTTACAAATGAGCACCCGTCTTTCGAAAGGGGGCCGTCTGATCGACCGGTCGGCGGCGCTGGAGTTTTCCTTTAACGGCAAGCGGATGAAGGGGTATCGGGGGGATTCCCTTGGGGCTGCGCTGCTGGCCAATGACCAGATGCTGGTGGGGCGGTCGTTCAAGTATCACCGTCCGCGCGGGATCGTGGCGGCGGGACCGGAAGAGCCGAATGCGCTGGTCAACCTTGGCAGCGGGGGGCGGCTGGAGCCGAACCAGCGCGTCACGGTGACGGAACTGTTCGACGGGCTGGAGGCGACGAGCCAGAACCACTGGCCCAGCTTGGAATTCGACGTGGGCGTGGTGAACAACTACGTCAGCCGCTTCCTGCCGGCGGGGTTCTATTACAAGACCTTCATCCATCCGCGCCCGTTCTGGAAGCATGTGTTCGAACCCATCATCCGCCAGTCGGCGGGTCTAGGGTCGGCACCGAAGGACCGTGACGCGGATCGCTATGAGCAGGCCTATGCCTTCTGCGACCTGCTGGTCGTGGGCGGTGGCATCGCGGGGTTGCAGGCGGCGCTGGTCGCGGGCCGTGCGGGGGCGCGGGTGCTGGTGCTGGAACAGGCCGCCCATTGGGGCGGGCGCGCGCCGGTCGATGGCGACGTGATCGACGGCAAGCCTGCGGGCGCGTGGGTCGATGCGGCCGTGGCGGCGCTGGAGGGGATGGAGAACGTCACCCTGCGGGCGCGCTGCATGGCGGCGGGGGTCTATGACCACGGCTATGTGCTGGCGGATGAAAAGGTGGCGGATCATACGCCCGGCGATGGGCGGCCGAAGCATCGGCTGTGGCGCATCCGGGCGGGGCGCATCCTGACCGCGACCGGGGCGATTGAACGGCCGATCTCCTTTGCGGGCAATGACATTCCGGGCGTGATGCTGGCGGCGTCGGTGCGCGATTATGTGGTGAACTGGGCGGTGTCGCCGGGGGATCGCACGGTGGTCGTGACGAACAATGACGACGGCTATCGCACGGCTATCACGTTGAAAGAGGCGGGGCTGGCGGTTCCGGCGATCATCGACGCGCGGGCCAATCCGTCGGGTGATCTGGTGGCGAAGGCGCGGGCGCTGGGGCTGCGGATCGAGGCGGGGCGTGGTGTCGCCAAGGTCAAGGGGACCAAGCGGGTGACATCGGTCGCCATCTGTCTACAGGCGGGCGAGGGCGCGGTGATCGACGAGATCGCCTGCGATGCGGTCGCCATGTCGGGCGGCTGGTCGCCGGTCGTGCATCTGTGGAGCCATTGCGGCGGCAAGCTGACATGGGACACGGCGCATGCCTGTTTCCGGCCCGATCCGGCGCGGCCGCCGCTGAACCATGACGGCGGGGCGCTGGTCCATGCCGCAGGTGCGGCCAATGGCGCGATGACGGCGGCAGAGGCCTTGGTCGATGCCACGGCGCAGGCCGAGGCGGCGGTGGCGGCGCTGGGCTTTACGGCGAAGGGGGCGAAGGCCCCGGTGGCCGAGGCCGTGGCGGAAGGCGCGATGGAGGCGGTGTGGATCATGCCGCAGGGCGCGCCGGTCGAGTTGAAGTCCAAGATGTGGCTGGACTACCAGAACGACGTGAAGGTCAGCGACGTGCAGCTTGCAGCGCGCGAGGGCTATGAATCGGTCGAACATACCAAGCGCTACACCACGCTGGGCATGGCGACGGATCAGGGGAAATTGTCCAACATCAACGGCTTGGCGGTTCTTGCTCAGGCGTTGAATGAAGATATCCCGCAGGTCGGCACCACCACCTTCCGCCCGCCCTACACGCCCGTGACGCTGGGCGCGCTGGCGGGTGAGGCGCGGGGCGAGATTTTCCAGCCGCTGCGCCGCACGCCGATGCATGAGTGGCATGAGAAGAACGGGGCCTATTTCGAACCCGTGGGTCTGTGGCGCCGCCCCTATTGCTTCCCGCGCACGGGCGAAACCCACGCGCAGGCGGTGGTGCGCGAGGTGACCAACACGCGCAGCGCGCTGGGACTTCTGGATGCGTCCACCCTTGGCAAGATCATCGTGAAGGGGCCGGATGCGGGGCGTTTCCTCGACATGCTGTATACCGGCGTCATGAGCACGCTGCCGGTGGGCAAGTGCCGCTATGGGCTGATGTGCAACGAGCAGGGCTTCCTGTCGGATGACGGTGTGGTGGCGCGGATCGACGAGGAGACGTGGCTGTGCCACACCACCTCGGGCGGGGCGGACCGCATCCATGCGTGGATGGAAGACTGGCTGCAATGCGAATGGTGGGACTGGAAGGTCTATACCGCCAACGTGACCGAGCAATATGCGCAGGTCGCGGTCGTGGGCCCGAATGCGCGCAAGGTGCTGGAACGGCTGGGCGGGATGGATGTGTCCAAGGAGGCGCTGCCCTTCATGGGCTGGGCGGATGGCACGCTGGGCGGGTTCAAGGCCCGGGTGTACCGCATCTCCTTCTCGGGTGAGTTGTCCTATGAGATCGCGGTTCCGGCAAGCCATGGCGCGGCCTTCTGGGAGGCCTTGCACAAGGCGGGCGCGGAGTTCGGGGCCATGCCTTATGGCACCGAGGCGCTGCATGTGATGCGGGCCGAGAAGGGCTTTATCATGATCGGGGATGAAACCGACGGGACGGTGATCCCGCAGGACCTGAACCTTGACTGGGCGATTTCGAAGAAGAAGGCGGATTATCTGGGCAAGCGGGGGCAGCAGCGGAACTTCCTTGCAAGCCCGGATCGGTGGAAGCTGGTGGGCTTTGAGACGCTGGACGGGTCGGTGATCCCGGATGGCAGCTATATCGTCGCGTCGGGCGTCAATGCGAATGGGCAGGGCAATACGCAGGGGCGCGTGACGTCCACCTACTATTCCCCCACGCTGAAGCGCGGCATCGCCATGGGTCTGCTGAAGCGCGGACCCGAGCGGATGGGCGAGGTGGTGGAGTTCAACACCGTCACCGGGGGCAGTGTGAAGGCGCGGGTCGTCGATCAGGTCTTCTATGACAAGGATGGGGAGAAGCAGAATGTCTGAACCCGTGAGCGCGCTGAAGGGCGCATCTGCGACAGGTTTTGCCGCCATCCGCGAGATTGGGCCTTTGGGCATGATCACGCTGCGTGCCAAGCCCGATGTGAAGGGTCTGGCCAAGGCGATCAAGGCGGCGGTGGGGACGGGTGTGCCTGCCGTGCGGCGGATCGAGGTCGAGGGGGACCGCGCCTGCGGCTGGATGAGCCCGGACGAATATCTGCTGGTCCTGCCCTATGGGGCGGTGGCGGGCGCCTTGGAGGCGATCGGCAAGGCGCTGGCGGGCGAGCATCATCTGGCGGTGGACGTGTCGGATGCGCGGGCGGTGTTCCGCGTAGAGGGCGCGAAGGCCGATCAGGTGCTGGCGAAGCTGTCGCCAGTGGATTTCGCCAATCTGGCGCCGGGCGAGCTGCGCCGGACGCGGGCGGCGCAGGTGGCGGCGGCCTTCTGGCGGCAGGGCGACGGGTTCACGGTCGTCTGCTTCCGGTCGGTGGGGCGCTATGTGTTCGACCTTTTTGCGATGAGCGCGGCACCGGGGTCGGAACTGGGCTGACACCATCGCCGTCAAGATGGGCGCAAGGCCCGGCGCGCACGGCGGCCGGGCCTTTCGCATTCGCCCGGACGGGTGGCCCTGTGCCTGTTCCATGGGCACAGCGGAGGAAAGACGGGCGTCGCGACGTGCGGATGCTTGCCCCTGTGGCCTTGGCCCGTGCAGACATGGACCGTGACGGTTTGGGACTGGGGTCAGTATGGAACGGGCAAAGGTGAACGGGCTGCGGCGTATCCTTTTGGGGACGGCGGCGGTGGGGATCGTGGCGGGTGGCGGGTTTTTCGGGTGGCGCGCGCTGACGACACGTCGGCCTGATCTGGCCGATCTGGCCTATGGCAGCGGCGCGCGGCAGGTGCTGGACATCTATCTGCCGACGGGCGCTGGACCCTTTCCCTTTGTGATCGAAATTCACGGGGGCGCGTTCAAGATGGGGTCAAAGACCATGAGCGCCGTGTCCGAGGCGGTTCTGGCGGCGGGCATTGCCATCGTCCGGCCCAATTACCGCCTGTCCGGGACCGACCTTTGGCCTGCACAGGGCGAGGATTGTCTGGCGGCGGCGCGCTTCGTTCTGGACGGCGCGGCGGGGTTCGGGCTGGATGCCGGACGATTTGCCCTTTGGGGGCAGTCGGCGGGTGGATTTCTGGCGGTCTCGACCGCGCTGGGTCTGGTGGAAGGGGGCCGTGCGCCGCAGGCGGTGGTGGATTTCTATGGGCCGATGGATTTTTCCACCATGGATGCGGATATGGCGGCGTTGGGGCGGACGGCGCAGATGGGTCAGACCGATCCGGCCGACAGCGCGGAATCGCAGCTTTTGGGCTATGCGGTGGGCAGCAATCCCGCCGGGGCCAAGGCTGTGGGTCCGGTCGGGCGGCTGGAGGCGATGACGCCGCGGGCGCTGCCGCCGCTTTTTGTGCGGCATGGTGATGCCGATCCCCTGATCGCGGCGACCCAGTCCGAGCGTCTGGTCGCGGCATGGGCGCGGGTGGACCCCACGGCACGGGTCGATTTCGCGCTTGTGGCCGGGGCGGGGCATGGCGGGGGCGATTTCGACACAGAGGTGGTGATGGGGCCGATGGTGGCCTTTCTGACGGCGGCTCTGCCTGTGCCGGGGTGATTGGTGCTACCCTTGCGGGTCGGGCAGGATGCGATGGGCAAAGCGGAGCCTTGGGGCGCTTTGTGCGTTGAGGCGGGCAGGCGCGGTGGTGATTTGGCTGCTTTCGGCCTTGACCTTCGGCGTTTGAGACATCTTATCTGCGCCATCTTCGTGAACCGCGAACAGAGAGGAACATCCCATGGCCTTCACGCTTCCCGATCTTCCCTATGCCCATGACGCGCTGGCGTCGCTTGGCATGTCGAAGGAGACGCTGGAATACCACCACGACCTGCACCACAAGGCCTATGTGGACAATGGCAACAAGCTGATCGCCGGGACCGAGTGGGAGGCGAAGTCGCTGGAAGACATCGTCCGCGGCACCTATCAGGCGGGTGCTGTGGCGCAGAACGGCATCTTCAACAACGCGTCCCAGCATTGGAACCACAACCTGTTCTGGGAAGTGATGGGTCCGGGCGAGGACAAGAAGATGCCCGGCGCGCTGGAGAAAGCGCTGGTAGAGGCGTTCGGGTCGGTGGCGAAGTTCAAGGAGGACTTTTCCGCCGCCGGGGCCGGCCAGTTTGGCAGCGGCTGGGCGTGGCTGGTGAAGGACAAGGACGGCGCGTTGAAGGTGACGAAGACCGAGAACGGGGTGAACCCGCTCTGCTTTGGCCAGACGGCGCTGCTGGGCTGCGATGTGTGGGAGCATTCCTATTACATCGACTTCCGCAACAAGCGGCCGGCCTACCTGACCAACTTCCTTGAGAAGCTGGTGAATTGGGAAGCGGTGGCGGCGAAGCTCTGATCCTTTCGGGACGGTTTCGGGAAGGCCCGTCGCGCTGCGGCGGGCCTTTTGCGTTTTGGGCGGAGCGGGCGTGCCGCCCGCGCGTCCTTGAGCCTTGTCCCGCGCGGGGGCGCGGGCCAAGGCGCGGGGGGCATTCTGCCCCCGTCGCCGCTGGGGCGGCGACTCCCCCTGAGGATATTTGGGGACGGAAAATGAGGGGGCGGATTTAGGGGCGCGGGGCGTCGCGGATCGGCTTGCGGCGGGCGGGGTGGGGTGCGAGGAGGGGGGAGGGCGTTCGGGAGGCGGGGTTGAGCGAGGCGGGCAAGGGGATTTTGGCGATCGTGGGGGCCTGCACGATCTGGGGGCTGGCGACGCTTTACTACAAGGCGATGGCGCATGTGCCGCCTTTGGAAGTGTTGGCGCATCGGACGGTCTGGACCTTGCTGTTCTTTGGGGTGCTGCTGGCGGTGCAGGGGCGGTTTGCGGCGGCGGTGGCGTTGCTGCGGGGGGCGCAGCGGCGGCGGGTGTGGCTGGCGGCGGGGATCGTGGCCTGCAATTGGGGGCTGTTCATCTGGGCGATCCAGACGGGCCATGCGGTGCAGGCGAGCCTTGGCTATTACATCTTTCCGCTGGTGACGGTCTGTCTGGGCGTTCTGGTGCTGGGCGAGCGGCTGAGCCGGGGACAGGGCGTGGCGGTGGGGCTGGCCTTTGGGGCGGTGGTGCTGCTGACCTATGGGCTGGGGGTCGCGCCTTGGGTGGCGCTGGCGCTGGCCTTTTCCTTTGCGCCCTACATGCTGATCAAGAAGCAGTTGGCGGCCCCTGCGGCGGTGAGCGTGACGGCGGAGGTTTTGTTGCTGTTGCCGCTGGCGGTGCTTTGGCTGGGGTTGGCGCATGGCGGGGCGGTGGCGGGGGGATGGTTCGGGGCGGATGCCTTTACCACATGGATGCTGCCCGTGACGGGGCTGATCACCGGGGGGCCGTTGATCCTGTTTTCCTGGGGGGCGCAGCGGGTGCGGCTGTCGACGCTGGGGCTGGTGCAGTATCTGAACCCGACGCTGCAGGCGGTTTCCGCCGTGATGGTGTTCCGCGAGCCCTTTACGGGCTGGCATGCCGTGGCCTTTGGGATGATCTGGGCGGGGCTTGCGCTTTATTCGCTGGAGGGGTGGCGTCAGGAGAGGGCGGCGCGCAGTCCAGCGACCAGCGCGGGGACGTCGGGGACGGTGCTGTAATAGTCTTGCATCGTTTCCTCGGCGAAGCCTTGGTCGATGACGTGGCGGGTGAGGGCGGCGAGGGGCTGCCAGTAGCCTTCGGTGTCGAGAAGGAAGATCGGTTTGCGGTGCAGGCCGATCTGGCGCCAGGTCAGCACTTCGAAGAATTCGTCCAGTGAGCCTGCACCGCCCGGAAGGACGACGATGGCGTCGGAATTCATGAACATGACCTTCTTGCGTTCGTGCATGTCCTCGGTGACGACGAGCTGCGAGAGGTCCCGCTTGCCCTGTTCGCGGGCCATGAGATGGCTGGGGATCACGCCCATGGTGCGGGCGCCGTTTTCCTGCGCGGCGCGGGCGACTTCGCCCATCAGGCCGACATCGCCTGCCCCGTAGACGAGGCGCCAGCCTTCCGCCGCGATGGCGCGGCCGACGTGGCGCGCGGCCTCGGCATAGGCGGGGCGGAGGCCGGAACGTGAGCCACAGAAGACACAGACGGAACGCAGCGGAGCCATGAGCATGCTTTCGGGGTGTAGGAGGATCGTTTTATCCGTGTTATCGGGCTTGCGGAGTGAAGGGAAGAAGGGGCCGGCAACAGGCCCTGCAGACCTGAAGGAAATGGGGTTTTTCAGATGAAGCCTTGGGCTGAGATGACGGGGGCTGCGCGTGCGGGCGTGGTTGGTGCGGTTGCGGCGGTGATCGCGGCGCTGTTCTACGGGGCGTGGACGGTGCGGGGCCCGGCGCCTGCGCCTGCGCCTGCGCCGGTGGCGGAGGGCGAGGGCGCTGCGGCGGAGGAGGCTTCGGCTTCGGCTTCGGCGGAGGCGGAGGCGGAGGTCCCTGCGGAAGAGGCGGCGGCTGGGGAGGAATCGGCCGAGGCGGCAGAGCCAGTGGACGAGGCGGCGGCTGCGGCACCTGCGGCGGCGGAAGAGACGGCAGCGGCAGAGCCCGTGGCCGAGGAGGCCGCGTCGGCCGAGGCGTCTGCGGAGGAGGCTGAGGCGACCGCAGAGGTGGCGGCGGCGGAGCCTGTGGCAGAAGCGCCCGCGGCGGAGGCTGCGCCTGCGGTGGCGGCGCCCCTGCCGCCAAGCTTTGATCTGGTGCGGGTAGAAAAGGACGGGTCGGCGCTGGTCGCCGGGAAGGCCGAGGCGATGTCGATCCTGTCGCTGCGCGTGACGGGGGCGGAGATCGCCGCCGTGCCTGCGGATACGCAGGGGAATTTCGTGGCGATGTTCAACCTTGCCCCCAGCAATGCGCCGCGCGTGCTGTCGCTGGTGATGAAACTGGCGGATGGGACGGAGGTTCCGGCGGCAGGGTCAGTGGTGATCGCGCCCACCGTCGCGCCGGACGTGGTGGTTGCGGCGGCGGAACCTGCGGTGGATGCCGGGGCAGAGGCTGGCGCAGAGGCTGGCGCAGAGGCCGCAGCTGAGCCGTCGGCAGAAGCTCAGGCCGAGGCTGCGCCGGTGGCCGAAGAGGCCCCGGCGGCGCTGCTGGTGACGGATGAGGGGGCGAAGGTGTTGCAGTCGGCGGATGCTCTGCCCGCGGAACTGGTGGCCAATGTGACGGTGGATACGATCACCTACACGCCGGAGGGTGCGGTGCAATTGGCCGGACGCGGGACGGCGGAGCGGTCGGTGCGGATCTATCTGGACAATGCGCAGGTGGGTGGGGATGTGACCATCTCGACCTCGGGCGATTGGGCGGTGACGCTGCCAGAGGTGGCACCGGGCATCTATACGCTGCGGGCGGATCAGGTGGATGAGGCGGGCAAGGTGACGAGCCGCTTCGAGACGCCGTTCAAGCGCGAGACGGTGGAGGCATTGGCGGCCGCGTCGGGGGCTGCGGAAGATGCCGCTGCGGCGACGGAGGTTGCGGCGACGGAGTCGACGGAGGCTGCGGCGACGGAGTCGACCGAGGCTGCGGCGACCGAGACTGCAGCGACCGAGTCTGCTGCGGCCGAGACGGCCGAGGCAGCAGCGACCGAGGCCACGGCAGAGGCGTCCGCGCCGCTGACCGTGACGGTGCAGCCGGGGTTCACGCTGTGGCGGATCGCCACCGAAAATCTGGGCGAGGGCATCCGCTATGTGCAGGTGTTTGAGGCGAACAAGGACCAGATCCGCGATCCGGACCTGATCTATCCGGGGCAGGTCTTCACCATCCCGAAGGCCGAGTAAGGCGCGCAAGGGTGCACACCCCCCTGTGCGGGGGGGATGGGGGGGCCGGGTGGCCCCCCCTCTGGCGCTTGGTCGCCAAGGGGCATAGGTAGGGGCGAGAGGATCCCGACCCATGGCAAAAACTCCCGTTCCGACAGAAACTGAAAAGCCGTCTTCCGGCTGGCAGACCATCAAGCGGGTGCTTCCCTATCTTTGGCCCGAGGGCGAGGGATGGGTGAAGCGGCGGGTGATCGGGGCGCTGCTGATGCTGGTGGCGGCGAAGATCGTGTCGGTGTCGACGCCGTTCCTTTACAAGCAGGCGGTGGACAATCTGGCCGGGGACGCGCCGGATGCGGCGGCCATCATGGGGCTGACGGCGGTGGGTCTGACCGTGGCCTATGGGGTGGCGCGGCTGGGGACGGTGGCGTTTCAGGAACTTCGCGACGCGATCTTCGTGCGTGTCGGGCAGCGGGCGCTGCGGCGGCTGGCCTTGCAGACCTTCCAGCACATCCACGCGCTGTCGCTGCGCTATCACATCACGCGCAAGACCGGGGGTCTAAGCCGGATCATCGAGCGGGGGGTGAAGGGCGTCGATTTCCTGCTGCGCTTCATGCTGTTTTCCATCGGGCCGCTGATTTTGGAACTGGCGATGGTGGCGGTGATCTTTGCCACGCTGTTCGGCATTTCCTACATGCTGGTCGTGGTGGTGGTCATCACGCTCTATGTCATGTTCACCTTCAAGGTGACCGAATGGCGCGTGAAGATCCGGCGCGAGATGAACGAGCAGGATACGGATGCGAACCAGAAGGCCATCGACAGCCTGCTGAACTTCGAGACGGTGAAGTATTTCAACGCCGAGGCGCGCGAAGCGGCGCGCTATGATCGTGCGATGCAGCGTTATGAGGCGGCGGCGGTCAAGACGGGGCAGAGCCTGTCCTTCTTGAACGCGGGGCAGGCTTTGCTGATCACCACGGGGCTGGTGATCGTGATGGTGATGGCGGCGCTGGGGGTGCAGCGGGGCGAGTTGACGGTGGGCGATTTCGTGATGGTCAATGCCTATATGATCCAGATCACCATGCCGCTGAACTTCCTTGGCACGGTCTATCGGGAAATCCGGCAGGCGCTGGTGGATATGGGCGAGATGTTCGGTCTGCTGGGCCAACCCGCCGAGGTGGTGGACAGGCCGGGTGCGCCCGCGCTGCTGGTGCGGGGGGGCGAGGTGGCCTTTGACGGGGTGGAGTTCGGCTATGACGCGGCGCGCCCCATCCTAAAGGGGATCAATCTGGTGGTGCCTGCGGGGCAGCGATACGCGCTGGTGGGTCCGTCCGGGTCGGGCAAATCGACCATCGCGCGGCTGATGTTCCGGTTCTATGACGTGAACGGGGGCGCGATCCGCATTGACGGGCAGGATGTGCGGGATGTGACGCAGGGGTCGATCCACGCGCAGATCGGGGTGGTGCCGCAGGACACGGTGCTGTTCAACGACACGGTGCGCTACAACATCGCCTATGGTCGGGCCGATGCGACCGAGGCCGATATCGTGGCGGCGGCGCGGGCGGCGAAGATTCATGATTTCATCGTGTCGCTGCCTGAGGGCTATGAGACGAAGGTGGGCGAACGGGGGCTGAAGCTGTCGGGGGGCGAGAAGCAGCGCGTGGGGATTGCCCGGACGCTGTTGAAGAACCCGCCGATCCTGATTCTGGACGAGGCGACGAGCGCGCTGGATACCCAGACGGAGCGGGACATTCAGGACAGTCTGCGCGAGATGGGGCAGGGGCGGACGGTGATCACCATCGCGCATCGGCTGTCCACCATCGCGGATGCGGACCGGATCGTGGTGCTGGAGGCGGGGCAGATCGCGGAATCCGGCACGCATGAAGAGTTGTTGGCCGCAGGCGGGCGCTATGCCGCGATGTGGGCGCGGCAATCCTCGGAGGAGGAAGGGACGCTGGCCGCCGAGTGACGGTCAGCTTGCGCGGACAAGCTGCACATCGGCGGCGGTGAGGGTGGAGGTGCCGTTGATGATGGCCTGTGCCACCCCGTCCACGAGGATCGTGGTGCGGTTGTTCTGCGCGTCGGTCGTGACGGTGACGGTTGGGGCATTCGCGCCGGTCCATTCCACGATCAGCCGGTCGCCTGCGGCATAATCTTCGACGACCGTGACGCCTGCGGGGCGGTCGGCTGTGTCGAGGATGAAGTCATCCGCGCCCGATCCGCCGGTCAGCGTGTCATTGCCTGCGCCGCCGATCAGGGTGTCATTTTCGTCCCCGCCCGACAGGCTGTCATTGCCTGCCCCGCCGGAAAGCCGGTCGTCGCCGCCTTCGCCCATCAGCGTGTCATTGCCATCGCCACCTGCAAGCGTGTCGGTGCCTGCGCCGCCCGCGAGGGAATCGTCGCCCGCATCGCCTGCGAGGCTGTCGTCATCGGCCCCGCCAAGGATCGTGTCATTGCCCGCGCCGCCGGTCAGGCGGTCGTCGCCTTCGCCACCGGCGAGCGAGTCGTTGCCGTCTTCGCCCTGCATGCTGTCGTTGCCAAAGCCGCCTTGCAGCGTGTCGTTGCCCGCGCCTGCCACCACAAGGTCGCCGCCGTCGTCGCCCACGAGGGAGTCGTTCCCGCCGCCGCCCTGCAGCGTGTCATTGCCAAGGCCACCGGTGAGCATGTCGCTGTCCTCTCCGCCCGAGAGGCTGTCATTGCCCGTGCCGCCATAGAGGAAGTCGATGCCCTCTTCGCCCGAGACGGTGTCGTCGCCCGCGCCGCCGTGCAGGCTGTCGCTGCCCGTGCCGCCGGTGAGGGCGTCGTTGCCGATCCCGCCATGCAGGAAATCCGCGCCGCTGCCTGCGGCCATGGTGTCATTGCCTTCGCCGCCGAAGCCGAAATCGTCGCCCGCGCCCATGGCGAAGCGGTCATTGCCACTGCCGCCTTGCGCCCAGTCGTCATCGCCGCTGCCGGTGATGCTGTCATGGCCCGCGCCACCGAAGAAGGCGATGTCCTGCGCGCCGGGATCGGCAGAGAGGGTGTCGTCGCCCGCGCCGCCCGTTTCGGTGCCGGTATAGTCGCCCGCGCGGTAAAGGGCGGTGATGTCGGGAACGCCTGTCTCGCTCTTGAGACCCGAGGTGGTGGAGGTGGCGGTGTAATCTGCGTCGGGATCGTCGATATCATCCGTTGCGGTATCGACCGGATCGTCGTCATTCGCCTTGATCACATCAAGGCCGAACAATCCTGCAAGCAGGAGCGGCCACATCAGGAACTCGATACCCATCACACACCGTCACCAATAACCACGACATATCTGATCACCGTGAACCGCACATGTGGAGAAAATTTGACCATTTGGCGGTGACGCCGGGGCGCGGGCAGGTGCCGGTGCCGGGGGGCAGGGCTTGGCAAGGGTTCCCGCTTGCGTGTAAGACGGGGGAAAAGGACTGGAGAGGCCCGTGAGCAATCCCGACAGCTTCATCGAAGAGGTGACCGAAGAGGTCCGCCGGGACCGGCTTTATGCGCTGTTCCGGAAATACGGCTGGGTGGCCGTGCTGGTGGTGCTGGGCATCGTGGGCGGCGCGGGCTGGACCGAGTGGCAGGCCGCGCGCGACGAGGCGCGGGCCGAGGCCTTTGGCGATGCGGTGCTGGATGCGCTGGACCTAGGCGCACCTGCCGAACGGTCGGCGGCGCTGGCTGCCGTGCCGACCGACGGGGAACAGACGGCGATCCTGAAGCTGTTGCTGGCATCCGACCCGGTGGAGGACCGCGCAGGCGCTCTGGCAGCGCTGGAGGCGCTGTCCAATGACGTGGCGCAGCCGCCCAGCTATCGTGATCTGGCGGTGCTGCGGCGGGTGGTGATCGCGGGGGCCGACATGCCGCTGGCGGATCGTCGCGCGGCGCTGGACCCGATTGCCGCGCCGGGGCGTCCCTATCGGACCATGGCGCTGGAGCAGATGGCCTATCTGCTGATCGAGGAAGGCAAGACGGAGGACGCCATCGCGCAGTTCACCGCGCTGTTGAGCGATCAGGAATCGCCCGGCGGCCTGCGGGCGCGGGCGGAACAGATGATCGTGGCGCTGGGGGGCGAGGTTGCGCCTTCGACCGCGCCGCAGGAGGCGGACGCGAAAGCCGATGCGGGCTGATGCCCTGCGTGTCGGACGGGCGGAATGCAGGATGGGAGCCGTGACTTTGAAGCGCAGCGTATGGGTGACGATCTCGGGGCTTGCCATGGTGACGGCCCTTGCCGGTTGCGAGCGGGAGCTGATCCTGCAGGGTGAGCGCTTCCCGGTGCGGGCTGATCTGGAAGCGTCGGTCCCCGTCGAGGGGGAAGCAGCGCCGGTCGCGCCGTCGGATCGGCCGGAGAACCGGTCTGAGCCGATCTCGCTGCCTGCGGCGGTGAGCAATGACAGTTGGGGCCAGCGGGCGGGTGGGGCGAACCATGCCCAGCCGCATGGCGCGCTGTCGGCCGCGCCGCAGCGCGTGTGGACGGTGAACTTGGGGGCCGGGAACAGCCGCAAGAACCGTGTCAGCGCCGCGCCGGTGGTGGCGGATGGGCGCGTGTTCACGATGGACAGCGCGTCGGTCGTGCAAGCGACGGCGTCGAATGGCGGCGTGCTGTGGACGGCGGACCTGACGGCGGAATTCGACCGGGGCGGCGGCGTTTCGGGCGGGGGATTGGCGGTTGACGGGGGCCGGGTCTTCGTGACCACGGCCTATGGCGAGTTGGTGTCGCTGGATGCGGCCAATGGCGCGGTGGTCTGGCGGCAGCGGCTGGACAGCCCGGTGACGGGCGCGCCTGCGGTGGCGGGCGGGACGGTCTATGTTTCGGGGCGCGACGGGTCGGGCTGGTCGATTGCCGCCGATACGGGGCGCGTGAACTGGACGGTGCCGGGGGCCGTGGGGGCCACCGGGATGCTGGGTGCGGCGGGGCCGTCGGTGGGCGACAACCTTGTCCTTTTCCCCTTTGCCAATGGGTCGATCACGGCCGCGCTGAAGGTGTCGGGCCTGCAGGTCTGGCAAGCGCCCGTCACAGGGCAGCGCGTGGGCCGCGCCTATGGCGGGGTGACGGACATCACCGGGGATGCGGTGATCCTTGGCGATGTGACCTATGTGGGCACAGCCTCGGGGCGGACGGCGGCGGTGGATACCTCGTCGGGGGACCGCATCTGGACGGCGGTCGAAGGGGCGCTGAACGCGCCTTTGGTCGTGGGCGGGTCGGTCTTCCTTGTGAATGACGAAAACCGTCTGGTGCGGCTGGATGCAGCGACCGGAGACCCGATCTGGGCCGTGGACATGCCCTATTTCACCAAGGACAAGCCCAAGCGTCACAAGGCCATCGTGCCGCATTACGGCCCGGTGCTTGCGGGCGGGCGGCTGGCGGTGGTGTCGGGCGACGGGCAGTTGCGCCTGTTCAACCCGCAGGACGGTGCGCTGGTCGGCGGGGCAGAGATCCCCGGCGGTGCCTCGGCCCCCCCTGCGCTGGCGGGTGGGACGCTGTATGTGGTTTCCGGCAACGGGCAACTTCACGCTTTCCGTTGACGTGATCCCCGTGTAAGGGGTCATCCTTCGGAATTTCGGAGCGGAAGATGAGCTTCACCCTAGCGATCGTGGGTCGTCCCAATGTGGGCAAATCCACGCTGTTCAACCGTCTGGTCGGCCGCAAGCTGGCGCTGGTCGATGACCAGCCCGGCGTCACGCGCGATCTGCGCGAGGGGGATGCAAAGCTTTTCGACCTGCGCTTTACCGTGATCGACACGGCGGGGCTGGAGGAAGTGACCGACGACTCGCTTCAGGGCCGGATGCGGCGGCTGACCGAGCGGGCGGTGGAGATGGCGGATGTCTGCCTCTTTCTGATCGACGGGCGGGTTGGGGTCACACCGACCGACGAGGTTTTCGCCGACATCCTGCGCAAGAAGAGCGCGCGGGTGGTGCTGGGGGTGAACAAGGCCGAGGGCGCAGCGGGGGATTCCGGCGCGCTGGAGGCGTGGTCGCTGGGTCTGGGTGAGCCTGTGCGGCTTTCGGCAGAGCATGGCGAGGGGATGGATGACCTTTATCGCATCCTGCTGCCCTTCCGCGAGGAATTCGCCGAGCGCGAGGCCGCCAACACGCCCGAGACGGAAGTCGATATCCCCGAGGAATTGGGCGAGGAGGAGGTCGATCCGGCGGCCCATCGTCCGACCGCGAAGAAGCCCTTGCAGATTGCCGTGATCGGGCGGCCCAATGCCGGGAAATCCACGCTGATCAACAAGATCATCGGCGAGGACCGTCTGCTGACGGGGCCCGAGGCGGGGATCACGCGGGATGCGATCTCGGTCCGGGCCGATTGGCAGGGCACGCCGATCCGAATCTTTGACACGGCGGGGATGCGCAAGAAGGCGCGGGTGGTCGAGAAGCTGGAGAAGCTGTCGGTCGCGGATGGGCTGCGGGCGGTGCGCTTTGCCGAGGTGGTCGTCGTCCTGCTGGATGTGGAGATCCCGTTCGAGACGCAGGACCTGCGTATTGCGGATTATGCGGAAACCGAGGGGCGCGCGGTCGTCGTGGCCGTGAACAAATGGGACCTCGAGGACGAAAAGCAGGAAAAGCTGGCCGAACTGAAAGAGATGTTCGAACGGCTGCTGCCGCAGTTGCGCGGCGCGCCCTTGGTCACGGTGTCGGCCAAGACGGGGCGGGGGCTGGACCGTCTGCATGACGCGATCTGCCGCGCGCATGATGTGTGGAACAAGCGGATCACGACGGCACGGTTGAATTCGTGGCTGGGCGCGATGACCGAGGCGCATCCGCCACCCGCGCCGGGGGGCCACCGCATCAAGCTGCGCTACATGACGCAGGTGAAGGCGCGGCCGCCGGGGTTCGTGGTGATGTGTTCTCGCCCTGATGAGATGCCCGACAGCTATAAGCGCTATCTGGTCAATGGGTTGCGCGACCATTTCGAAATGCCGGGCGTGCCGATCCGGATCATGTTCCGCAGCCAGTCCGACAAGAACCCGTTCAAGGAGCGGAAGTTTCACACGCCGTCGCGGCTGAGGAAGCATATCGAGGGGCGGAAGGACTGACCCCCCTCTCCCCGCCGTCTCCCCCAAGGCGGAGAGCGGGGGGCGCGGTCGGGTGGCGTGGGGTTTCGGTCGGCCGTTGGATTTGGGTATTTGGGCCGAGATGAAGGGGACGTGGCGCGTCAGGCCCGCAGGGTGGCGCGCAGGACGAGGGCCATGGTGGCGATGCCGAGGCCTGCGAGGATGGCGATGGTGGGGTTGAGGCCCGCATTGGCCATGACGATCCCGGCAAGCGCCCAGATGACGGTCAGGCCGTAGACGGGCATCTGCGGTTTGCGGCGCTGGACCCAGATGGCCAGCGTCAGGGTGGCCGCGATCATGGCGATGGCGGAGGCGGTGTCGGAGAGCAGGCCGTAGCCTGCGATGACGACCCCGGTCGAGACGGCGGCGGCCGCCGAAAGCCAGCCTGCGAGGATCGCCGTGGGTGCCGAAAGGAGCCAGCGGTCGGTTTCGGTATCGGCGCGCAGGAAGGCCGCGATGGCGGCGGCGGCCATGACCAGGATCGTGACAGTCGCGGTGATCGGGGCCACGGGCGCGATGCAAAGCCATGCGGAACCCAGCGCAATGGCCAGGATCAGGGGCAGCCGCGTGCGGTCCCATGCCGGGTTTTCGGCGCGTTTCCAAAGGCTTGTGACCGCGTGGGTGATGAGCCAGAGGTAGATCACGCTCCAGATGCCGAAGGCATAGCCTGCGGGTTGGATCGAGGGGCGGTCGATCCCGACGGGGAAGAGGGCGGGGTCATAGCCGCGGAAGGGCGGCGTGACGAAGGGGGCGAGGCCGAAGGCGAGGGTGACGAGGAGGAGGAGGAGCGCGCGGGCCTTCATGCGAGGGTGCCGTCTGGGGCGATGCGGGTTTTGCCGCCGAGATAGGGGTGGAGGGCGGCGGGCAGATCGACGGAGCCGTCGGCCTGTTGGCCGTTCTCCAGCACCGCGATCAGGGTGCGGCCCACGGCGAGGCCGGAGCCGTTAAGTGTATGGACAAATTCAGGTTTTCCGCCGCCTGCGGGGCGGAAGCGGGCGTTCATGCGGCGGGCTTGGAAATCGCCGCAGACGGAGACGGAGCTGATCTCGCGATAGCGGTTTTGGCCCGGAAGCCAGACTTCGAGGTCATGCGTTTTCTGCGCGCCAAAGCCCATATCGCCGGTGCAAAGGACGATGGTGCGGTAGGGAAGTCCCAGTTTTTCAAGGATATTTTCCGCGCAGCGCGTCATGCGGTCGTGTTCGGCGAGGGAGGTTTCGGGGGTGGTGATCGACACCATCTCGACCTTTTCGAACTGGTGCTGGCGGAGCATCCCGGTCGTGTCCTTGCCCGCGCTGCCGGCCTCTGACCGGAAGCATTGGGTATGGGCGGTCATGCGGATAGGAAGCTGATTTTCTTCAAGAATATCGCCCGCGACGGTGTTCGTCAGGGTGACTTCGGAGGTCGGGACAAGCCACCAGCCATTGGTCGTCTGATAGCTGTCTTCGGCGAATTTGGGGAGTTGGTTGGTGCCGTACATGGCGTCTTCCTTCACCAGAACCGGGGTCCAGGTTTCGGTTAACGCGTGGTCGGTGATATGGGTGTCGAGCATCATCTGGGCGAGCGCGCGGTGCACGCGGATGACCGCCCCGCGCAGCACGACGAAGCGCGCGCCAGAGAGTTTGGCGGCGGTTTCAAAGTCCATTCCGGGTTTGACGCCCGCGATGTCGAAATGTTCCAGCGGTTTGAAATCGAAGGCGCGGGGGGTGCCCCAGCGGCGGAGTTCGACGTTGTCTTCTTCGTCCTTGCCGTCCGGGACAGAGGCGAGCGGCAGGTTCGGGATGCGCATCAGCATGTCGCGCAGGCGGGCATCCTGCGCGTCGGCCTCGGCCGTCAGGCGGGCGATTTCGGCTTTCTTTTCAGAGACAAGCGCGCGCAGGCGTTCGAATTCGGCGTTGTCGCCACGGGCCTTGGCGGCACCCACATCCTTGGAGGCGCGGTTCTGGTCGGCGGTCGCGGTTTCGGCGGCGGCGATCTTGGCGCGGCGGTCGGCGTCGAGGGCGAGGATGTCCGAGGAGGCGGGGGGCAGGCCACGGCGGCGCAGGCCTTCGTCGAAGGCGGCGGGGTTTTCGCGGATGGCGCGGATGTCGTGCATGGGCCTGTCCTCTGGTCGGGTAACGGGGGTGGTATGCCTGTTTTGGGGGAGAAGGGGAAGGGGGCGGGTAAGAGGTTGGGGGGCTTGGGCTTTTGGCGCAGGGGCTGTGCCGGATGGTGTGCCGGAACCTGTACCGCAAAGCGTTCATACAAATTTGGAGAGGGTTGGGGTGTGGAACATGATTAAGGGTGCGGGGATGCACAGGGAATCGCGGATGTTGTGGGTCGCGAAGGGGGCGTGGGCAGGGGTGGGCTATGGGGTGGAGCCTGTTGGCGCGGCGCTTTGGTATACCAAACCGGGGTGGGAGGTCTGGCGATCCGGGGGGTGGTTTCGCTGCGGCGTTCGGGCGGAACGGGGCGGTCCAGGGGCAGGCCCGGGATGGGGGGAGGGTGGTTGATTTGTGGGGCGGCTGGGTTAACCTGCGGTTGTAAGTTTGCGGTGCAGGATCGGCACCGATCCGTGACGAGTGATTGGTCAGATGGTGAACACGCTTTACGACGGCGACAACTTGACGGTGCCGAAGGTGCAGATCGTCACGATTGAAGAGGCGATGCGGCTGCGGGACCGGGCGGTGCGCTTGCCGTTGAAGCGGAGCGATACGTTCCGGGCGGCGGCGCGGGAGGAGGATCGCTCGCGGCAGGGGCGGTTGGCGTTGTGATGGGGGGGCAGGCGGGCGCGGGGATTGAGCCGCTGCTGGTCGCGTTTGGCCTTTTGGCCGCGATCCTGATCGTGATGCTGTTTCGCGCCTTTCCGGCTTTGCTGTATTTCCTTGTGCTGACCGGGGTTGTCGGGGGGCTGATGACCCTTGGCGAGCGGTGGTTCGCGATGCCGCCCGAGCAGTTCATCCCAATCTGCGTGCTGGTGCTATGCGGGGTGATCCTGCTGCTGAAGCTGTGGCTGTGGATCCGTGAGGGGCAAGGGAAGCGGTGAGGGGCGGATCACGCTTGCGTCATGGCCGGGCTGCGCCTTGGGCGGGGGGCGTCTGGTAAACCCTTGTTGCGTTCATATATCGGCGGCGGGGTGGGCGATCCGCGCGCCGTCTTGCCCTGCTTGGGCGGCTTCTTGCCTTCCCATGCCCCGGATTATAGGGTGCGCGCCAATCCGCCGGGGGGCCGCCCCGGCCCTGACAGACAGTGAGGACGTCCTATGTTCGCAACTCCCGCCTTTGCACAGGCTGCCGGTGGTGCCGGTGCCGGTTCTGCCTTTGCCTCTTTCATTCCGCTGATCCTGATCTTTGCGATCATGTATTTCCTGCTGATCCGTCCGCAGCAAAAGAAGATGAAGGAACACAAAGCCATGGTCGAGGCGCTGCGGCGCGGTGATCAGGTGCTGACGCAGGGCGGCATCGTGGGCAAGGTCACCAAGGTGCAGGAAGACGGGCTGGTCGAGGTGGAGATCGCCGAGGGTGTGAAGGTGAAGGTGCTGCGGCACACCATCTCGCAGGTCATGAACAAGACGGAGCCCGCTGCGGCCTGAGCCGGAGCGAGGACGGATAGACGCCATGCTGCAATTCCCGCTTTGGAAGCAACTCCTCACTTGGGCCCTTGTCATCGGGGGGCTGCTTCTGGCGGTTCCGAATGCCTATTACGCGCGGGTCGAGGCGCATAACGATGCGGCCAAGGCCGTGGAGGAGGCGGGGTTCGCCACGACAGAGCAGCAGGCGGCGCTTGACGAGTGGCCGGATTGGATGCCGTCGGGGATCGTGAACCTTGGGCTTGACCTGAGGGGCGGGGCGCATCTGCTGGCCGAAGTGCAGGTCGAGGATGTGTATAAGGCGCGGATGGATGGCTGGTGGCCGCAGGTCCGCGATGCGCTGCGCGATGTGCGCGATCAGGTGGGCAGCGTGCGGCGGCAACCGGCGCAACTGCCCTATGAGCTGCGGGTGCAGATCGAGAATGCGGCGGGCATGGCGGCGGCGGTCGATGCGGTGCGGGCGCTGGGGTCCAATGTCGTCACGCTGACGGGCGTGGGGCAGACGGATATCGACGTGACGGCCGAGGGCAATGTGCTGATCGTGCAATTGTCCGAGCCGGAGCGCGCGGCGGTGGATCAGCGGACGATCCAGCAGTCGCTGGAGATCATCCGCACGCGGGTCGACGTGGCGGGCACGCGCGAGCCGACGATCCAGCGGCAGGGTGCGGACCGCATCCTCATTCAGGTGCCGGGCATCGGGTCGGCCACCGAGTTGAAGGCGCTGATCGGGACCACGGCGAAGCTGACCTTCAACCCGGTCGTGCGGCGCGGCACGGCCGAGGACAAGACCCCCGGTGCGGGCAATGTGAGCCTGCCGTCGATGGACGAGGAGGGCGTGTGGTACACGGTTGAGGAAGTGCCCGTCGTGTCGGGCGAGGACCTGACCAATGCGAAGGGCGATTTCGACCAGAACGGGCGGCCTGCGGTGGCCTTCCAGTTCGATGTGCGGGGCGCGCGGGCCTTTGGCGATTACACGGCGCAGAATATCGGGGCGCCCTTTGCCATCGTGCTGGACGGCAAGGTGATTTCGGCCCCCGTGATCCAGAGCCATATTCCGGGCGGGTCGGGGATCATCACCGGCAATTTCACCGTGGAAGAGGCGAACCGGCTGGCGGTGCTTTTGTCGGCGGGGGCGTTGCCTGCGTCGATGAACTTCCTTGAAGAGCGGACCATCGGGCCGGAACTGGGGCAGGATTCGATCGATGCGGGGCGGCTGGCCACGCTGATCGCGGCGGGGGCGGTGTCTTTGCTGATGATCGCCTCTTACGGGTTGTTCGGCATCTTTGCGGTGGTGGCGCTGGCCATCAATATGGGGCTGATCTTTGGGATCATGTCGCTGATCGGGGGCACGCTGACGCTGCCGGGGATCGCGGGTCTGGTGCTGACCATCGGGATGGCGGTGGATGCGAACGTGCTGATCTATGAGCGGATCCGGGACGAATTGCGCGCGGGCGCGAAGAATGCGGCGCGGGCGATTGAGTTGGGCTTTGAGCGGGCGCTTTCGGCCATTGTGGATGCGAACGTGACGACGCTGATCACGGCGGCGGTGCTGTTCTTCCTTGGGGCGGGGCCGATCCGGGGCTTTGCGGTGACGCTGGCCATCGGGATCATCACCTCGGTCTTCACGGCGATCAACGTGACGCGGCTGATCGTGACCTACTGGTACAACCGGCGCAAGCCGAAGACTCTGGTCGTATAAGGGGGACCGGATCATGGCATGGCGTTTCAAGCTGGCACCTGACAACACGAAGATCGACTTCTTCCGTTGGCAATGGATCACCTTTGGCGGGTCGCTGTTCCTGTCGGTTCTGTCCGTCGTGGCTTGGGCCGTGATGGGGCTGAATTACGGGATCGACTTCAAGGGGGGCACCACGCTGCGCACGGAATCCACCGTCGCGGTGGATGTGGGGGCCTATCGCGAGGCGTTGCAGGGGCTGCCGCTGGGCGACATCTCGATCACCGAGGTGTTCGATCCCAACTTCACCGATGACCAGCATGTGACGATGATCCGCATCGCGGCGGAGGATGAGACGCTGGCGGTGACGCCCGAGCAGATCACACAGGTCGAAGAGGTGCTGCGGGCGGCCATCGACCCGGAAATGAAGTTCCCCAGCGTCGAGACGGTGGGGCCCAAGGTTTCGGGCGAGTTGGTCTGGACATCGGTGCTGTCGCTGATCGTCACGAGCGTGGCGATCATGATCTATATGTGGTTGCGGTTCGAATGGCAGTTCGGGGTCGGCGCGGTGCTGGCGCTGTTGCATGACGTGATCATCACCATCGGCATCTTTGCGGTGTTCCAGATCAAGTTCGATCTGACCATCGTGGCGGCGCTGCTGACGATCCTTGGCTATTCGATCAACGACACGGTGGTGGTGTTCGACCGGCTGCGGGAGAACCTTCAGAAATACAAGCAGATGCCGCTGCGCGAGGTGATGAACCTGTCGGTGAACGAGACGCTGGCGCGGACCTTGATGACATCCGTGACCACGCTGCTGGCCGTGGGTGCGATGCTGGTCTTTGGCGGGGATGTGCTGCGCGGCTTTTCCTTGGCGATTTTCATCGGGGTGCTGTTCGGGACCTATTCGTCGATCTATGTGGCCAAGAACATCGTGCTGATCATCGGTCTGGACCGGAGCGAGAAGGCCAAGAAGTCGGGCACGCCGGACGAGTTCGCCAACGTGGATGCCTGAGGGGGCCGCGATGCGCCTGACCGAGATCAGCTATGGCACCGCCCAGCCGGTTGCGGGATATGGGCCGGGGTTCTTTCGCGTGGGCGGGCATGTGCTGCGCGGGGCCTGTCTGATCACGCCGTGGGATGCCGGGCCTTGGGGGGGCTTGGAGGATACGGGCGTGCCGCTGGCCATGGCGGGGAAGATCGACGTGCTGCTGCTGGGCATGGGGGCCGAGATCGCCCATGCACCGCGCGCCTTTCGTGAGGCGTTGGAGGCGGGCGGGATCGGGGTGGAGGTGATGTCTTCGCCCGCGGCCTGCCGGACCTACAATGTGCTGCTGGGCGAGGGGCGGCGGATCGCGGCGGCGCTGTTGCCGGTGGGCGGGCCGTGAGGGGCTGGCGGCAAAACTTTTTGAAAAGTTTTGCAAATTCCTTGGAAGGAATTTGGTCTTGGAGCTGACGGTCGCGAATTTGGCCGTGGCGCGCGGCGGGATTGCCGTGCTGGAGGGGGTGTCCTTTCGGCTGGCTGGCGGGCGCGCGCTGATCCTGCGGGGGCCGAACGGGGTGGGCAAGACCACGCTTCTTAGGACCGTGGCGGGGTTGCAGCCCGCGCTGGAGGGAACGGTGTCGGTCCCTGCCGAGGCGATTGCTTATGCGGCCCATGCGGATGGGGTGAAGGCGGTGCTGACCGTGGAGGAGAATCTGCGGTTCTGGGCATCGGTCTATGGGACGCAGGATGTGGAGCGGGCGCTGGAGGGGATGGACCTTCTGGGCCTGCGGGATCGGCGGGCGGCAAACCTGTCGGCGGGGCAGAAGCGGCGGCTGGGGCTGGCGCGGCTTTTGGTGACGGGGCGGCCTGTGTGGTTGCTGGATGAACCGACGGTGTCTTTGGATGCGGCGAGTGTCGCGCTGTTCGCGGGGGTGGTGCGGGGGCATCTGGCCGGGGGCGGGGCCGCGTTGATCGCCACGCATATCGATTTGGGATTGGCCGAGGCCGAGGTTCTGGACCTTGCGCCGTTCCGGGCGAAGGCCCCGGCGGCGGGCGGCCGGCGCGGGGATTTCGACGAGGTGTTCGCGTGAGGGGGCCGCTTTTCCCGAGCCTTTCCCCGTGGGGGAGAGGGGGCGCGACGCCGGGGGCGTCGTCCTGCGGGGCTGGCCCCGGGAGGGCTGTCTGCCCTCCCGGACCCACCCGAGGATATTTGGGAACGGAAAATGAGGGCTTGGGGGGCGCGGGATGTTCGCGCTGCTGAGCCGGGATTTGCGGTTGGCGATGCGGGCCGGGGGCGGGTTCGGGCTGGGGCTGGCCTTCTTTCTGCTGGTGGCGGTGCTGGTGCCTTTGGGCGTGGGGCCGGAGGGCGGGGTGCTGGGGGGGATTGCGCCGGGGATTTTGTGGGTGGGGGCGTTGCTGGCCTGCCTGCTGAGCTTGGACCGCATCTTTGCGCTGGATTTCGAGGATGGGTCGCTGGATCTGTTGGCGACATCGCCCATGCCGATGGAGGGCGTCGTGGCGGTGAAGGCCTTGGCGCATTGGCTGGTGACGGGGTTGCCGCTGACGGTGGTGGCGCCGGTGCTGGGGGTGTTGTTGAATCTGCCTGTCGCGGGGTATGGGTGGTTGGTGCTGTCGCTTTTGCTGGGGACGCCTGCGCTGTCGGTGATCGGGGCCTTTGGGGCGGCGCTGGTGGTGGGGGTGAAGCGGGGCGGGTTGTTGCTGTCGCTTTTGGTGCTGCCGCTTTATGTGCCGACGTTGATCTTCGGGGCAGAGGTGGTGAAGCGGGGGGCGGCGGGGTTGGCGGTGGAGGCACCGCTTCTGCTGCTTGTGGCGATCACGCTGGGGGCGGGGGCGGCGCTGCCCTTTGCGGCGGCTGCGGCACTCCGCGTCAATCTGCGGTGAGGCGCGCGTGATCGTGAATTGCGGGTTCGGAACCGGTTGAGTAGGGAGGGCGCATGTCGCTTTGGGAATATGCCAATCCGAAGAAGTTCATGCAGACCTCGGCGGGGCTGTTGCCTTGGCTTTGGGGGCTGACGGGTCTCTGTCTGGCCGTGGGGCTGATCTGGGGGTTCTTCTTCACGCCGGATGATTTCCGGCAGGGGTCCACGGTCAAGATCATCTACCTGCATGTGCCCAGTGCCATGATGGCCATCAACGCTTGGGTGATGATGCTGGTGACGAGCCTGATCTGGCTGGTGCGGCGGCATCATGTGAGCGCCCTTGCGGCGAAGGCGGCGGCGCCGGTGGGGTTGACCTTTACCGTGATCGCGCTGGTGACGGGGGCCTTCTGGGGGCAGCCGATGTGGGGGACGTGGTGGGCGTGGGACCCGCGGCTGACGTCCTTTCTGATCCTGACGCTGTTCTATCTGGGCTATGTCGCGCTGTGGCAGGCGGTGGAGGACCCGGATACGGCGGCGGATTTGACGGCGGTGTTGTGTCTGGTGGGATCGGTCTTTGCGCTGCTGTCGCGCTATGCGGTGCTGTTCTGGAATCAGGGGCTGCATCAGGGGGCGTCGCTGTCCTTGGACAAGGAGGAGAATGTGGCGGATGTGTTCTGGGTTCCGCTGCTGGTCTGCATCGTGGGGTTTGTCCTGCTGTTCCTTGCGCTGGTCTTGATGCGGACGCGGACGGAGATCCGGGCGCGGCGGATGGCGGCGCTGGTGGCGCGGGAGCGGCTGGCATGATGCCGGATCTGGGGAAATACGCCTTTGCGGTTCTGGCCTCTTACGGGGTGTCGCTGGGGTTGCTGGCGGGGGTGGTGGCGCTGTCGGTCTGGCAGGGGCGCCGGGTGAAGCGGCAGTTGGCCGAGGTCGAGGCGCGGGCCGAGGAGGAGCGGGCGGATGGCTAGGTGGCTGATGGTGCTGCCGCCGGTCCTGTTTCTGGGGCTGGCGGGGATGTTCTATGTCGGCATGCAGCGGGAGAACCCGGATGACCTGCCGTCGGTCTTTATCGGCAAGCCCGCGCCGGTGGTGCCGGGGGAGGCGCTGCCGGGGATAGCGGGGCTGACGGATGCGGATTTGCGGACGGGCGAGGTGACGGTCGTCAATTTCTGGGCGAGCTGGTGCCCGCCCTGCCGGGCGGAGCATCCGGTGCTGCTGGAGATGCAGGCGCGCGGCGTCCGCGTGGCGGGCGTGAACATGATGGACAAGGCCGAGGATGCGACGGCCTATCTGGCAGAGGAGGGCAATCCCTTCTTTGCCGTGGGCTTTGATCCCAAGGGGCGCGACCGGGTGGAATGGGGTGTGACCGCGCCGCCGGAGACGTTCATCGTGGGGGGGGACGGGACGGTGCTGTTCCGGTTCATCGGGCCGCTGGTCGGGACGGATTACGAGGCGCGTTTCGTGCCGGCGCTGGAGGCGGCCTTGGCGGACGCGGCGGGAAGCTGAGGCTTTGCCTGCGCGGGACGGGAGCGGAACACGGGGGGGCGGTGGCCCCCCTTGCCATTTCCGCGACGGATCGCCGGGGGAGGGTCAGGCGAGCGTCAGGATCGCGAGGATGGCGAAGAGCACAAACACCTCGCCCCAGGGCAGGGTCGCGCTGGCAAGGGGGGCGCGAAGCACTGCGGGGCGTCGGGGCAGGTGTGGTTTCATCGGTGCCTTCCCGGCGTTGGAGGGGGGTCACTGACACTCCACCGGGAACGGGCTGTCCCAGACACAAGGGGCACAGCGGGCCGGTCTTTGGAACACGACCGGTTTCCCGTGGCCACGCGACGACGGGGCTTTCGCCCTGAGCGTCATGCCGTGAGATTTCAGGGAAATGTGGCTGAACGAGGGCCGGAATGGGGAAAGCCCGCGGCGGGGGCCGCGGGCTTTGGGATGCTTTGGTGGATCGGGATCAGGCGGCGGCGAGGTTACGCAGCACGTAGTGCAGCACGCCGCCGTGTTCGACATATTCGATCTCGATTTCCGTATCGATCCGGCACTTGATCTGGATGGTCTTGGTCGTGCCATCGGCATAGGTGATGTGGCAGGGGACCAGCGAAAGCGGTTTCAGGTCGCCTTCGAGGCCTTCGATGCTGACGGTTTCGTCCCCCTTCAGGCCCAGCGATTTGCGGGTGTCGCCATTCGTGAATTCGAAGGGGATGACGCCCATGCCGACGAGGTTGGAGCGGTGGATGCGTTCGAAGGATTCGGCGATCACGGCCTTGACCCCCAGAAGTGCGGTGCCCTTGGCCGCCCAGTCGCGGCTGGAGCCTGCGCCGTATTCGATGCCGCCAAAGATGACGAGGGGCGTGCCGTTGGCCTGATAGGCCATGGAGGCGTCGTAGATGGAGGTCTGCGCGCCGTCCGGGCCTTTGGTGTAGCCGCCTTCGACGCCATCGAGCATTTCATTCTTGATGCGGATATTGGCGAAGGTGCCGCGCATCATCACCTCGTGGTTGCCGCGACGGGCACCGTAGGAGTTGAACTCGGACACGGGGACTTGGCGGTCGGTGAGGTATTTGCCCGCCGGGGTGGTGGCTTTGAAGCTGCCTGCGGGCGAGATGTGGTCGGTGGTGATCATGTCACCAAGCAGAGCAAGGACGCGGGCACCTTTGATGTTTTTGATCGTGCCGGGGGTTGCTGCCATGCCGCGGAAGTAGGGCGGGTTCTGGATGTAGGTCGAGGAGGCGGGCCAGTCGTAGGTTTCGGCCTCGGTGATTTCGACGCCTTGCCATTTGGTGTCGCCCTTGAAGACGTCGGCGTATTTCTTCAGGAACGCCTCGCGCGTTACGGTGGCGTGGACGAGGTCGGCGATTTCCTTGTTCGTGGGCCAGATGTCCCGCAGGTAAACGGGCTGGCCGTTCGATCCTGTGCCGAGCGGTTCGGTGGTCAGGTCGATGTTCATGTCGCCCGCCAGTGCATAGGCCACGACCAGCGGGGGGCTGGCAAGGTAGTTGGCGCGGACATCGGGCGAGATGCGGCCTTCGAAGTTGCGGTTGCCCGACAGGACGGCGGTGGCGACGAGGTCACCTTCGGCAATGGCGGCAGAGATTTCAGGCTGCAAGGGGCCGGAGTTGCCGATGCAGGTGGTGCAGCCGTAGCCCACGAGGTTGAAGCCGATGGCGTCGAGGTCTTCCTGCAAGCCCGCGGCGTTGAGGTATTCGGACACGACCTGCGATCCGGGGGCGAGGGAGGTTTTCACCCAAGGCTTGCGGTTCAGGCCGAGCGCGCGGGCCTTGCGCGCCACCAGCCCCGCGCCGATCAGGACGTAGGGGTTGGAGGTGTTGGTGCAGGAGGTGATGGAGGCGATCACGACCTTGCCGGAGGAGAGCTTGTAATCCTCGCCCTTGACCGCGACTTCTACACCCATCGGGCGTTTGAAGGAGGCGTCCATTTCCTTGGCGAAAGAGGCTTTGGCGTCGGTCAGCGGCAGGTAGTCCTGCGGGCGTTTCGGCCCCGAGATGGCGGGGACGATTTCCGACATATCGAGGTGCAGGGTAGAGGTGTAGATCGGATCGTAATCCGGGCCGCGCCACATGCCGTTGGCTTTGGCATAGGCCTCGACCAATGCAATGCGAGAGTCGTCGCGGCCCGTCTGGCGCAGGTAGCGCAGGGTTTCGTCGTCGATCGGGAAGAAGCCGCAGGTGGCGCCATATTCGGGGGCCATGTTGGCGATCGTGGCGCGGTCGGCAAGGGGGAGGTGGTCAAGGCCAGCGCCGTAGAATTCGACGAACTTGTTCACCACGCCATGCTTGCGCAGCATCTGGACGACCTTGAGGACGAGGTCGGTTGCGGTGGTGCCTTCGCGCATGCTGCCCGTCAGCTTGAAGCCCACGACTTCGGGGATGAGCATGGAGACGGGTTGGCCGAGCATCGCGGCCTCGGCCTCGATCCCGCCGACGCCCCAGCCGAGGACGGCAAGGCCGTTGACCATGGTGGTATGCGAGTCAGTGCCGACGAGGGTGTCGGGGTAGGCCACTTCGACGCCGTTCTGATCTTTGTCGGTCCAGACGGTCTGGGCGAGGTATTCGAGGTTCACTTGGTGGCAGATGCCGGTGCCCGGGGGCACGACGCGGAAGTTGTTGAACGCCTTCTGGCCCCATTTCAGGAAGACGTAGCGTTCCATGTTCCGTTCATATTCGCGGTCCACATTGGCCTGAAAGGCGCGGGGGGTGCCGAATTCGTCGATCATGACCGAGTGGTCGATGACGAGGTCCACAGGCACCAGCGGGTTGATCTTGGCGGCAGAGCCTTTCAGCCCAAGGATGCCGTCGCGCATCGCGGCAAGGTCCACGACGGCGGGAACGCCGGTGAAATCCTGCATCAGGACGCGGGCGGGGCG
>JBDKFE010000061.1:0-123552 GCA_039798885.1 Pseudomonadota bacterium | reverse complement strand
GGGCCCTCGGCCGATATAATCGCCATTGACGTAAAGGCGGTAGCGGCTATCGGCGGTGAGGTGGAGGATGGCGGTACGGGGTGTTTCGGCAAGGGTCAGGTCGGCGGTAAAGACCAGATAGGCCTCATGCAGGTCGAAGGGGTGGTCCGACCCGATCCAGAAGGTGCCGATGGGTGCCTTCACCGCCCCAACCTTATTGCAAGGTGCCGTATTGGCGGGCGAGCTTGTTCACCAGCCGGTAGGCGCGGATCAGGCGGGCGGGGGGGATGTCGGGCTGGATGAAGTGGCCGCCATTGAAGATGAAGCCGCCGCCGGGGGCATAGATGCCGAAGCGTTCGGTGATGTATTCGTCCAACGCGTCGCCATCGTATTTCAGCAGGCCGTCCACCACGTCGAGCGAGCCGTAGATCACGATCTTGTCGCCATACTTCGCCTTGACCTCGCGCGGGTCCATCCCGGCGCTTTCCTGCACGGGGTGCCACGAGGTGAAGCCCATCTCGATGATGTCATCAACGATTTGCAGGATATAGCCGTCGGAATGCAGGTTGACGGGCATCCCGCGCGACCGGGCGTGCTGCACCACGCGCATGGCATAGGGTTTGATGATCGCCCGCCAGAGTTTGGGCGAAAAGAGCATGGTGCCGTTCGATCCCCAGTCGTCCGACAGGGTCATCATGTCCACGCCCGCCTCGACCATCTGATCGACCTGCACGCACATCCAGTCGGCATAGCGGTCAAAGAAATTGGCCATGATGTCGGGATTGCCGCCAAGGTTCATCCAGCAGTTTTCGATGCCGAGGAAGGAAGAGGTGCCTTCGACCATGCCCCAGCAATGGGCCAGAACGCAGCGCTTGCCCTTGTGGTCGCGCAATGCGGTGGCGATGTTCACGCCGCCGAAATCGTAATTCCAGTCGGTGTAGTTCAGCCATTTGGGATCGCGCGGGTCTTCCAAGGGGACGCCCGCCAGTTCGTGGATGTCGAATTTCCGCCCGTGCTGGTTGGGGAAGGGCATGAGGCCGACGAACACGTCCACCCCGAATTCTTCGATGAATTTCTCGCGCGGGCCGTAATCGGCCTGCAACCGTTCGAGGAATTGCTTTTGGTAGAGCCAGCAGTCGATGGGGGTGCGGTCCACGGGTTTGTGGTTGATCGTGGCCATGACGCGTTCAAGCGAGTTCATTTGCGTTCCTCCAGAACAAGCATGCGGCGCCAGTCGGTCAGGTCGACATCGGCCACGAATTGGGAATGAAAGCCCTCCCAGTGCACCTGTTCCCATTCGGGAACGATGCCGTGAATATCGGTCGGGCATTGGCGGATCAGTTCGGCATAGGCGGATTCGAGCAGGCGGTAGCCCGAGGTTTCCGACACGCGGTAGGGCGGGTGGGGGGCGATCAGGCCGTCTTCCACCATGGCGGCGTCGAGGATATCCGACATCTCGTGCAGGAGGTCGAGCTTGCGCTGCCACGGGGTTTCCAACCGCGGCGCTTCGTCGACGATGTGGGCCAGCCGCGCGCCCATGCGGGGCAGGCGGTGGAACATCTCGGTCATCCATTTGTCATAGGGGTAGTAGCGGCGGTCCAGCAGGAAGGCCATCTGCACGCCCCAGCGCAGAGAGCGGGCAAAGGTGGTAGAGGCGTAAAGCTGGTTGTCGCGCAGGAGCGCGCGCTTGAGGGCATAGACCCCCATGCCCGAGAAGTAGCGGCACCAATGGGCAAGGCGGCGCAGGCGGACGGGTTCGGGGTAATAGGCGGCGAGCGTGTCGCGGATGGCGGTGAAGCCGCCCGATGGATCATGCCAGACTTCGCCCGCGACGATGTGGGTGATGTCTTCCTCGGGGATCTTCAGCCATTCGGTCAGGGTTTGCGGCGGGTGGTCAAGGCCGATGGTGGAGCGGAGGTGGTGTTCAAGGCTGGCCAGTTCCACGCCCTTGGTGCGGGTATAGCCTTCGCGCAATTCGCGGCCCCGCCATGTCTGGGGCAGATGGGCGGCGAGGCCGTCTTCGATGGCTTGGCCCTTGGAGGCTTTCAGCGCCTCGGGCAGCAGAATGTTGACCCGCAGGCCGAAGTGGTGGTCGGTGGAGTATTGGTCGTCCAGACGCAGGACTTCGGAGCCGTAGCCGAAGAAGCCTGCGGCTATGTGCCGGGTTTCGTCGGGGAAATGGGAGTGGAGGAGGGGAAGGACGATTTCGGCCCAGAAGTCGCGGCTGTCGTCGATGATGGACCGCTTCATTCCCCCCGCCCCCGTCACACGATGCCCGACGAGGCGCCCTTGATCACGGGCCGATCCTTGGCCACCCGCGCGCGGTAGCCCGCGGCGCGGTAGGCGGCGATGGGGTCATGCGCGCCGCCCTGTCTGCGCCGGGCCTCGGCAAGGATGGGCGAGACGTCGGTGATATAAGCAGCCTTGAGCAGGCGGTGGGCGGCCATGACGTCATTCTCGGCCTGTGCTTCGGCCAATGCGGCGCGGTCCACCAGTGACGCCTGAACGTAAGCGCGGGCGATTTCGGTGGCGCTGGACATCAGGCTTTCGATCGGGTCGGTGACGTTGTGGCTTTGGTCGATCATGTAGGCGGGGCGGAAGCCGGGGGCCTTGCGCAGTTCGGCATCCACGAGTTCATTGAACACGAGGAACAGGCGGAAAGGATCGACAGAGCCGCTATCGAGGTCGTCGTCGCCGTATTTGGAATCGTTGAAGTGGAAGCCTGCCAGTTTGCCGACATGGATCAGGCGGGCGACGATCTGTTCGATGTTCACATTTGGCGCGTGGTGGCCAAGATCGACAAGGCATTTCGCCTTGTCGCCCAAGCTTTGCGCGGCGATCAGGCTGCTGCCCCAGTCGGAGATGACGGTGGAGTAGAAGGCCGGTTCATACATCTTGTGTTCGATGAACATCGACCAGTCGGCCGGAAGGGCCGCGTAGATGTCGCGCATGGCGTCGAGGTAGTTCGAGAACATGCCCGACAGGCTTTGCTGACCCGGAAAGTTGGTGCCATCGCCGATCCAGACGGTGATGGACTGGCTGCCCAGTTGTTTGCCGATTTCGATGCAGCGGATGTTGTGGGCGACGGCTTGGGCGCGGGTGTCTTTCTTGGCGCTGGCAAGCGAGCCGAATTTGTAGCTGTGGGTCTGGTCGGTCTGATCCTGAAAGGTGTTGGAATTGACCGCGTCGAAGCCAAGGCCGTATTGCGCGGCCTCTTGGCGCAGCGCGTTGTAGTCGCTGACCTCATCCCAGGGGAAATGCGGGCTGACGGTGCGGGTGCCGCGCGTCAGTTGCTGGATGACGCCGCAATCGGCCAGTTTGTCATGGATGCCGCGCGGTTCGCCAAGGCCGGGGAAACGGGCAAAGCGGGTGCCGCCCGTGCCCACGCCCCAAGTGGGGATGGCGACGGACCATGCCATGGCGCGGGTGATCACGGCCTCAACATCAATGCCGCGCCGGGCGAGTTGGCGGCCGAGGGCGCCCAGATCATCCTCATGCGCGGCGCGTGCCTGTTCGTTGAGGCTGCCGATCAGATCGGGAGAGATGAGGTCGGTCATGGTCACCTCGTGAAGGAAACGGCGTTGCCGGCATCGACGTTCAGGAAGTTGCCCGTCGATTTGGCGGAAAGGTCGGAGGCGAAGAAGAAGATGCCTTCGGCGATATCTTCCGGAAAGACAGAGCGCTGGAGGAGGCTGCGCTTGCGATAATGCTCCTCCAACTCGTCCACGGCGATTTTGTTAGAGGCGGCGCGCTGCTGGCTCCATTCCCCCTGCCAGATCTTCGATCCGCGCAGGACGGCGTCGGGGTTCACTACGTTGACGCGAATGCCCATCGGCGCGCCTTCCAGCGCCATGCAGCGGGCGAGGTGAATCTCGGCGGCCTTGGCGGTGCAATAGGCCGAGGCACCGGGAGAGGCCGCGACGCCATTCTTGGACGACACGAAGATCATGGAGCCGCCCAAGCCTTGCGTCTTCATGATGCGATAGCCTTCGCGGCCGACAAGGAAATAGCCGGTAGAGAGGATGTCGAAGGTGCGGTTCCACATGGCAAGGGTGGTGTCTTCCACCGCCGCCGCCGCAGTGATGCCCGCATTGTTCACGACGACGTCCAGCCCGCCATATTCGGCCAAGGCGGTTTCCAGCGCGGCGATGACCTGTTCTTCGCTGGTCACGTCCATCACGACCGAGCGGACCATGTCGCGCCCGTAGCGTTTGGCGAAGCCTGCGGTGACGTCCGTTAGCGACGTGGCGTCGATATCGGCCAGCACCACGTTGCAGCCTTCGCGCAGCAGGCGGTCGGCGGTGGCCGATCCGATGCCGCCCGCGCCGCCCGTGATAAAGGCCACGCGGCCCTGCATCGGTTTGGGTTTCGGCATGCGCTGGAGTTTTGCTTCTTCCAGCAGCCAGTATTCGATGTCGAAGGCTTCTTGTTCGGGCAGCCCTTGGTAGCTGGACACGCCCGAGGCGCCGCGCATCACGTTGATGGCGTTGACGTAGAATTCCGAACTGATGCGGGCGGTGGCCTTGTCCTTGGCGAAAGAGATCATGCCGACGCCGGGGATCAGGTAGATCACGGCGTTGGGGTCACGCATGGGGGGCGAGTTGGGGCGTTTGCAGCGGTCGTAATAGGCGGCGTAATCGGCACGGTATTGCGCGATAAGGGTGTCGAGCATGGCGGCGTCGGCCCCTGCGGGGATGACCAAGGGTTTGATCTTGGTGCGCAGGAAGTGGTCGGGGCAAGAGGTGCCCATGGGGGCAAGCGCGTCGAGGGCGTGGGAGTTGACGAAGTCCAGCACTTCAGGCGCGTCGGTGAATTGGCCCGACTTCATCTCGGCAGCCGAGATGCGGCCCCGGATCAGGGGCATCAGGCGGCGGGCTTCGGCCTTGCGGTCGGCGGCGGGCAGGGCGGGGGTGCGTTCGCCGCCGAAGACGGGGCGTTTCACGTTGGCCTCCAGCCAGACGGCGGCCTTGTTGATCATCTCAAGCGTCAGCAGGTAGCAGTCTTTGGCGGTGTCGGCCCAAGTGAACAGGCCGTGCTGGCCAAGGACGACGCCTTTCAAGTGCGGGTTCTTTTCCGCCAGTTCGCCCAGTTTGATGCCAAGGTCGATGCCCGGGCGCTGCCACGGCAGATAGCCCAGATCGCCGCCAAAGATTTCCTGTGTCAGCCGGACTTGATCGGCGCATGCGGCGATGGCGATGACGGCGTCGGAATGGACGTGGTCGACATGGGCGCGGGGCACGAATCCGTGCAGCCAAGTGTCGATCGACGGCGCGCGGGGGTTCAGGTTGAAGATGCAATGCGACAGCGCCTCGACCATCGCGTCCTCTTGGCTAAGGTCGCGGTACTGGGCGCGAAGTTGATGAAGGCGGTCCATGTAGACGGTGGCAAATCCGTCCAGCTTCATCGACCCGATATCGCCGCCCGAACCCTTGACCCAGAGGACCTGCACATCGGCCCCGGTCAACGGGTCCTTCGCCGCCACCTTGGCCGAGGTGTTGCCGCCCCCGAAATTGGTGATGCGAAGGTCGCTGCCCAGCAGATTCGAGCGATAAAGCAGCAGCCCCGGCTCATCCAACGTGGCGGCATGGGCATCGTCCCAGAGGGACGGAAGAAGGATATCCGTGGTCATCGGTCCGGTCGACTTTCCTTGGGGTCGGGGGAAAGGATTACCGCCAGAACGATCACAGTCAATCACGAAACGTCATTCTGCGTCGCAGAGAATATATTGCGGCGCAGCATTGCGATTGTTTGTTGACGGATGTGAGCGATTCTCTCTAGCCTTCCAATCATGCATGAACGCGAACGCTGGACCCTCATCCTGACGAAACTGCGCGAACGGGGCATCGTCCGCGTGAGCGATCTTGCGCTGTGGACGGGGGCTTCGGTCGCCACGCTGCGCCGCGATCTGGCGAAGCTAGAGGATTCGGGGCAATTGCGCCGCGTCCATGGCGGGGCGGAACAGGCAGAGGTGTCGGGGCAGAACGAGTTGACCGCGACGTCCTTTGGCGCAAGCCAGACGATCAACGCGTTTGAGAAACAGGCGGTCGCGGTGGCGGCGGCGGCGCTGTGCGAGGACGGGGATTCGATCATCCTGAATGCAGGGTCCACCACGTGGTTCATGGCGCAATGCCTGCGGCACAAGCGGATGCAGGTGCTGACCAATTCCTTCCCCATCGCGCAGGAGTTGATTGCCAATTCCGGCAATCGCGTCGTCCTGCCGGGGGGGGAGTTGTACCGCGAGCCGGGGATCATCCTGTCGCCCTTTGACGAGGATGCGATCCAGCATTTCGCGGCGTCGAAGATGTTCATGTCGGCCTATGCGATCACGCCGCTTGGCGTGATCGAAAGTGATCCTCTGATCGCGCGGGCCGAGGCAAAGTTGCTGAACCGCACGGAACGGCTGATCGTTCTGGTGGACAGTTCCAAATTCGAGGCGCGGGGGAATATCGTGGTTTGCCCGCTGTCCCGCGTCTCGACCGTCATCACCGATACTGGCGCGCCGCAGCAGATGATCGATCATCTGCGCGGCGTGGGGGTGGAGGTGATCCTGACCGATCCAAAGGACGTGAAGGTGCCTGCGGCGGCCTGACCGCCAAGGGAAAACAAACAGGGAGGAGAATGACAATGATGATGAAGATGAAGGGGCTGGCGCTGGCTGTTGGGCTTGTGGCTGGTCTGATGGGCACGACGGCGATGGCCGAACCCGTGACCGCCGCGCCGGGGCAGGCCGTCAATGCCGTGCTGCTGCCGAAGTTTCTGGGCATTCTGCCCTTCGATCAGGCGAACCGTGGCGCGCAGGAAGCTGCGGCGGAGCTTGGGTCGACCGGGACGCTGGAATTCATCGGGCCGACGCCTGAAAATTCCGCCGCTGGCCAGATCGAGATGCTGACGACCGCCACCACGCAAAAGCAGAACGTGGTGATGCTGTCGAACAACGCGGGCGACCAGATCGCCGCGACCGCCGAGGCCGCGCAGGCCGCTGGCACCAAGGTCGTGACATGGGATAGCCCGATCCCGAGCGGGGCGGGCGAATCCTTCTTCGTCGCGCAGGTCGATTTTGGTTCCATCGGCACCGTGATGGCCGACATGGCCTATGACCTTGCCGGTGGTGCGGGCGAATTCGCCGTGCTGTCTGCCAGCCCGGACGCCGCCAACCAGAACGCTTGGATCGAGGCGATGAAAGAGTCGCTGAAGGGTGACAAGTACAAGGACCTGAAGCTGGTCGATGTCGTCTATGGCAATGACCAGTCGGAAGAGTCCTATAACCGCGCGCTCGGTCTGGTGGACAAGTATCCGGACCTGAAGGTGATCATGGCCCCGACGACGGTGGGCATCGTGGCCGCCGCCAAGGCGATGCAGGACGAGGGCCTGTGCGAGAAGGTGAAGGTCTCGGGTCTGGGTCTGCCGGCCGAGATGGTCAGCTATTCGCTGAACGGCTGCGCCCCGCAGTTCGCACTGTGGAGCTTCGTGGACCTTGGCTACCTGACCTACCACGCCTCCTATGCTCTGGCGACCGGTGCCATCAAGGGCGAAGTGGGCGAAGAGTTCACGGCAGGCCGCATGGGCACCTTCAAGATCGAGGAAGACCCCGGTCGTGCGGGTGCCAAGCGCGTGCTGATGGGGCCGTTCACGGTCTACACCAAGGACAACGTGGAAGCCGCCGCCAACTGAGGCAGCGGGTCTTGCGTGATTGGTCGGGGCTGCGGATGCGCGGCCCCGATCCCTTCCTTGCACCCTGACGGAATGGATATGGAAGCGGTTCTCGAACTGCGGTCCGTGGCGAAAAGCTTCGCCGCCACCGCCGCGCTGAAGGATATGTCGCTGGCGATTGCACCGGGCGAAATCCACGCCATCGTGGGCGAGAATGGCGCGGGAAAATCCACGCTGATCAAGATCATGACGGGGGTGCACCGCCCCGATGCGGGCGAGATTTTGGTGGAAGGGCGGGCTGTCACCCTGCGGTCGACGCAGGAGGCGCAGGCCGAGGGGATCGCGGCGATCTATCAAGAGCCGATGGTCTTCCCCGACCTGAACGTGGCGGAGAATATCTTCATTTCGAACCGCGCAGGCGGCGCGTGGCTGGACTGGCGGGCGATGTTTGCCGAGGCCGACCGCATCGTCGCCCAGCTTGGCGTCAGCTTGGATGTGCGGCGGGCGGCATCGGGGCTGACCTTGGCCGAGCAGCAGACGGTAGAGATCGCGCGGGCGCTTTCGCTGAAGGTGAAGGTGCTGATCATGGACGAACCCACGGCCAGTCTGTCGGCGCATGAGGTGGAGCGATTGCTCTCCATCGCCCGCGCGCTGAAGGCGCAGGGGGTGGCGGTGATCTACATCTCGCACCGGCTGGATGAGATTTTTCGGATTGCCGACCGTGTGACGGTGATCCGCGATGGGCAGCACATTTCCACCCGACCCATTGGCGACGTGACCGAAGCGGGGATGGTGCGCGAAATGGTGGGGCGGGCCATCGACAGTTTTGCGGTCAAGACGGCGGCGAATGCCGTGGGCGCGGTGGCGCTTTCGGTGCGCGGGCTGGGCCGGGCCGGGGTGTTTCGCGGCATTTCTTTCGATCTTGCGAAGGGCGAGGTGCTGTGTCTTGCCGGTCTGGTGGGCGCGCGGCGGACGGATGTGGGGCTCGCGCTCTTTGGCATTGCGCCCGCGACCGAGGGCAGCCTGCATCTGGACGGGGCCGAGGTGACGATCACCACGCCACGACAGGCGATGGACATGGGGATCGCCTATGTGTCCGAGGATCGGCGCAAGCTGGGTCTGGCGATGACGCTGCCGATCTTTTCCAACATCTCGCTTGCGTCGCTGCGGCGGTTCCTTGGGGCCTTCGGTCTTGTGAACCGGACCGCCGAGGGCGCGATGGCCGAGGGCTATCGCAAGGCGCTGGACATCCGCGCGCCGGATACACGCATCGAGGTGGGCAAGCTGTCGGGCGGGAACCAGCAAAAGGTGATGCTGGCGAAGTGGCTTGAGACGAAGCCCAAGGTGCTGATCTTTGACGAACCGACGCGCGGCATCGATGTAGGTGCCAAGGCCGAGGTGCATGGCATCATCCGGCGGCTGGCGGCAGAGGGGGTGGCGGTGATCGTCATTTCGTCCGACCTGCCAGAGGTGCTGGCCTTGGCCGACCGGGTGCTGGTGATGCGCGAAGGGCGGCAGGTGGGGCTTTTGGACATTGCAGAGGCCAGTCAGGAACGGGTGATTGCCCTTGCGGCGGGCACGGGCGCGGGGGTCGCGGCATGAACGGGTTGATCGGGCGCGTCTCGCCCCAGACGCTGCGGCTGGTGGCGCTGTTCTTGGCACTTCTGGCGACGGTGCTGTTCTTTTCCACGCAGATCGAGGGGTATCTGTCAGCGCGGATGTTCAACCGCATTTCCACCTCGGCGGCGGTCGTGCTGCCGATTGCGGTGGGGCAGGCCATCGTCATCATGACGCGCAACATCGACCTTTCCGTCGGGTCCATCCTTGGTGTGGTGGCCTATATGACGGGTCAGGCACTGGGCGCGATGCCAGAGATGCATCCCGTCTTTGCCGTGCTGCTGGCGATGGGGATCGGCGCGGTGGCGGGGGCGATCAACGGGATCATCATCGCTTGGGGTCGCGTGCCGTCGATCATCGTGACGCTGGGGACACTGGCGCTTTATCGGTCCTTCCTTGTGGAATATTCCAACGCCACCACCATCACCACGGCCAGCCTACCGCAATGGCTGGTGGACCTGCCGCAAGCGAGCCTGTTTTCCATCGGCGCGCTGGATGTGCGGGTGACGGTGGTTCTGGCCTTGGCGGCCTGTTTGGTGGTGGGCGTGGCGCTGTCGCGGCTAAGGGCGGCGCGGAAGTTCCTTGCGGTGGGGTCCAACCCGGATGCGGCCAAGATGGCGGGCATCGATGCGCCGCGCGTGGTCTTTGTGGCCTTCGTGCTGGCGGGGGCGCTGGCGGGGCTGTCGGGTTTCATCTTCCTTGCCAAGTTCGGCAATATCACCGTGGTCGCGGGCCTTGGGTTTGAGTTGAAATCCATCGCCGCCGTGGTGGTGGGGGGCGTGTCCATCATGGGCGGGTCGGGGACGATCCTTGGCGTGCTGATGGGGACGGTGCTGGTGGACACGATCGACAATTCCCTGACGCGGTGGGAATTGGTCAGCGAGTTCTGGCGGGATGCCCTTTTGGGGATGCTGATCATGGCGGCGGTGACCGTGGACACGCTGGCCGCGCGGCAACTGGCGCGGATGCGGCGCAAGGACGGGGGGGCGGAATGATGGGCTGGCTTCGATCTTGGGAAGGGGGGCTGCTGGTCGTCTTTCTGGCGACGCTGGCGCTGAATGTCAGCTTCGCGCCCGAGTTCCTGACCGTGCAGAACCAGATCAACCTGTTCCAACTGTCGGTGGAAAAGATCATCGTCGCGCTGGTGATGACGCTGATCATCATCAATGCCGAGATCGACCTGTCGGTCGCATCCGTCATGGGTCTGGCGGCGGTGGTGTTCGCCTATCTGCTCAATCAAGGGTGGGGCGGGGGAAGTGCGGCGCTGGTCTGCATCGGAGTGGGGCTGCTGGCAGGGCTGGTCAATGCCGTGCTTGTGGCGCGGGTGGGCATCCCGTCGCTGGTGGTGACGCTGGCGATGATGATCTGTTTTAGGGGCTTTTCGCGGGTGATCGTGCAGGACACGAGTCTGGGCAACTTCCCGGACTGGGTGACGGAGCTTGGGCAGAAGGGGCTGATCGGGCCCTTGCCGCTGTCGCTAGTGCTGTTCTTCGTGCTGCTGGTGCTGCTGGGGGTGCTGCTGCATCGGACGGGCTTTGGCCGTCAGGTGGTGGTGATTGGCACGAATGCGGAAGTGGCGCGGTTTTCCGGCGTGGATGTGGCGCGGGTCAAGGCGATCCTGTTCGTCATGGCGGCGGTGATTTCGGCGGTGGCGGGTGTGCTTTATGCCGCGCGGCTGGGGTCGGTGCGGGGGGATTCCGCGCTGGGGTTTGAACTCGACATCATCACCATGGTGCTTTTGGGCGGCGTGTCGATCTTTGGCGGCAAGGGCAGCATGGCGGGGGTGTTCCTTGCGATCCTGATCATCCTGAACCTCAGGAACGGGATGGCGCTGATGAACATCACGGGGCATGTGCAGACGGGGGTGATCGGGACGCTGCTGATCCTGTCGGTGCTGCTGCCCAATATCGTGGGCGATCTGCGGGCGCGGCGGGCGCGGGCATAGGGGGGACGCGATGCAGCGGCATGGCTTCAAGATGTATCTGAACCCGGGTTGCGAGGCGGAGTATATCCGGCGGCACGACGAGATTTGGCCCGAACTGGTGGACCTGCTGCGGCAGACGGGAATTTCCAACTATTCCATCCATCTGGACCGCGAGACGATGGTCCTTTTCGGCTATCTAGAGCGGCGGGACGATCACGGCATGGCGGACCTGCCCAACCATCCGGTGATGAAGCGGTGGTGGGCCCATATGGGCGACATCATGCGGACGAACCCGGACGGGTCGCCCGTGGCGGTGCCGCTGGAGGAAACCTTCTACATGGCGTGACGGGTGGCGTGACGGGTCAGCGCGCGCTGACCGTCGCGGCCCATTCTGCCGCATAGTCCGCATAGCGCGGGTCTTGCGGCGGCTGGATCGTCCTGCGCCCCGCAGGCGCCGTGCCAAGCGGTCCGGCCAACAGCGCCGCGCCGAGGCCCGTGCCCGCGCCCTGACCCGCCAGCGTGACAGGGCGGCCCGTGGCAGCGGCCAGCATCCGGGCGAAGGCGTCGTTGCGGGCGAGGGGACCTTCGACGACCGTCTTTCCTGCCGCGCCGATCAGCGACAGACAGGCCGCGCCCATCAGCGCCACGTAGAAAGAGGCGGCGGCGGTGCGGGGGCCACCTTGGGGTTCGGCTGTCCAAGCGAAGGTCTGGCCCGGGAAGGGGCCCGTCGCTGGGTGGAGCGAGGGCAGGGCCATGATGCGCTGCGTCAGGACGTGATCCTCATCCGCTTCGGTCGCCGGGGCGGGGGTCTGGCCTAGGATTTCCTCGAATTCACGCCCCGCCATGAAGCGGGCGGTGGGGACGGGTTCGCCACGGGCGTTGACATTGATCAGCGTGTCGCGGGCCGGGTCCAGCGTGACGGCGCGTCCGCCAAGGGCCATGACGATCATCCATGTTCCCGTGGACAGGATCGCGCGCGGCCCCGGTTCTGCCAGCCACGGCACGAGAGAGGCGTTGGAATCGTGGATGCCGCAGAGGACGGGGGTGCCCGGCGGCAGGCCCGTCTCTGCCGCGATGGCGGGCAGGATGGGGCCAAGCACATCGCCCGCCTTGAACAGGGGCGGGAAGCGGTCGCGCCAGCCAAGGCGGTCCACCATGGACGAGAAGGTGCCAGCCTTGGGGTTCCACAGGTCGGTATGGCAACCAAGCGAGGTTGCCTCGCTTGCAGCCACTCCGGTCAGGCGGAAGGACCAGTATTGCGGCAGGGTCAGGATGTGCCGGGTGCGTGAGAAGGCGTCGGGAAAACTCTGCGCTTGCCAGTAAATCTGCGCGCCGAGGTTCAGGCCCATGGGCAGGCGCGGCGCTCCCGAATCCGCGAAGGGGGGACGATGGGTGTCATATTCGGCGGCAAGCATCTCGGGGCCGTCATGTTCGTAGTCGAGGATCGGCAGGGTCAGATCCCCGGCCAAATCCACCAGCGCCGCTGCTGCGCCATGGGTGGTGATCGAGATGGCATCGACCGCGCGCGTCTTGGCGATGTCCGCCAGCGCGGCCCGCAGGAAGGACCAGAGCGCCTCGGCGTCATGATGGGGATAGGGGCCGTCGCGGCGCACCATGTTGGGCGCGCGGGCGATGGTGGTTTCCTCGCCCGTCAGAAGGTCAATGGACAGGAGTTTCGCGTTGGTCTTGCCGATGTCGATGACGGCGATGTGGCGCATCCCAGTTTCCCCCAACGGGTCCATTACCGCGACCCTTGGCAGGCAGTTTCGCGCTGCATGGGCCTAAGTCAACGGGGCCTGACGGGTGATAGGCGGGCGTTGCGTCCAAGGTATGGCGAACAAACTGCGCCGGGGGCGACTTCATGGCCGACGCCTAAGCCTTTCTCGCTGTCGACTCTCTCGCCAGATGATTGGACGTCCCCGTCTTTTGCAGAAAGCGTTTGGTTCACGTCCCCTGTTCTATGCGCGAAGGCTGTGGGGCTCTGGGCACCACGCGACGAAGGCCACCTCTCAGGGTTAGGGAACCCGTCGACGGATTTCGCGACAGCGCTTTCGGCCCGTTGGCGGGGCGCGGATTGCCTACCGCGCGCGGACTGCCTGCCGGGGCTTTCCCCTGACGCGACCTGCGGGCAGGATCGCGGAAACGAGTCGCGATCCCGATGGTCCGGGTCCGCAAGGGGGACAAAGTGCTGGCGCACATCGATCTCAACGCTGATCTTGGCGAAGGCTACGGCCCTTGGTCTATGGGCGATGACGCTGCCATGCTCGACATCGTCACCAGCGCAAGCCTTGCCTGCGGGGGACATGCCGGCGATCCCGAAACCATGTTCGCGGCGTTGCGGGCGGCGGCCGACCGGGGCGTGGCTGTCGGGGCGCACCCCGGCTATGCCGACCGCGCCGGGTTCGGACGGCGCGTCATTCCAATGTCTCCGTCCGAGATCGGCCGCATGGTCGCAGCCCAGGTGGGGGCTTTGCAGGGCGTCGCGGCCTTGGCCGGCGTTCCGCTGCGCTATGTCAAGGCGCATGGGGCCTTGGCCAATCTGGCTGCGGATCGGGCCGAGGTCGCGGCCGCCATCGCCGATGCGGTGGCCGCGCTTCCCGGTAGGCTCAGCCTGCTGGCGATCTCTGGCACAGAACTTGAAACGCAGGGGCGCCGCGCGGGTCTACCGGTCGTGTCCGAAGTCTTTGCCGACCGTGCTTACAAGGCAGATGGGCGTCTTGTGCCGCGCGGGCAACCCGGTGCGGTGCTGGACGATCCGGAAGCTGCGGCAGAGCGCCTGCTGCGATTTGCCGAAACGGGCCGCATGCCCGTTCTTGGGGGGGGCGAGGTGCAACTCGCGGCGGGATCGGTCTGCGTCCACGGCGACACTCCACAGGCCGTCCGTATGGCGCAAGTGCTGCGGGCGCGCGTGTCAGAGGCAGGCATCACCCTGCGCGCCTTTGTCGATGTCTGAAAGACCCTTTCCATGGATGTCTCCCGTCGCCGACCGCGCCTTGCTGGTTGAATTTGGCGACGCGGTGGACGAAGCCGTGCATGATCGTGTGCGCGCCCTTGATTCAGCGCTGCGCGCGGCCGCCGTCCCGGGCGTTCTGGAAATCGTGCCCGCGATGGTCAACCTGCTGATCGTCTTCGATCCCGTCGCCACGGATCATGCGGCCGTATCGCATTCGGTGCGCCCGCTGCTGGACGGGCTGTCGCACACGGGCAATCCCGTCGCCCTGCACGAGATTCCAGTCTGCTATGATGGCGATTACGGGCGCGACCTTGCTGCCGTCTCGGCCCAGACCGGTCTGGACGCTGAAGCCGTGATCGCCGCTCATCTGGCCGGGGATTACAGCGTCTACATGTACGGCTTTGCACCGGGCTATGCCTATCTCTCTGGCGTTCCCGAAGCGATCCGCCTGCCCCGCAAGTCCTCACCCGTCCGGGCCATTCCGGCAGGCAGCGTGATCATCGCGGGGGGCCAGTGCCTTGTCACCACGCTGACGATGCCGACCGGATGGTGGGTCATCGGTCGCACATCCGCCCGCGTCCTGACCGAAGACCCGGCGCGGCCCTTCCTGTTTGACGTGGGGGATCGCGTGCGTTTCCGGCGCGTCGCAGCGGAGGCCCTAGATGCCATGGCGGGGGGCAGGTGATGGCACGGGCGGTGCTGCGGGTCGTTTCGGCCGGACCCCACTGTTCGGTCCAAGACGGCGGGCGGCCGGGGCTGATGCGCTTCGGCGTGCCAGCCTCGGGTGGCATGGACCGCAGCGCCTTGGCCCTTGCGAATGCTGCGGCGGGAGCGCCCATCGGCGCGCCCGTGGTCGAAATCTCGCTCGGCGGACTCACGCTCGAGGTGGAGGAGGGCGCGCTGTCAGTCGCCATTGCAGGTGGCGGCTTCGTCATCGGCCACGGCACCGCGTCCTGCGGGTCATGGTCCGTCCTTGCCCTGCGGGAAGGCGACCGGCTCGACATCCGGCGCGGGCCTTGGGGGGCGTGGTGCTACCTTGCCTTCTGCGGCGACCTGCGGGCAGAGCGCTGGCTTGGCAGTGCGGCGACCCATGCACAATCGGGCCTCGGCGGCGGGGCAGTCAGGACGGGCATGCAGCTGGTCGTTGATGCCACCCGCGTCATTGATCCCCGCGAAATCCCCTGTCCCGTCTGGGCCCGCCCGCGTTCCGAGGTGGCATTGGTCATGGGTCCGCAGGACCGCTTCTTCGGGCAGGATCGCATTGATCTACTGCTTGGGGCGACCTTCCGGCTGACCGATGCCTATGATCGCATGGGCGTGCGGCTGCGGGGCCCCTCGCTCGCGCCCGAAGCGGCGCTTGCCATTCCATCCGAACCCGTGCTGCGCGGGTCGGTGCAGGTCGCGGGGGACGGGGTTGCGACCGTCCTTATGGCCGATCACCAGACGACGGGCGGCTATCCCAAGATCGCCACTCTGGCGGGCAGCGAACTGGACTCCTTTGCCCAACTGCGCCCCCATGCCGCCGTGGCATTCCGGGCGGTCACCCCTGCGCAGGCCGTAGGCATGGCCCGCATCCGGGCTGCATCCATGGCGCGTACAACAGATGCATTACGTAAATTACGTAAATCAGAAGATCGATGATGATTGACACCGAACCCTTCCTGCGCCGTCTCTTCGCCCATGCCGTGCAGGTCGCCGATCCCGTGCGGTCGATCCCGCTGCACTTGCCTGCGCGTCCTTCGGGAAGGGTGGTCGTGGTCGGCGCGGGAAAGGCCAGCGCCCGCATGGCCGAGGCGGTCGAGTCGGTCTGGGGCCCCTGTGAAGGGTTGGTCATTACCCGCTATGGCTATGCCCGTGTCTGTCGCGGCGTGGAAATCGTTGAAGCGGCCCACCCCGTCCCCGATGCTGCTGGCGCTGCCGCGACGGCCCGCATGCTGGACCTTCTGACGGGACTGGGTGAGGAAGACTTTGTCCTTGCCCTCATCTCGGGCGGGGCTTCGGCGCTGCTGGTGGCCCCGGTCGACGGGGTCACTTTGGCCGAGAAGCAGGCGGTCAATGCGGCCCTTCTGGCAAGCGGGGCGCCGATCGACCGGATGAACACCCTGCGCAAGCACCTCAGCCGGGTAAAGGGCGGCCAACTCGCGGCGGCCGCCTATCCCGCGCGGATGCTCGCGCTGATGATCTCGGACGTCCCGGGGGATGATCCGGCCTTCATCGGATCCGGCCCGACGGTGGCTGACCCGTCGACCGTCCATGACGCGCGGGCAGTCCTTGATCGATGGCAGGTGGCGGCGTCTCCGTCGATCCTTCGCGCACTCGCTGCCGGATCGGGCGTCATCGCCCCCGGTGATCGCCGCCTGTCCAGGGTCGAGAACCGGGTGATCGCGGCACCTGCCCAGTCTCTTGCCGCTGCGGCCGATCTGGCGCGGGCGGAAGGCTGTGATGTGCGCATCCTCGGTGACGCGGTCGAGGGCGAGGCGCGCGACGTCGCGCAGGACCACGCGCGGCAGGCCGTTTCGATCCGGTCGGCGATGCGCGCGGGTGATCGTCCGATCCTCCTCTTGTCCGGGGGCGAACTGACCGTCACGCGGCGTGGGACAGGCGTCGGGGGACCGAATGCCGAGTATTGCCTTGCCATCGCCCTTGCACTGGACGCTGCGGCGGGTATCCACGCAATCGCCTGCGATACCGACGGCGTCGATGGCGCGGCCGAGGTTGCGGGGGCGGTTGTCGGTCCAAGGACATTGGGCGATGCCCGGCGGGCTGGGGTCGATCCGGTGCGGGCACTGGCCGAAAACGATGCCCATTCCTTTTTCGCCGCCCTTGGGGCGCAGGTCGTCACTGGCCCCACGCTGACCAACGTGAACGACTTCCGCGCGATCCTCCTTCTGCCGCCCGACAGCTAGAACCAGTCATGCGGCACACGCCGTATGATCCAAGATATCGCCCGGCGCGTCATGCTCGCCTCAGGCTCATACCTTTGTCGCCCCGGCCGCGCGTCCTTGTCCATTTCCCAGTGCAGTTGCCCATCCTCCAACGTCACCGAAAAGGCCAAGGAAGGTGCCGTCTGGCGGTCGAAAAGCTCGGACAGCTCTGCCACCAGCGTGGGTTCGTGAAACAGCAGGCCAAGCTCGATATTGATATAGGCAGACCGCATGTCGAAGTTGTGCGATCCGACCAGTGCTGTCATGCCGTCAATCAGGAATATCTTGGAATGCAGCAGGTCGCGCCGCCCCGGCGCGCGTGGCGGTGGCGCGAATTCGAAAAGGCGCGCCCCAGAGTGCAGCAAGGGACGGCGGTAATGCGAATAGGCCGCATGCACGCTGAAAAGATCCGTCGCCGCCAGTGAGTTGGTCAGCACCTCGACCCGAACCCCGCGTTGCGCCAAATCCGTCAGCAACCCAAGTCCCGGCGTTCCGGGCACGAAGTACGGGGTGGTCAGCCGGACCTGCTGACGCGCACCCCGCAGCAGGTCTGCGATGCTGTCCAGCAGCCATGGGCCCCGGCGGCGGCCCAGCGCCTTGTCGGGCGGATCGGACAGCAGCGTGACATCTTCGGTCCATTTCAGGCGCGAGGTCAGGACGTCCGCCGGTGTCCGGCCCGCAATGGCCTGCGCGTGGAAGTTCGCCGCCAAAGGCGTTGCCGCATGACGGCCCAGCCTGCGACGGAACCGCCGGTCGTTCAGCCGGAAGCGGGGCCACAGCGTCAGGATCGGCAGCGACAGGCCCAGATTCCAGAACGTGTCGAATACCGCTTCGGCTTCCGCCACCTTCGGACCGACCAGAAGCATGTCCGCATCATGCGACAGACGCGCCCCGCTGCCCGGCGCGCCGAAATAGGTGTCGCCGATGTTGCGCCCGCCAAGGATCGCCAGACAGCCATCCGCGATCCAGACCTTGCCGTGCATCCGCCTGTTGAACCGCGAAAGACCCATCACGAATTCCGTGGCCCGCCGGATCCAGTGGCCCCGGTTGCGCAGGGGGTTGAACAGGCGCACCTCGATGTTGGGATGCTGGTTCAGACCGAGGAAGGCCAGATCGAAGCCCTGCACGTTCACGTCGTCCAGCAGCAGCCTCACCCTGACGCCACGATCAGCCGCCCGCAGCAGGTCGGCCATCAACAGCCAGCCCGAGGTGTCGGTCTTCCAGATGTAGTAGATCAGGTCCAGACTGCGCCCCGCCTCGACCGCCGACAGCGCGCGGGCGGCGAAGGCGTCCTTGGGATCGAGTAGGTTTGCAAGGCCTTGCAGCCCCGGATGCGCCGCACAGGCCGCATCCAACAGCCGGTCCAGCGGCGTGGCGGGTCCTACGCGCGGCAGGGCATGGCTCGGCGTTCCCCGCGCCCGCTTGGCAAACCGCGCATAGGACCGAAGGACCAGCGCAGAGGCCAGCAGCAGCCCAAGCCCCAGCAGGCACAGCCACAGAAGGACCGAGGGGATCATGCCGCCCCGTCCGTATCCGGCAGGATCAGCCGGCCCTTGACCGGCAGATGGTCCGACGCGTGCCGTGCTAGCGGCGTGTCATGCGTGCGTAGGTCCGTGATCTCGCCCACCGGGCCCACCATCAGCCTGTCGAGCGGAAGGAAGGGAAACCTTGCCGGAAAGCTGCGGACCACCGGGGACGGGCGGAAATGCCGCGTCAGATGTTCCAGCGGCGATCCCGGCCCGCCGCGCCATTCGTTCAGATCGCCCATCAGCAGCGTCGTCCTTGGCTCGCGCCGGTCCAGATGGTCGAGCAGCGCATGCACCTGCTGTTGGCGCGACCGCCGCAAAAGGCCGAAATGCGCCGCCACGATGCGCAGCGCCTGCCCTGCCAGTTCCACCTCTGTCACGAGCGCCCCGCGCGGCTCCAGCCCCGGCAGGCGGATCAGGTCCGTATGCAGCGCCGTGCCGGCCTTCAGCAGGATCAGGTTCCCGTGCCAGCCATGCGACGGGCCGGGCGTGTCCACCAGCACCGGTGTCAATCCGGTGTGGTGATGAAGATGGTCGAAATCCAGAAGGCCCGCCCGGCTGCCGAAACGCAGGTCGACTTCTTGCAGTGCCATGATGTCGGGCTGGATTTCGGCAATCACGCCGGTCGTGCGGGCAAGGTCGCGCCTTCGGTCTGACCCGATGCCCTTGTGCATGTTCCAGGTCGCAATGGTGAAGGCGGTGTCTGACATGGCCGGGGTGCGTGGGCCTCTTGGGGAAAGAACGTCGGCTTGACACAGTTTATCGCCCGGGCCGGGGCAAAGGCAAAGGTCACGATGCGGGTGGCACGCCTGCCGTCTGTCCCGCCTTGGGTGGAAACGCGCGCATCGGGATCTTTCGGCTGGATGGCTCCCGCGGCCCTGACCTGCGTCCGACGCGCGCACTTCTCCTGCAGTGCAAGACGGTTGCGGGACGGGTCGATGCGTCGATCAGCGGGGCCGGGGTGTCGGTCTCGCCAGACGGGCAAGAGTTGCAGGACAGGGTCAAAGGTGGCGGCCTTTCCAAGACAGGCTCAGGCCGCAGGCCAACGCCCGCCGCAGCCCGTGGTTCCGGCGGGCGGCCTGACCGATCACGCGCCGCACGGGTTGGATGTGCCATCCGCAGCAGATAAGGTCGTCCCCGACCGCTCCACCTGTCGGGATGGGTGTGGAAAACCGCAAGAAACGGAACGGAAATACGAATGACTACGGATACCGAACGCCGAATCCTTCAGGCCATCGCGGCCGAGATTGGGGCCTCGCCCGCCCAGGTCGGTGCGGCTGTCGGCCTGCTGGACGAAGGTGCCACGGTTCCCTTCGTCGCCCGCTACCGCAAAGAGGCGACGGGCGGGCTGGACGACACCCAACTGCGCACGCTTTCCGAACGCCTCGCCTACCTGCGCGAGATGGAGGCGCGGCGCGCGGCCATTGCCCAGTCGATCACCGAACAGGGCAAGATGACCGATGCCCTCGCCCTGTCTATCCAAAAGGCCGCGACCAAGGCCGAACTGGAGGACATATACCTTCCCTACAAGCCCAAGCGCCGCACCCGCGCGATGATCGCCCGCGAAAACGGTCTTGGCCCGCTGGTTGACGCCATCCTCGCCGACCGCGCCGCCGATCCCACAGCACGTGCCCAAGCCTTCATCACCGACGCCGTGCCGGATGTGAAATCCGCCCTTGAAGGCGCGCGCGACATCGTGGCGGAAGGTCTGGCCGAAAACGCCGATCTTCTGGGACGGCTGCGCGGTCACATGAAGCAGGTGGCAAAGCTCACCGCCAAGGTGGTGGAGGGGAAAGAGACCGAAGGCGCCAAATTCTCGGACTATTTCGCCCATACGGAAGCTTGGGCGACCGCACCCTCGCACCGTGTTCTTGCGATGCTGCGTGGCCGGAACGAGGGCGTCCTGACGCTCGATCTCGACATCGACGCCGATGCGCCCAAGGGCGAAAGCCCGGCCGAACGCGCCTGCGGGGCGGTGCTTGGGACTGGGACGCGCGGGGCAGGGGATGCATGGCTGCGCGACGCCGCAGCCTGGGCGTGGCGGGTCAAGATCCGCACCTCGCTCACGCTCGACCTCATGTCCGAACTGCGCGAGAAGGCCGAGGAAGAGGCGATCCGCGTCTTTGCCCGCAACCTCAAGGACCTGCTGCTGGCCGCACCGGCGGGGGGCAAGGCCACGATGGGCCTTGACCCCGGTATCCGGACGGGGGTCAAGGTCGCGGTGATTGACGCCACGGGCAAGGTGCTGGCGACCGACACGGTCTATCCGTTCCAGCCCAAGAACGACCTTCGCGGCGCGCAGGTTGCGCTTGCCCAACTCATCGCCAGACATGGCGTGAAGCTGATCGCCATCGGCAACGGCACCGCCAGTCGCGAGACGGAAAAGATGGTCACCGACCTACTGGCTGTCCTGCCGGGGACGGAAAAGCCCGTGAAGGTCATCGTCAGCGAGGCGGGGGCTTCGGTCTATTCCGCCTCCGAACTGGCAGCCAAGGAATTTCCGGGGCTGGACGTTTCGCTGCGCGGGGCCGTCTCTATCGCGCGCCGCTTGCAGGACCCGCTGGCGGAACTGGTGAAGATCGAACCGAAATCCATCGGCGTCGGTCAGTACCAGCATGACGTGGACCAGCACCGTCTTGGCCGCTCGCTTGAGGCCGTGGTGGAAGACGCCGTGAACGCGGTGGGCGTGGACCTCAACACCGCCTCAGCGCCGCTGCTGGCTCGCGTGTCGGGCGTCGGCCCGTCACTGGCCGAGGCCATCGTTTCCCACCGCGACCAGAACGGCCCCTTCCGCACCCGCCGCGACCTGCTGAAGGTCGCGCGGCTTGGTCCCAAGGCCTTTGAACAGGCGGCGGGCTTCCTGCGTATCCCCGACGGGGCCGAACCGCTTGACGCCTCCTCCGTCCACCCCGAAGCCTATGACGTCGCCCGCCGCATCGTCGCCGCCTGCGGGCGCGATATCCGCGCGCTGATGGGTGACGCGGCGGCGCTGAAACAGGTGGACCCCCGCCGCTTTGTGGATGACCGCTTCGGCCTGCCCACGGTCAAGGACATCCTCTCCGAACTGGAAAAGCCGGGCCGCGACCCGCGCCCCAGTTTCAAGACGGCGACCTTCACGGACGGGGTGGAGGACATCTCGGACCTGAAACCGGGGATGCTGCTGGAAGGCACGGTCACCAATGTCGCGGCCTTTGGTGCCTTTGTTGATATCGGCGTCCATCAGGACGGGCTGGTTCATGTCAGCCAACTCGCTGACCGCTTCGTCAAGGACCCGCATGAGGTGGTGAAGGCCGGCGACGTGGTGAAGGTCCGCGTGGTCGAGGTGGACGTGCCGCGCAAGCGCATCGGCCTGACCATGCGCTCTGACAGCGCCCCCGCCCGTGATCAGGCCCGTGATCAGGCCCGCGAACGCGGTCCCGCTGCACCCAAGGGCCAACCGCCGCGCGGCCCCATGTCATCGGCCCCCAAGGGCGGGGCAGGGGGCAGCAATGCATTCGCAGATGCGCTGAAGGGCAAGTTCAACAAGTGAAACCCATCTGCTGTCCTGACCGGGCGCAAGGAACATCAAAGGGCTCCGGTGGAGCCATTTGATGTTCCGCCGTTAGGGGCGCGCGCGTCACGCCGGGGCGGGCGCCTCGGGCGCACGTCCCGGTGGGGCGGGACGTGCGCGGCCCGTGGCTTTGGGCCACGGGCCGGTCCAACCGTTGCGCCACCATCAACAGCGTCCGCGCCGCGCGCCCCCGCCACCCCGCACCAGCAATCACGCCGCCGCACCCCCGACCGTTAGCCCGCCAATCATCAACGTCGGCTGCCCCACGCCCACCGGCACCCATTGCCCTGCCTTGCCGCAATTCCCGATGCCGGGGTCCAGCGCCAGATCGTTCCCGATGGCGCGGATATGCTTCAGCGCGGTCGCCCCGTCGCCGATCAGCGTCGCCCCCTTGATCGGCGCGCCCACCTTGCCGTTCTGCACCCGATAGGCCTCGGTGCAGGAAAAGACGAACTTCCCGTTCGTGATATCCACCTGCCCACCGCCAAAGCCCACCGCATAGATGCCGTCCTTCAAATCGGCAAGGATCGCCGCCGGATCGTCCTGCCCCGCCAGCATGTACGTGTTGGTCATCCGCGGCATCGGGATATGCGCGAAACTTTCGCGCCGCCCGTTCCCCGTGGGCGCCACCCCCATCAACCGCGCGTTCTGGCGGTCCTGCATATAGCCCACCAGAATGCCGTCCTCGATCAGCACATTCTTTCCCGACGGCGTCCCCTCGTCATCGATCGAGATGGACCCCCGCCGATCCGGGATCGTGCCATCGTCCAGCACCGTCACGCCCGGCGCGGCGATGCGCTGACCCATCAGCCCCGCAAAGGCAGAGGTCTGCTTGCGGTTGAAATCCCCCTCCAGCCCATGCCCAATCGCCTCGTGCAGCAGGATGCCCGGCCAGCCGGGGCCAAGCACCACGTCCATCACCCCCGCAGGGGCCGCCACCGCCTCAAGGTTGACCAGCGCGATCCGCAGCGCCTCGGCCACCATCGGCTGCCAGCGCCCCCGCTCCATCAGCGCGGCCAGCCCGAACCGCCCGCCGCCACCGGTGCCGCCCGTCTCGCGCCGCCCGTCCTTCTCCACGATCACCGACACGTTCAGCCGCGCCATGGGTCGCACATCGGACAGGCGCAGGCCCTCTGGGCGCAGGATTTCCACTTCCTGCACACCGGCCGACAGCGTGGCCGACACCTGCACCACGCGCGGGTCCAGCCCGCGGGCATAGGCATCGATCTCGCGCAACAGGTCGATCTTCACCGGAAAGGTTGCATCCGACATTGGGTCGGCATCCGCATAAAGCCGCAGATTCGTCCCGACCGGGGCCGGGGCCAGCACTCCTCCGCCGTCACCCACCGCGATCCGGGCGGTCTCTGCCGCCCGCCGCAGCGCGCGTTCCGAGATTTCGGTCGAATGGGCATAGCCCGCCACCTCGCCCCGCACGGCGCGCAGGCCAAAGCCTTCGGATGCGTCATAAGACGCCGTCTTGATCCGCCCGTCATCCAGCACGATCGCCTCGGACCGCCGCCGTTCGAGAAAGAGTTCCCCATCATCCGCCCCGGCCGTTGCCGCGCGCAGGATGGACAGCGCGGACGCCTCGTCGAGCGCCGTCTCAAAGGGGCGGAAGGGGGCCTCGGTCATCGGGGGAGTCCTTGATCTGTGTCAAATGGCGCGCTTTTGCCGCAACGGTTTGGCTTGCCGCGCAGCCCCTAATATGGTTTCAAGCGGTCGGGAAACAACGGGATTCTGTGTGCCGCCGGTTGCGGGTGGCATGCGGACGAAAAAGCAGCGGGACAGTCCGCGCACTCGAACGGGAATAGAACATGCGTTTTCTGAGCTCTTTCAACGCTGTGGCTGCGGCTGGCGCGGGCCTGCTCATGTCCGGCGCCGCCTTCGCCCAAGGGCTTGAAGTGGTGGGACAGCCGCTTCCGAAGCTGACGGGCTTCCAGCCCGCCGCGACGGAACTCGCCCGTGATCTTCAGGGTCTGGACCACATGATCCTGATCATCATCACGGTGATCACGATCTTCGTGACCGGCCTGCTGATTTGGGTGATCGTTCGCTACAATCAGCGCGCGAACAAGACCCCCGCGACCTTCACCCACAACACCCCGATCGAAATCGCATGGACGGTGATCCCGATCCTGATCCTCGTCTTCATCGGTGCCTTCTCGCTGCCGGTGCTGTTCAAGCAGCAGGAAATTCCGGTTGCGGATGTCACCATCAAGGTGACGGGCAATCAGTGGTATTGGTCCTATGAATACACCGACAACGGCGTGACCGAAGACCCCGCCGCCACCCCCATCGCCTTCGACAGCTTCATGCTGGCCAAGGATCAGCTCGCCGCGCATGGCTACGAGGACAGCCAGTACCTGCTGGCCACGGACACCGCCGTCGTCGTCCCCGTGGGCAAGACCATCGTGATGAACGTGACCGGTGCCGACGTGATCCACTCGTGGAAAATCCCGGCCTTCGGTGTGATGCAGGACGCCGTTCCGGGCCGCATCGCGCATCTGTGGTTCAACGCAGACCGCGAAGGCATCTACTTCGGCCAGTGCTCTGAACTCTGCGGCAAGGACCACGCCTACATGCCGATCACCGTCAAGGTCGTCTCGGAAGAAGCCTATGCCGCATGGGTCGCCAAGGCCGAAGCGGGCGACGTGATGCTGTCGGATGCTGACCTTGCCGCCCCGGTGGCACTGGCGTCGAACTGATTGACGCACAGGCGCGATAGGGATGGCCCCGGACTGCCGGGGCCTTTTCCCCACCCGAGAGATGGAAAGCTTTTAGGATGATCTGGGCATGAGCGACATCCGCGCCTACGAACAGCCGGGAGAGGCGGGTTTCGGCGATTACGTGCAGCTTCTGAAGCCGCGCGTCATGTCGCTGGTCGTCTTTACCGCATTGGTGGGGCTTCTGGTCGCGCCGGTCTCGGTCCATCCCGTGATCGCCTTTGCCTCCATCCTCTTCATCGCATTGGGGGCAGGGGCCTCGGGTGCGCTGAACATGTGGTGGGATGCCGATATCGACGCCGTGATGCGCCGCACGAAGTCGCGCCCCGTTCCGGCTGGCAAAGTCGAGGCAGGAGAGGCGCTTGCCGTCGGTCTTGCGCTGTCGGGCATCGCGGTCGTTATGCTCGGGCTGGCCGCGAACTGGCTTTCGGCGGGCCTGCTGGCCTTTACGATCTTCTTCTATGCCGTCGTCTATTCGATGTGGCTGAAACGCTCCACGCCGCAGAATATCGTCATTGGCGGCGCGGCAGGGGCCTTCCCGCCCATGATCGGCTGGGCCTGCGCGACGGGCACCGTCTCGATCGAAAGCGTCCTGATGTTCGCGCTGATCTTCATGTGGACACCGCCGCATTTCTGGGCGCTCGCGCTGTTCATGAAGGATGACTATTCGAATGCGGGCGTGCCCATGCTGACTGTGACCCACGGCCGCCGCTCCACCCGCAACCACATCCTCGTCTACACGATCCTGCTGGTCCCTGTCGCGGTCGGGACGGCCTTCACCTCCATCGGCGGGCCGATCTATCTGGCCGCCGCCCTCGCCTTGAACGCATGGTTCCTGATCGGCGCTTGGCGCATCTGGAAGCGCGACGAAGCGATGGCCGAGGCAGACAATTACACGGTTGAAAAATCCGTCTTCCGCTTCTCGCTCTACTACCTTTTCCTGCATTTCGGGGCCTTCCTCGCCGAGGCGGCGTTGCGGCCCTATGGCATCGGGGGCTGGTGACGTGGCCTTCCCCCCGGAACATGAAATCCACAAGCGGCGTCTTGGCCGCAATGTCGGCGTGGCGGTGACGCTGGGCCTCTTCATCATGCTGGTATTCGCCCTGACCGTCGTCAAGGTCACGCGAGGGGACCCGATGCAGGGCTTCGATCATACCGTCCGCCCCGAAATGACGACGGAGGAGGATCAATGAAGTCGCAGAACCGCACGGCCCTCTATCTGGTGGGCGTGGTGGCTACGATGGCGTCGCTGTCTTTCGCAGCGGTGCCCTTCTACGACTGGTTCTGCCGCGTGACGGGGTTTGGCGGGACCACCGGCGTCGCGGAATCCGCACCCGACACGATCCTTGACCAGACCGTTGTCATCAAATTCGACGCGTCGATCGAACGCGGCATGCCGTGGGAATTCCGCCCGGCGCAGCGCGAGATGACGGTCCGCATCGGCGAGAACGCTATCGCCTTCTACGAAGCCTATAATCCCACGGACAAACCCGTGGCGGGAACCGCCAGCTACAACGTCGCCCCCGATGCGGCGGGCGGCTATTTCCAGAAAATCGCCTGCTTCTGCTTTACCGAACAGGTCCTGCAACCGGGCGAGCGGGTCCAGATGCCCGTCTCCTTCTTCGTCGACCCCGAGATGGTCAAGGACCCCGAAGGCGCATTCGTGAAGGAGATCACGCTCTCCTACACCTTCTACCAACAGCCCCTCCCCGAAGAACAGGCCGCGCTTGAAGTGCCTGCGGGTGAGGCGGTAAACTGACAAGAAACGCGAGGGAACCGGAATGGCACACGCCAAGAACCACGATTACCACATCCTGCCGCCGTCGATCTGGCCCTTTATGGGGGCGGTTTCGGCCTTCATCATGCTGTTCGGCGCGGTCATCTGGATGCATGGCAACGGCCCGTGGCTGGGCCTGATGGGCCTTGTCGGCGTTCTTTACGTGATGTTCGCATGGTGGTCGGACGTGGTGAAGGAAAGCCAAGTGGGCGACCATACCCCGGTCGTGCGCCTTGGCCTGCGCTATGGCTTCATCATGTTTATCATGTCCGAAGTCATGTTCTTCGCGGCGTGGTTCTGGTCCTTCTTCAAGCATGCGCTTTACCCCATGGGCCCCGAAAGCCCGGCCATCGATGGCGTCTGGCCGCCCGCCGGGATCGAAACCTTCGACCCGTGGCATCTGCCGCTGATCAACACGCTGATCCTGCTCTGCTCGGGCGCGGCGGCGACTTGGGCCCACCACGCACTGGTGCATGAGAACAACCGCAAGGACCTCGTGAACGGGCTGATCCTTGCCATCGTTCTCGGCGTGATCTTCACCGGCTTCCAAGCCTATGAATACAGCCACGCCGCCTTTGGCTTTGCGGGCAACATCTACGGCGCCAACTTCTTTATGGCGACGGGCTTCCACGGCTTCCACGTCATCATCGGGACGATCTTCCTCACCGTCTGCCTGATCCGCGCGCTGAAAGGCCACTTCACCCCCGAAAAGCACATCGGGTTCGAAGCTGCCGCTTGGTACTGGCACTTCGTCGACGTGGTCTGGCTGTTCCTCTTCGCTTCGATCTACGTCTGGGGCCGCTGATCCCCGCGTGATCGGAGACCCGGGGGGCGGCGCCCCGCCCCCCGGCCCCCTTCACGACCCCTACGGGAAGGCGCGGACCCAACGGGTGCGCGCCTTTCCTTTTCCGACAGGAGACCGCAATGACCCGCCGCATGATCGTCCCCCTGCTGATCGGCCTTCTCGGCGGGGCGATCCTGATTTCGCTCGGCGTCTGGCAACTCCAGCGACTGGCTTGGAAAGAGGGCGTGCTGGCCGACATCGCCGCCCGCATCATCGCCGACCCCGTGGCGCTTCCCGCCACCTTGGACCCCGCGGTCGACCGCTACAAACCCGTCACCGTCACGGGCCGTTTCACGGGCGAGCATCTGGACGTGCTGGTCAGCCGCAAGCAGATCGGCGCGGGCGTCCGCGTGATCGAGGCGTTCGAGACTGCGGATGGCCGCCGCATCCTGATCGACCGCGGCTTCCTGACCGACGACCAGCGCGCCGCCCCGCGCGAGTCGGGCGCGGCCACGGTCGAAGGCAACCTGCACTGGCCGGACGAGACCGACAGCTACACCCCGCCCCCCGATCCCAAGACCGGCCTCTGGTTCGCCCGCGATGTCGCCGCCATGGCGCAAGCGCTCAACACGGAAGCGACATTTATTGTCGCGCGCAAGCCAACCGGTGGCGCGATCGAACCGATGCCGGTGGATACATCAGGTATTCCCAATGACCATATGAACTACGCCATCACGTGGTTTTCGCTGGCCGCCGTCTGGCTGGGGATGACAGCGTATCTTCTGTGGCGTATCAGGCAGCGGACGGTTTGAAGGCATGAGCATGAACTACATCTCCACGCGCGGCGCAGCCCCGATCCTGACCTTTGGCGAGGCGATGATGACGGGTCTTGCCCGCGACGGCGGGCTATATGTCCCTGAATCCGTGCCGGTGATGACCCGCGACCAGATCGCCGCGCTGGCGGGCCTGTCCTACGAAGACATCGCCTTCCGCGTCATGCGCCCCTATCTTGGCGACACCTTCACCGATGATGAATTCCGTAGCCTGATCGCCAAGGCCTATGCCGGCTTCGGCCACGCCGCCCGCGCGCCGCTCGTGCAACTTGGCCCTAATCACTTCCTGCTGGAACTGTTCCACGGCCCGACCCTCGCCTTCAAAGACTTCGCGATGCAGCTCATCGGCCAGATGATGCAGGCGGCGCTGGCCAAAACGGGCGAGCGCATCACCATCGTCGGCGCCACCTCTGGCGATACCGGATCGGCGGCGATGGAGGCGTTCCGTGGCCTTGCCAACGTGGACGTCTTCATCCTCTACCCCCATGGCCGCGTGTCGGAAGTCCAGCGCCGCCAGATGACCACGCCGTCCGAGGCGAATGTCCACGCCCTCGCCGTCGATGGCGATTTCGACGATTGCCAAGCCCGCGTGAAAGACATGTTCAACGACTTCGCCTTCCGCGACGGCGTGCGGCTGGCGGGCGTGAACTCCATCAACTGGGCGCGTGTGCTGGCGCAGGTGGTCTATTACTTCTCTGCCGCTGTCAGCCTTGGCGCGCCCCACCGCGCGGTCAGCTTCACCGTCCCCACGGGCAATTTCGGCGACATCTTCGCAGGCTACATCGCCCGCCGGATGGGCCTGCCGATCGAGAAACTGGTGATCGCCACCAACCAGAACGACATCCTCGACCGCGCCATGAAATCCGGTGCCTATGTCACAGACGGCGTCCGCCCCTCCATCAGCCCGTCGATGGACATCCAAGTCTCCTCCAACTTCGAACGCGCGCTCTTCGATGCCTATGGTCGCGACGGCAAAGCCGTGGCGCAACTCATGGCCGAACTGAAGGCCGGGGGCTTCCATATCTCCCAAGGCGCGATGAACATGCTGCGCGCCACCTTCGCCTCTGGCCGCTGCTCCGAAGAGGAAACCGTGGCCACCATCCGCGCAACCTACGCGACCACGGGCGAAATCCTCTGCCCCCATTCCGCCGTCGGCGTGAAAGTGGCCGAAGACCACCTTGGCCCCACGCCCATGGTGACGCTTGCCACAGCCCATCCCGCGAAATTCCCCGATGCCGTCCAAGGCGCGATGGGCACGCGGCCGCAGCTTCCGGCCCGGATGGCCGACCTCTTCGACCGACCGGAACGCGTCACCCGCACCGCCAACGACCTGCGCGCCATCCAGTCCATCATCCGCGAAAGGACCGGGCATTGAGCCTGAAGATCACCACTCTTTCCAATGGCTTCCGCATCGTGACGGAAAACATGCCGGGCCTTCTGTCCGCGTCGGCGGGCATCTGGGTCACGGCGGGTGGGCGGCATGAACGGGCCGACCAGAACGGGATCGCGCATTTCCTTGAACACATGGCCTTCAAGGGCACCGAAAAGCGCAGCGCCCTGCGCATCGCCGAAGAGATCGAGGATGTGGGCGGCTACATCAACGCCTATACCAGCCGCGAGATGACGGCCTATTACGCCCGCGTCCTGTCACCCGATGTCGGCCTCGCGCTGGATGTCATTTCCGACATCGTGCTGAACCCCGTCTTCGATCCGAAAGAGATCGAGACGGAGCGTCACGTCATCCTGCAGGAAATCGGTCAGGCGCTGGATACGCCCGATGACATCATCTTTGACTGGTTGCAGGAAGTTTCCTATCCGGATCAACCCTTTGGCCGCACCATCCTTGGCCCGGCCGAGCGTGTTTCCGCCTTTGGGCGCGACGACCTGAAGCGCTTCGTCGGTGAACATTACGGCCCCGATCAGATGATCCTCGCCGCCGCCGGGGGGGTGGATCACGACGCGATCGTGGCCCAAGCCGAGGCGATCTTCGGCCATCTGAGGCCCGTCGGCAATTCGACCCTGCAACCGGCCCGCTTCTTTGGCGGGGAACGGCGGGAAATCAAGGACTTGGAGCAGGTGCATGTGGCGCTGGCCTTCGAAGGCCCCGGCTATCGTGCCCCCGATGTCTATACTGCACAGGTCTATGCCACGGCGATGGGCGGCGGTATGTCCAGCCGCCTGTTCCAGAAGATCCGCGAAGAACGCGGCCTGTGCTATTCCATCTTCGCGCAGTCCGGTGCCTATGAGGATACGGGCCAAATCACTGTTTATGCAGGAACTTCCGAGGAAGAGATCAGCGATCTGATCGGCCTGACGATGGACGAACTGAAGCGCGCAGCTGATGATATGACCGAGGCCGAGGTGAACAGGGCGCGGGCGCAGTTGAAGGCAGGGCTTCTGATGGGGCTGGAAAGCCCCTCCAGCCGCGCCGAACGCAATGCGCGTCTGCTTGCGATCTGGGGCCGCGTGCCGGGGGTCGAAGAGACGGTGGCCAAGATCGACGCAGTTTCTGTAGGCGATGTAAGGACTTACGCAGAGGGTCTGGTGTCCGCGAAGGCGGCGATGGCGCTTTACGGGCCGGTGGACAATGCCCCCGATCTGGAGGCGGTCAAGGCAAGGCTTGCCGCCTGATGCTGGGATTGCGGCGCAAGGTCCGGATCGAGACCGAGCGCATGACGCTGCGCCTTCCGCAGCATGCCGACTGGAAGGCATGGGCGGCGCTACGCGAAGAAAGTTCAGCGTTTCTAATGCCTTGGGAGCCGGTCTGGGCGGGTGACCACCTTGCCCGCCGGGCCTTTACCAACCGCGTCTACTGGGCGGCGCGGGCCGAAGGGCAGGGGACGGCGTTGCCTTTGCTGTTGATCCGGAGGGAGGATCAGGCGCTTCTGGGGGCGATCACGCTGGACAACATCCGTCGGGGGCCGTCGCAGTCTGGCACGCTAGGCTATTGGATTGGCGAGAGATTTTCCCGTCGCGGCTATATGCGCGAGGCGATTTTGACGGTCGTGCACCACGCCTTCACCACCATGGACCTAAGCCGGATCGAGGCGGCCTGCCTGCCCGAAAACGTGGCATCGCGGGGCGTGCTGGAAAAATGCGGATTCAAGTACGAGGGCGTCGCGCAGAGCTATCTGCAGATTGCGGGGCGCTGGCGGAATCATGTGCTTTATGCGGCACTTAGGACCGACCGGCGCGGTCGCACGGATGTCGGCTGATCCCCCATTTCTGCACCGGATGACGAAAGCGTGAAGCGGTGCGGCCCTTGCCGCATGGCAGGCTGGCGCATCTTTTCCCGCAACACCTGCGAGGGAATTGCGACCATGCCGGAAACTGTACCGAAAACCGTACCGCAAACTGTACATACGCACGTCGCACGAACACTTCCTTCACGCCCTTTCGGCGCGGTAGGCCGGGGGCGGGGTCTGGTATCTGGACTCATCGCCCTGATCGCATCTGGACTTATCGCCCCCGTCGCGGCGCAGGAGCGGATTCCGTCCAACTGCTTTGCCCTTGCCCAGACCCCGGTTGAAAAGGTCTGGCGCGCGTCGATCGGCGACCCGCTGGACGGCACGCATGTGCGTATCCGCTATTTGGACCATGCGAGCTTTGCCATCGAGGCCGAAGGCGGGACGCTGGCGGTGACGGATTACACGGGCTTCATCGGCAATCCTGACGTGGTGCCCGACGTCGTCACGATGAACAACGCCCATTCCACGCATTGGACATCGAACCCCGACCCGCGCATCCCGCATGTGCTGGAGGGTTGGCCGGACAAAGCTGGTGCGCCCGCTTTCCATGACCTGGACCTTGGGTCCATGCTGGTGCGTAACGTGACGACCGACACGCGCGGCCCCTTTGGCGAAGGGGCGCGGGCGGACGGAAATTCCATCTTCGTCTTCGAGGCAGGGGGACTGTGCATCGGGCATCTGGGGCACCTGCACCAGATCCCGGATGACGCGCAGTACGCCTCGATCGGCAGGCTGGACGTGGTGATGGTCCCGGTGGATGGCGGCTATACCATGAGCACCGAGTCGATGGGCGAGGTGGTGAGCCGGTTGCGCGCGTCGGTCGTCATTCCGATGCACTGGTTTTCGGGCGCGTCCTTGCAGACCTTCCTTGCCGAGATGGAGGGGAAATTCCAGGTGGTCGAGACGGGGGGGCCGGATTTGATGCTTTCCTTGCAGGATTTGCCCGGAAGCCCGACGATCATGGTGTTGGAGCCGGAATACATTCCCTGAGGGGGTTTTGCCTGTCCGGGGCACGGGGTAGGAAACGGGCAGAAGGAGACCGCCGATGCTGAACCCCGCCGATGCCGTCTTTGCCGCCCGACTGGCCGCGCTGTTGCCCGAAGGCGGGGTGCGCGCGCCCGAGCCGCGCTATCTGGAAGAGCCGCGCGGGCGCTGGACGGGGCAGGGGGGCGTGCTGGTGCTGCCGCGGTCCACCGACGAGGTGCAGGTTGTGGTGCGGGCCTGCGCCGAGGCGCGGGTGGGCCTTGTGCCTTGGGGCGGCGGGACGGGGCTGGTGGGGGGGCAGATCATGCCGGACGGTCCCGCGCCCGTGATCCTGTCGCTAGAGCGGATGGCGCGGGTGCGAAACATCTGGCCCGAGGAGAATGCGCTGGAGGTGGAGGCGGGCGCGACGCTGGCCGCCGTGCAAGAGGCGGCGGCGGGCGTGGGGCGGCTGTTCCCGCTGTCGCTGGCCTCTGAGGGGACGGCGCGGATCGGTGGGGTTCTGGCGACCAATGCGGGCGGGATCGGCGTGCTGCGCTATGGGAATGCGCGCGACCTCTGTCTGGGGGTAGAGGCCGTGATGGCGGACGGGTCCGTGATGGGCGGGCTGAAGCGGCTGCGCAAGGACAATACGGGATATGATCTTCGCAACCTGCTGATCGGGGCAGAGGGCACGCTGGGCATCATCACGGCGGCCACGCTGCGGATGGTGCCGCGCCCGGCGGTCAACGTGACGGCGATGCTGGTGGTGGACAGCCCGGCAGCGGCGCTGCGGCTGCTGACCCTGTGTCAGACGCGGGTGCCGGGGATGGTGTCGGCGTTCGAGTTGATCGCGCGGCGGGGGTTCGAGTTTCTGGCCGAAAAGATGCCAGAGGTGGCCTGCCCCTTCGCGGTGGTGCCGGACTGGTGCGTGCTGCTGGAGCTGGGCCTGCCGTCGGTCTTTGAGGCGGAAGAGGTGATGGCGGGGCTTTACGCCGAGGCGGACGAGGCGGGGCTGGTGCAGGACGGGGTGATCGCCGCGTCCGAGGCACAGCGGCAGGCGCTGTGGCGCATCCGCGAAACGATCCCCGAGGCGAACCGTCTGGTGGGGGCGGTGTCGTCGCACGACATCTCGTTGCCGCTGTCGGCGGTGCCGGGGTTCATCACGGCGGCCGATGCGGCGCTGGCGGCGATGGGCGCGTTCCGGGTGAACTGCTTTGGGCATCTGGGGGACGGGAACCTGCATTACAACGTCTTTCCCGCGCCGGGGCGGACGCGGCGGGACCACGAGGCCGAGCGGGATGCGATCAAGGCCTGCGTGCATGATCTGGTGCATGGGATGGGCGGGTCGGTCAGCGCCGAGCATGGGGTGGGGCGGCTGAAGGTCGGCGATCTAGAGAAATACGGCGATCCCGGGAAGCTTGCGGCGATGCGGGCGGTGAAGGCGGCGCTGGACCCGCTGGGCATCCTGAACCCGGGGGCGGTGCTGCGCTAGCGGGGCCGATTTTTCTGCGAAAAATCGGGGGGCGCACCTTCTGCGGGGGGCACGGCCTGCGGCTGGGGGGACTGTTCGCCAGACCGTCGGCGGTGGCATCTTTCGCCGAAGGATCCTGTCAGGTCTGGGCTTTGCGTTTCGCTTCGGCGCGGCAGCGGTCGGAACAGTAGCGCACCTCGTCCCAGACCTTTTCCCATTTCTTGCGCCACGCGAAGGGGCGGTTGCAGCAGGCACAGGTCTTCTGGGGCAGGTCGCCCTTCTTGCGCATCTTGGCCATCAGAGGTCAAAGCTCATTTGCGCCGCGTCGGGGCGGCGGCGGGGGCGGGGCTGGCGGTCGTTGACGAAACGGGGATCGGCGCGGCTGGCGTGGCGTTCGATGACCTCGGCGATATCGGGGTCGTGGCGGCGGTCCTTTCGCAGGCCCCAGCAGGCGTCGCGGGCGGCGCGGGCGCTGGCTGCGACATCAACGACGGGTTCGGGGTAGAGGCGGCCCAGAAGCCCGCGCGCGCCGGGCCATTTCCACGGTTCCTGCAAGAAGGCATCGGGGACGGGGGCAAGTTCGGGGACCCAGCGGCGGGTGAAGGCGCCTGTGGGGTCCTGATCGAGGCCCTGCTTGACGGGGTTGTAGATGCGGATCGTGTTGATGCCAGTGACGCCGGACTGCATCTGGACCTGTGGCCAGTGGATGCCGGGTTCGTAATCGGTGAAGCGGCGGGCAAGGATGGCCCCGGTCGCGCGCCAGTCGAGCCAGAGGTGGTAGGAGGCCACCGCCATGACCATGCTGCGCATGCGGAAGTTGAGCCAACCCGTCGCGCGCAGGTAGCGCATGCAGGCGTCGAGGAAGGGCAGTCCGGTTTCCCCCTGTTCCCAAGCATGCAGGCGGATGGGGTCGGGGTCGCGCGGGCGCAGCGTGTCGGCGGCGCGGTGGAGGGCGCGGATTTCGATCCGGGGTTCGGTTTCCAGCTTCTGGATGAAGTGGTCGCGCCACGCCATGCGGGACTGGAAACTGGCAAGTGCGCCGGGCCAGCGGCCGCCGGGGCGTTCGGCGGCGCGGGCGGCGGCGGCCTGCACCACCTCGCGCGAAGACAGCGCGCCGAGGGCGAGATGGGCGGACAGGCGCGAGCAGGCGCGTTCGCCGGTGAGGGGCGAGGACATGGCGGCGCGGTAGGGTTCGCCGCGCAGGGTGAGGAAGCTGTCCAGCAGGGCCATGGCGCGGTCGCGGCCGCCGGTCTGGCGGTGGGCGCAGGGGTCGTCGGGCAGGCGCAGGGCACGGGCGCTGGGGATGGGACCGGGTTCCACGCCGGGGACGGGGCGCAGCGCGTCGGGGGCGGGGCGTTGCGGCGCATGGGCAAAGGCGTCGCGGCGGCGGGCCCAGCCGTCGCGGTGGGGCAGGCGGCGGATGACGCCCTGTTGGGGCAGTTCCTCCCAGATCAGCCCCGCCTGCCGCGCCCATGCCCCCACGCGGCGGTCGCGCGCATAGGTCCAGAGATTGCCCGTCTCTTCGTGGCTGACGATACGGGCGATGTGGTGCTGGCGGCAGAGTCGGTCCAGCACCTCGACCGCGTCGCCCACGCGAATGACCAGCGGCACGCCGAGGCGGGCGAGATCGGCGCGCAGGCCGTCCAGCGTTTCGGCGGTAAAGCACCATTGCCGGGCCGAGGCATCGGGTTGCTGCCAGAGTTCGGGTTCGACCACATAGACCGGCAGCACCGCCCCCAGCGCAGCGGCGTGGGTCAGGGCGGGGTGGTCGTGGATCCGAAGATCGCGCTTGAACCAGACGAGAACATTCATGGAACATTTATCTAGCGGCACGGGAGGATTCGTAAAGCCCCAAGCTGTTGTCCGGGGAGGGGTTGCGCCACGCTTCGGCCTTTCAAATGCCATTAAAAATCATTAACACTTAAGCGCAGCCTCAGCAGCGCAGCGCAGCGGACCTTGATCGACCAATCCCCCCTCTTCCTCGGCTTCTTTGCTAGCCTCTGCGCGGGCGGGATGACAGCCTTGGGCGCGCTGCCCATTCTGCGGGGTGCCACCCCGTCGAGTGCGGCGCGTGACCTTGCGCTGGGTTTCGCGGCGGGGGTGATGCTGGCGGCGGCGTTCTTTTCCTTGATCATTCCAGCGCTGTCGCGGGGCGAAGCGCTGTACGGGCATCGGGATTTTGCGGCGCTGGTCGTGTGCATCGCGATGCTGGTTGGGATGGGCGTGATCGCCGGGCTGAACGAGGTTCTGCCGCACGAGCATTTCCGCACCGGGCGCGAGGGGCCGCCCTCGGCCGCGCTGCGCAAGGTCTGGCTGCTGGTGATCGCCATCACCATCCACAACGTGCCCGAAGGGCTGGCCGTGGGTGTGGGCGTGGGGCAGGACGGGCTGGCGCAGGGGTTGCCGCTGGCCATCGGCATCGGCGTCCAGAACATCCCAGAGGGTCTGGCCGTCGCCGTCGCGCTGCGGGGCGAGGGCTATTCGGCCCGCAAGGCGTGGGTGGTGGCAGCGCTGACGGGATTGGTGGAGCCGGTGGGCGGGTTCGTCGGGGCCGGGATCGTGTCCTTCTCGCATCAGATGATGCCGTGGGGGTTGGCCTTCGCGGCGGGGGCGATGCTCTATGTCATCAGCCACGAAATCATCCCCGAGACGCATCGCAACGGCAACCAGAACCGGGCCACGCTGGGCCTTGCGGTTGGGCTGGTGGTGATGCTGTTCCTTGACGTGTCGCTGGCCTGATTGGCGACGGCGGGGGGCCTTTGGCCCTTTGGCAGAGGGTCCGCCGGGTGGCATCTGCGGCGGCGGGTGGACGGGATGATCGACCCAAGCCGGATCGAACCGCGCGAGAGGCGGGTAAGATCATCCGGCAGCCCCTTTCGATGCGGTGGCGTTCCCTTGTGCGGGCGGGTTGGTGACGCTGGCCCAAGGGCAGCGGCGGTGTGGGGGGCGGGGGCATCTTGCCTTCGCCGTCCCTGCTTTCTAGCCTTGGTCGCAAACCGGAGGCTTCCATGACCGAACCGCGCGCCGTCCATCTGTCCGAGTATCTGCCCTTTACCCACTTGGTCGAGGATGTGGCCCTGACCTTCCGGCTTGCGCCGGGGGCGACGCGGGTGGTGGCGGTGCTGCGGCTGGCGCCCAATCCGGCGCGGCCGGGGCGGCATGACCTGCGGCTGGATGGCGAACGGCTGCGGCTTGTGTCGCTGCGTCTGGATGGCAGGGCGCTGGCGGTGGAACCGGATGACACGGGCCTGACGATCCCCGCGGCTGTCCTGCCCGAGGGGGACTTCGTGCTGGAAACAGAGGTGGAGATCGACCCCGAGGGCAACACGGCGCTGGAAGGGCTTTACATGTCGCGCGGCATGTATTGCACCCAATGCGAGGCAGAGGGGTTCCGCAAGATCACCTTCTATCCCGACCGCCCGGATGTGATGGCGCGGTTCCGGGTGCGGATCGAGTCCGACCTTTCGGTGCTGCTGTCGAACGGCAATCCGGCGGGGCAGGGGGCGGGATGGGCGGAATGGGTCGATCCTTGGCCAAAGCCTGCCTATCTGTTTGCGCTGGTGGCCGGAGAGTTGGTGGCGCATTCGGCCCCCTTCACCACGGCGTCGGGGCGGGAGGTGGCGCTGAACATCTGGGTCCGGCCGGGCGATCAGGACCGCTGCGCCTATGCGATGGACAGTCTGATCCGGTCGATGCGCTGGGATGAACAGGTCTATGGCCGCGAATACGATCTGGACGTGTTGAACATCGTCGCGGTCGATGATTTCAACATGGGCGCGATGGAGAACAAGGGGTTGAACATCTTCAACTCCAAATTCGTGCTTGCCAGTCCCGAGACGGCGACGGATGACGATTTCGCCCGGATCGAGGCGATCATCGCGCATGAGTATTTCCACAACTGGACCGGCAACCGCATCACCTGCCGCGACTGGTTCCAACTGTGCCTGAAAGAGGGGCTGACGGTTTTCCGCGACCAGCAGTTCAGCGGTGATATGCGGTCCCATGCGGTGAAGCGGATCGAGGATGTGCTTTTGCTGCGCGCGCGGCAGTTCCGCGAGGATGGGGGGCCGCTGGCGCATCCGGTGCGGCCGGACAGCTATGTCGAGATCAACAACTTCTACACCGCCACGGTCTATGAGAAGGGCGCGGAAGTCATCGGCATGCTGAAGCGGCTGGTGGGCGAGGGTGGCTATGCCAAGGCGCTGGACCTTTATTTCACGCGCCATGACGGGGATGCGGCGACGATCGAGGATTGGCTGAAGGTGTTCGAGGATGCGACGGGGCGGGACCTTTCGCAGTTCAAGCGCTGGTACACCGAGGCGGGCACCCCCCGTGTGAAGGTCTGGGACGAATGGGACGGCGCGACCTATACGCTGACGCTCGAACAGGAGAACCCGCCGACGCCGGGACAGCCACAGAAGGGGGCGAAGGTGATCCCGGTGGCGCTGGGCCTGTTGAACCCCAACGGGGATGAGGTGCTGCCGACGACCGTGCTGGAACTGACCGAGGCGCGGCAGTCCTTTCGTTTTCCGGCGGCCACGCGTCCGATCCCGTCGATCCTGCGCGGCTTCTCGGCCCCTGTGGTGCTGGAGCGGGACGTCCGCCCCGAGGAGCGGGCCTTCCTTCTGGCCCATGACACCGACCCCTTCAACAAGTGGGAGGCGGGGCGGGCGCTGGCCAAGGACCTGCTGGCGCGGATGGTGACGGAGGGGGCGGTGCCGGGGCCGGATTGGCTGGATGCCGTGGCCCGCGTGACCCTTGACGAGGCGCTGGACCCTGCCTTCCGCGCGCTGGCGCTGCGGTTGCCGGGCGAGGATGACATGGCGGCGACGCTGCATGCGGGGGGCGTGACGCCCGATCCGGCGCGGATCTGGGCCGAGCGGCGGCGGATGGCCGAGTCTTTGGCGCACCGGTTGGGCCCGCAACTGCCGGGGCTGATCGAACGGCTGGCGGAGCCGGGGCCGTTCACCCCGGATGCGCGGGCGGCGGGGCGGCGGGCGCTGCGGATCGCGGCGTTGAACCTGTTGACGCGGATCGACGGGGGCAAGGCGGCGGCGGCGGCCTATGCGGCGGCCAACAACATGACCGAGGAGGTGGGCGCGCTGGTCGCGCTGCTGGAGGCGGGGCTGGGGCAGGCAGAGGTGCGGCTGTTCGAAACGCGCTGGTCCAAGGACCGCAACGTGATGGACAAGTGGTTCGCCTTGCAGATCGCCCATGCCCATCCCGACCGCGCGGTCGCGGTGACCGAGGCGTTGACGCGGCATCCCGCCTTTGACTGGAAGAACCCCAACAGATTCCGGTCGGTGATCGGGGCGCTGTCGGCCAATCATGCCGGGTTCCACCATGCTTCGGGGGCGGGGTATCGGCTGATCGCGGATTGGCTTTTGCGGTTGGACCCGCTGAACCCGCAGACGGCGGCGCGGATGTCCACGGCCTTTGAGACGTGGCCGCGCTATGATGCGGATCGCCGCGCTCTGGTCGCCGAGGCGTTGGCGCGGATGGCGGCGTCACCGGGGCTGAGCCGGGACCTTGGCGAAATGGTGGGGCGGATGCGGGGGGCGTGATGCGGGGGGCGTGACGGGCGCATGGGGACGGCGTGCATCCGGGGCGCGGGCGCGGCGTCGGGGGGACACCCGTTGCGTTGCGCCTATACCGGCTGAAAGGCGGTCAGGTCGACAGGCGGTCGCCCCCTAGCCCTTGGTCGAGATCGTCACCGGGCGCTGTGGCGACAGAGGGGGGCCGTTGCCCTGCACTTTGCAATAGGGCTGCGCGCGGGTCCATGCGGCCATCGCATCGCGCTTTTGGGAATTGCGGAAGGGCATCCAGTCGCGCCCGACGCCGCGATTGCCGCCACCGACGACCAGACCGTCCTGCGCCACGGCCTTGGCCATCATCTGCGCCGCGCATTCAAGGTTTTCGGCCCCGTCCTTGAGTTCCGAAACGGTGTCCGCCTCGCATTGGTGATAGTCGGCAGAGACGGGGGAAATCTGCATCACGCCGATATAGCGCCCGCCACCGCCCGCCGCCTTGGGGTTCCACGACGATTCATAGCGCGCCACCGCAGACATCAGTCCCGCCCAGAAGGCGCGGCGGTCTTCCAGCGAGGCGGTTTCGTATCCGGGGCACCACAGGTCGACATCGGCAGGCACGGCACCGGCCAGCACCGAATCATGCTGTTCCAGCGCGGCGAGCGTGCTGCGGGTCCAGTCCTTGCCATCCGGCCGCACGTCCCATTGCATCGGCGGGGTCAATCCGCTGGTGGAAAGGTTCGTCTTTCCGGCAGGTTGCACGCATCCCGACAGGATGAGGGCAACAAGCGGCAGGGCCATGGCAACGGCTGAAATGCGCATCTGTCCACACGTGGCAGCGCCGCGCCCCAGTTGCGCGACCCAAGCGTTTCAGCAATCCACGCCGCCCATGTCCACGGAAACGCATTGTTTCGCCACCTGATCGGCAGATTCTCGCCCGACATCTTGCCAGAATCGGGCAGCGCGCCCACCTTACGACCTGTAACCGGACGGGCGAGGTGGGTGGCGCTTGTCCTCATTTAGGGTGTGACACTGCCATGTCGCGTATTCTTGCCCGATCGGTTTCGGCCGATATCCTTGCCCGTGTGTTCAGCGCGGTGCTTTTCCTCCTGCTGCTTCCCTTCATCGTGATCCTGTCGCGACGCCTGAAGGCGGTCCCCGTGCGGACAGCCCCCTTTTCCGTTCGGCGGCTGGGGGACCGTGTGACCGAACCTTCTTGAAGCATCGCCCCTGACGCCCTAGAGAGTCGGTCGAACCTTCAGGAAGGACGGCAAGGGATGCTCGACCTCGGCTTTGAAGCCCCGAAACCCAAGGTGATCGCGGGCGCGACGGGCGATTGGGAACTGGTGATCGGGATGGAAATCCATGCCCAGGTCGCGTCGAACGCCAAGCTGTTCTCTGGCGCCTCGACCGCCGTGGGGGCGGAACCCAATTCCAACGTGGCCTTCGTCGATGCGGCCATGCCGGGGATGCTGCCCGTCATCAATGAATTCTGCGTGGAACAGGCGGTGCGGTCCGGGCTGGGGTTGAAGGCAAAGATCAACCTGACCTCGGCCTTCGACCGGAAGAACTATTTCTACCCCGACCTGCCGCAGGGCTATCAGATCAGCCAGCTGTATCACCCCATCGTGGGCGAGGGAGAGGTGATCGTGGAAATGTCGCCCGGCGTGGCCCGCCGCGTGCGGATTGAACGCATCCACCTTGAACAGGACGCGGGCAAGTCGATCCACGATATGGACCCGAACATGTCCTTCGTCGATTTCAACCGCACCGGTGTCGCGCTGATGGAAATCGTCAGCCGCCCCGATATCCGCGGGCCGGAGGAAGCGGCGGCCTATGTCGCCAAGCTGCGGCAGATCCTGCGATACTTGGGCACCTGCGACGGCAACATGCAGAACGGCAATCTGCGGGCGGATGTGAACGTCTCGGTCTGCCGTCCGGGGGATTACGAACGCTATCAGGCGACGCAGGATTTCGGCCATCTGGGCACGCGCTGCGAGATCAAGAACATGAACTCGCTGCGTTTCATCCAAGCCGCCATCGAATACGAGGCGCGCCGCCAGATCGCCCTGCTGGAGGATGGCGGCAAGGTCGATCAGGAAACCCGCCTCTATGACCCCGACAAGGGCGAGACGCGGTCGATGCGGTCCAAGGAAGAAGCCCACGATTACCGCTATTTCCCCTGCCCGGACCTGCTGCCGCTTGAAATCGAACAGGCTTGGGTCGATGACATCGCCGCCCGCATGCCGGAACTGCCGGATGCCAAGAAGGCCCGCTTCATGGCCGATTTCGGCCTGACCGACTATGACGCCAACGTGCTGACCGCCGAGGTGGACAATGCCGCCTTCTTTGAAGAGGTGGCCAAGGGCCGCGATGGGAAGCAGGCGGCGAACTGGATCATCAACGAACTTTTCGGCCGCCTGAACAAGGAAGGCAAGGGGATCACGGAAAGCCCGCTGTCGGCTGCCCAAATTGGCGGCGTGCTGGACTTGATCGCATCGGGCGAGATCACGACCAAGATGGCCAAGGACCTGTTCGAAATCCTCTGGACCGAAGGCGGCATCCCCGCCGAAGTCGCCGCCGCGCGCGGGATGAAGCAGGTGACGGATACCGGCGCTATCGAGAAGGCGCTGGACGATCTGATTGCCGCGAACCCGGATCAGGTGGAAAAGGCCAAGGTCAATGCCAAGCTTGCGGGTTGGTTCACCGGACAGGTCTTGAAGGCCACGGGTGGCAAGGCCAATCCGGCGGTCGTCAACCAGATGGTGGCGCAAAAGCTGGGCCTGTGATGCGGAAGGGCGGTCGGCGGGAAAGCCCGCTTCCGCCCGCCGCCCCTTCAACGCCGCCATCCCTGCCGCTACCTTCCCCCGCCACCACTGCCGGAGTCCGTCATGCAGCGCCATGAATACAAGGTCGTCCCCGCCCCCCGTCGCGGCACCAAATCGCGCGAGGCGAAGTCCCATGAAGACCGTTTCGCCCTGACGCTGTCGAACCTGATGAACGAACTGGGCCGGGACGGATGGGAATATGTCCGGTCGGAAACGCTGCCCACGGAAGAACGGGCGGGGTTCATGAAGACGCGGGTGGTCGAGCAGACGATGCTGATCTTCCGCCGCGCGATGGACAAGCCCGCGATCCTTGCCGCGACCCTGTCGGACGGGCCCGCCCCCAAGCCCGTCGCCGCCGAGCCCCCCACGCCGCGCCTTGGCCCCGCTGTGGAACCTCTGCCCGGTAACGCCCCCGCGCTGCGGGCCGAGTGATCAGCGCGCCGCGGCCAGCGCCTGCGGCAGAACCTCGGCCAAGATGTCCAGATCGGCGTCGGTGCCCGCGCTGATGCGGATGCAGCGGTCAAGCGGCGCAACCCCCGGCATGCGGATGAACAGGCCGCGCGCGATGCAGCCCTGCAGGACGGCGCGGGCGAAATCGCCGTCGCGGCCGCAATCGACCGTGACGAAATTCGTGGCCGAAGGCAGGGCGCGCAGTCCGTTTTCCGCCGCGATGGCCGTGATGCGGTCGCGCGCGGCTGCGACCTTTGCCTGCACATCGTGCAGAAAGGCCTGATCGGCCAGCGCGGCCATGGCCCCGGCCTGTGCCACGCGCCCCATGCCAAAATGGTTGCGCACCTTGTCAAAGGCCTTGACCAGCACAGGCGCGGCCAGCGCATAGCCCACGCGCAGACCGGCAAGGCCGTAGCCCTTGGAGAAGGTCCGCATCCGGATCACGCGGGGATCATCGGGGGCGATGCGGGGAATGGCCGTGGCCGGGGCAAGGTCGGCATAGGCCTCGTCCAGCACAAGGAGGGTGCCGGGGGGCAGGGCGGCCACCATCGCCTCGATCGTGGTGGCGGGGTGCCATGTGCCCATCGGATTGTCGGGATTGGCGAGGTAGAGGAGTTTTGCCTGCGTCTCGCGCGCCTTGGCGAGGAGGGCGTCCGGGTCTTCGCAGTCGTCCCGGTAGGGGACGCGGTGCAGGGTCGCGCCGAAGCCTGCGACGTGAAAGTTGAAGGTCGGATAGGCCCCGAGAGAGGTGACGACGGCATCCCCCGGCCCGGCCAGCAGCCGGACGAGTGTGCCCAAAAGGCCGTCGATCCCTTCGCCCACGACGACATGGGCCGGGGTCACGCCGTGATGGGCGGCAAGGGCGGCGCGCAGGTCGTGAACTTCGGGGTCGCCATACATCCACGCCTCTTGCGCGGCGGCGGCCATGGCGGCGATGGCGGCGGGCGAGGGGCCGAAGCGGCTTTCATTGGCGCCGAGACGGGCGCGGAAGGGGCGGCCAAGGCTGCGTTCCTGCGTTTCGGGGCCGACGAAGGGGACGGTGTCGGGCAGGCTGGCGGCAAGGGGGGTGAGGCGGGGTCCGGTCATGGCAAGAGGGAAACGCGCGGCGCGGGAAAGCGCAAGGGGGGAAGAATTTTCTGCGAAAATTCTTCGGGGCGATCTTTCTGCGAAAGATCGGGGGCATGTGCGGTGGATGGGGGATCCTTCGCCAGAAGGATCGTGGCCAAGAATTTTCGCAGAAAATTCTTGCGCGTCAGTCGCGCAGAAAGGTGCGTCGGGCTTCTTCGGCCATGGCCTGCCGCATTTCGACTTGCGCGAGTTCGGCCATCAGCGCCTTGCGCGCGGCCGCGTCCTGCGTGGCGGCGATGGCATCGCGCAGGCGCGCGGCTTCCTTCTTCAGCACGATTTCTTCGGGCAGGACGCCCGCTTCGGCCATGATGCGGAAACCGATGGCGTCGCCGGGGCTGACGAAGGCGTCGCCGGTGCGGTCGGGCAGGGGTTTGCCTTCACCGGCCAGTCCCTGAAGGTCCCCCTTCAGGCGGGCCTTTTGCATCTGGCGTTCGGCGAGGCGGCTGAGCCAGGACATGGGCGCGCTCCTTCCCTGACAGTGTCGCGCGGGTTGTGGCCAAAGGAAAGGGGGGGGCTGCGCCCCCCCCGACGTGCCGCCCCTTGCGGGGGCGGAACATCGCCTAGGACCCTCTGCCGGACGGAACCTGTCAGCCGATCTCGGCAAGGCGTTTCAGGGCGGCGTCGAGCTTTGCCGCCTCGTCCTCGCGGGCTTCCAGATTGGCGCGGGCCTCGTCCACCACCTCTTCGGGGGCAGAGGCGACGAAGGCCGGGTTGTTCAGGCGACCCTTGAGGCCGCCGATCTCTTTCCCCAGTTTGTCCAGCGCCTTGGACAGACGCGCCTTTTCTTCTGCGATGTCGATGATCCCGTCCAGCGGCATGGCGAAGGCCGCGCCTTCCAGCGCGATGGAGACGGACCCTTTCGGCGCGGTGGCGGCCTCGGTCAGGCGTTCGACGCGGGCGAGGCGCTTGATCAGCACCTCGTTGCGGGCCCAGGCCTGCCGTGCCTCGTCGCTCAGCGTCGTGGCGACAAGGTCGATCTTCAGACCCACGGGCACATGCATCTGCGCGCGGGCAGAGCGGATGTCGTCGATAAGGCCGGTGACCCAGCCCATCTCGCGATCCGCCGCCGCATCCGCCAGAGTGAGGTCGGCTTGCGGCCAATCGGTATGGACCAGCATCTTGGCGCGGGTGCCTGTGGTGGCCCAAAGCTCTTCGGTGATGAAGGGCATCATCGGGTGAAGCAGGATCATGCAGTGGTCGAGGACCCAAGCCATGACCTTGCGCGTTTCATCCGCCGTATCGCCGTCGAAGAGGGGTTTGGCGAATTCGACATACCAGTCGCAGACCTTGCCCCAGACAAAGCGGTAAAGTGTGTCGGCGGCCTGATCGAAACGGTAATCGTCCAGCGCCGCGTCCACCTCGGCGATGGTGCGAAGGGTTTCGCCGATGATCCAGCGGTTGGCGGTGGCCGTGGCTTTGGGCGCGGCCTCTTGCGTCGCATGGCCGTCCCAGACGCCGTTCATTTCGGCAAAGCGGCAGGCGTTCCACAGTTTCGTGCCGAAGTTGCGATAGCCCGCGATGCGCTGGGTGTCGAGTTTCAGCACGCCGCCAAGGCTGGCCATCGCCGCATTGGTAAAGCGCAGCGCGTCGGCGCCGTATTCGTCGATGATTTCCAACGGGTCGATGACGTTGCCCAAGGATTTGGACATCTTCTTGCCCTTGGCGTCGCGGACGAGGCCGTGCAGGTAGACCGTCTTGAACGGCACCTCGTTCACCACGGCCAGTTGCATCATCATCATCCGGGCGACCCAGAAGAAGAGGATGTCCTGCCCGGTGATGAGGACGGAGGTCGGGAAGTAGCGCTTCAGCGCGTCCGTCTGTTCCGGCCAGCCCAGCGTGCCGATGGGCCAGAGGCCGGAGGAGAACCATGTGTCCAGCACGTCGGGATCGCGGGTCAGGGCCTTTCCGGGGGCCATGGCCTGTGCCTCGGACTCGGTCGGGGCGCAGTAGTGGTTGCCGTCGGCATCATACCAAACCGGGATCTGATGCCCCCACCACAACTGGCGCGAGATGCACCATGGTTCGATATTGTCCAGCCAATGGTAATAGGTCCGCTCGCCGCTTTCGGGGATGATCTTCACCGTCCCGCCCCGCACGGCGTCCAGCGCGGGTTGCACAATTCGAACAGTATCGACGAACCATTGGTCCGTCAGCATGGGTTCAATTACAACTTTCGAACGATCGCCGAAGGGCTGCATGATCTTCTTGGCCTCGACCAGCGGCGCGAGGTCGTCCCCGCCCCGGACCTGATCCGGGAGCGCGCCATCCGCCAGAGGCCCCGGCTCGGGGGCCGGGGCGGGTTTCCGCGCCGCCTTGCCCAGACGCGGATCATCTGCCCGCGTCATCACGGCCAGACCTTCTGCCGTGATCTCCTCGACCACGCGCTTGCGCGCCTCCATCCGGTCCAGCCCGCGCAGGTGGTCGGGCACAAGGTTCAGCGCATCCGCCTCGGCCTCGGTCAACGCGCGCTCGCCCCGCGCGACGGCCTGCGCGATACCCGCCGCTTCGGCATAGGGCGTCCCGTCGTCGCGCAGGCGCGCGCGGGTGTCCATCAGGCGGTAGCAGGGGATGCCGCCGCGCTTGGCCACGCCATAGTCGTTGAAGTCATGCGCGCCCGTGATCTTTACCGCGCCAGAGCCGAAGGTCGGGTCGGGATAGTCGTCGGTGATGATCGGGATGAGGCGGCGATGCTCTTTCGGGCCCACCGGAATTTCGCAGAGTTTCCCGACGATTGCGGCATAGCGTTCATCCGACGGATGCACCGCGACCGCGCCGTCGCCCAGCATGGTTTCGGGCCGCGTCGTGGCGATGGAGATGTAGTCGCGCACCTCGTCCAGCAGGACGTTCCCGTCGGCGTCCTTTTCCACGTAGCGATAGGTCGCCCCACCCGCGAGCGGGTATTTGAAGTGCCACATGTGGCCATCGACTTCGATATTCTCGACCTCGAGGTCCGAAATCGCCGTTTCGAAATGGGGATCCCAGTTCACCAGCCGCTTGCCGCGATAGATGAACCCCTTGTTGTAGAGGTCCACGAAGACGCGGATCACGGCGTCGTGGAAGTTCCCTTCCTCACCCGCAGGCGCATTCGGCGCGCCGGACATGGTGAAAGCTTCGCGGTCCCAGTCGCAAGAACAGCCCAGCCGCTGCAACTGGCCGATGATCGTGCCGCGTGATTTCCGCTTTTGCTCCCACACCCGCAGGGTGAAGGCGTCGCGGCCCATCTCGCGGCGCGACGGCTCTCCCTTCGTGGCCATCTCGCGTTCGGTGACCATCTGGGTGGCGATGCCTGCGTGGTCGGTGCCGGGTTGCCACAGCGTGTCGTGGCCCTTCATCCGGTGCCAGCGCGTCAGGATGTCCTGCAACGTGTTGTTGAAGGCATGGCCCATGTGAAGAGAGCCGGTCACGTTGGGCGGGGGGATCATGACGCAGAAGCTTTCCGCGCCGGGCTTGGCGTTCGCCCCGGCGTGGAAGGCCTTGGTGTCGATCCATTTCGCGGAAATCCGCGCCTCGGCCTCGGCGGCGTTGAAGGTCTTTTCCATCGGCATCGCTTGCACCCCTTGCAGTCGGGCGGGGTTCTAGCGCGGCCCGTGGGCAAGGGAAAGCGGTCAGATCAGCGGTTGCCCCGCGATGGCCTGCGCGAAGGTGGCAAGGACGAGGGCGGTGTAGCCTGCGGCAGCGGCCAGCACGGTAAGGCGGGCGGCACCGTCGGGCAGGCGCCGTGCGGCGAGCCAGCCGACGAGAGGCAGGCCATGCAAGGCGTGCGTGGCGAGGAAATGGGCAACGCGCAGGTCGCCGACTTCGCGCGACCAGCCGAAGACGGGGAGGGTGGCACCTGTCACAGGGGTGCCGACATGGTGGCCGGGGGTAGAGGCCATATAGCCTGCGGTCAGGACGGTCAGCACGAAGGTCAGGATCAGGCCCGTGACGATGGAGAGTTTGAGCGCCGGGGCAAGGCCGGTGGTGCGGTTGCGCTGTATCGCGATCCCCATGACAAGGCTTGCCGATGTCAGCGTGACCGCCGCGATGCCCATGAGGCTGTAAAGCTGCGCCCAGACGGGGGAGGACAGGTTGAAATGCGACCCCGTCCCCAATGCGGCGGCCGCGCCGATCCACAGAAGTTCGGCCATCACGCAAAGGCAGACGATGGCGACGAAGCCGCGCCATAGGCGGTTTCCGCGCTGGTCTGGCGTCATCCAGCGGGCGAAGTAGGAAAGCGTGACAAGATAGACCACCAGCGCGATGTGGAATTTCAAGGGTTTGAGCCAGATATCCTCGCCCCCGAAGTTGCGCGGGTCCAACGTCATGGCGGCGAGGACCGGCACCATGGCGAGTGTGATGAGCAGGGCAAGCGCCGTGAAGGCGGGCGCGTCGGTCCACAGGCGCGAGGCGGTGCGGGGCGGCGCGGGGGCGGTGAGGGTGGTCATGGGGGTCAGCCTTTCGGGTGGGCCTTGGGCAGGCGGGCATGGGTGAAGCGCAGGGCGGTAAAGGCGAGGAAGCCTGCGGGGCCGAAGAGGAAGGTCAGCACGAGGCAGGGCAGAAGGAAGAGGTGGGGGATACCTTCGTCCCGCGCGGTGCGGGTGGCCCAAGCGCCGACGAAAAGGTCAAAGGCGAGGTAATGCACCCATCCGGCCAGCGCGATGTTGGGATCGGTGAAGAGTAGCTGGACATCCGCAAGCGTGCCAAAGCCGCCGGGGGCACCGGACCAGAAGGCGAGGACCAGCCCCGCATAAGCGACCGAGAGCAGCAGGGGGATGGCCACTCCGGCCACCGCAAGTGCCGCACGCGGGGCAAGTGGCGAAAGCGCGAGTGCCATCCAGCCCAGCAGGGCAAGCGGGTTGGTGATCTGGAAGAGGGCGTCGGGGGTCATCTTCGGCCTTTATCTTTACACTGTCAGGATTGGTGCGCCGAATCGTGCCTGTCGGTCAAGTGAAAACTTTACATCGTCAAGATTGGGCGCTATCCCTGCCGCCATGACTGCCGATGACCCCAGACGCGCCTATCACCACGGCGATCTGCGCGCCGCCCTGCTGTTGGCGGCCGAGGCGGAATTGGCCGAACGGGGGGTAGAGGCTTTCTCGTTACGGCAGGTGGCGCGGCGGGCGGGGGTCAGCCATGCCGCCCCGGCGCATCATTTCGGCGACACGCGCGGGCTGTTGACGGCGCTGGCGGCAGAGGGGTTTCACCGTTTCCTTGCCGCGCAAGCTGCGCGGGAGATGCGGGCGGCGGCGGACCCGCAGGCGCAGTTGGTCGCGGCGGGGCTTGGCTATATCGACTTTGCGATGGGGCGTCCGGCTTTGTTCCGGCTGCTCTTTGGGTCGGACCGGCTGGATTTCACGGATGCCGCTTTGGATGCGGCCTCGACCGAGGCTTATCTGCACCTGCGTGATCAGGTGCAAATGACCGGCGGGACCGAGACGGACGCCGCCGCCGTCTGGGCCATGGCGCATGGTCTGGCCGATCTTCTGGCGAATGGGCGGTTGAAGCCGATTCTTGTCCTGCCGCAAGAGGCGCGCGAAGGGGTGCTGATCTCGCTTTTGACGCGCGTGTTCCCGGCGGCGAATTTGGGGCCGACCGCAGACCCGGTATCCGACACGGACCAGACCTGACCCGAGGGTCTGTATCGACACCCCTGCACTGTTGGCCGGGGCGGCGCCGGGTCAAGCCCGGGGCGGGGATGCTTGCCGGATCGTCACCGCAGCGCCCGATGCGTGCTGACAGGGTGCGGTACAGAATGTGGCACAGTGCCCGGCAGGGCCGATTCCGTCACACGGCGCGGTCCAGACGGGTGCTGAGGTGGATCAGGCTTTCCGACGATTTCACCCCCGTCATGGCCCCGATCTGATCCAGCACCTGATCCAGAACCTGCGTGTTCGGGCAAGCGATCTGCAACAGCAGGTCAAAGCGACCTGAGGTGGTGAAGACCCGCTCCACCTCTGCAATCGCCTTCAGGCGTTGCAGGATTCCGGCCTGTGCGCGCGGTTCGATCGTCAGCAAGACCGAGGCCCTGAGTCGCCCCTGACGCGCCCCTTCGCCCAGTTTCAGGGTGTATCCGGCGATGACTCCGGTGGTTTCCAGACGCTCTAGCCGGGCCTGAATGGTGGACCGCGCAACCTTTAGTCGTCGCGACAGCGTCGCCACCGACATACGGGCATCCGCCCCCAAAAGCCCGATGATGTTGCGATCCAGTTCGTCCATGCATTTTGTCCGATCTTTTCGTCATTATAACGACAAAATGCGGCAAATATACAGTTTTGTTCGGTGAGTTTGTACACCATATGCGGCATCCTCAGTTGCAGGAAAAGGGCGGCTCATACGCACCTGGCCTGGTTGGAAAAAACCTCGCAGGTGCCTTGCCGTCCCGTCACACGCAACGGGGAGGGCTTGCGTCTTGTTGGCAGAAAGGATCACGCCGATGGGACTGTCCAAAACGATCTGGACCAATCCGACCGAATTCCTCCGCAACCAGCAGCCGGAGAACCCGGTGCTGTTTTTCAGCCCCTCGGCGCTTCAGGCTGCCGCGCGGCGCTTCATCGACGGCTTCCCCGGCATGGTGACCTATGCCGTCAAGTCGAACCCGGGCGAAGAGGTGATCGAAAACCTCGCCGCGGCCGGGGTGCGCGGCTATGACTGCGCCTCGGGATTTGAGATTGACCTGATCCGCCGCCTCGCCCCGGATGCGGCCATCCACTACAACAACCCCGTCCGCGCTCGGGCCGAGATTGCCTATGCCGTGGAAAAGGGCGTGAAGTCCTATTCGGTTGATTCCAAATCGGAACTGGCCAAGCTGATCGAGCTGGTCCCCGCGCAGGACACCGAGATTTCGGTGCGCTTCAAGCTGCCGGTTGCCGGGGCCGCCTATAACTTTGGCGCGAAATTCGGCGCGACGGCGGAACTGGCGACGGACCTTTTGCGGACGGTGGCAGAGGCGGTGTTCATCCCGTCGCTGACTTTCCACCCCGGCACGCAATGCACCGATCCCGCCGCGTGGGAAACCTATATCCGCACGGCGGCCGAGATCGCGCGCACTGCGGGCGTGACCATCGCGCGGCTGAACGTCGGCGGCGGCTTCCCGTCGCACCGCCTGTCGGGCGTTGTCCCGCAGTTGGAGGCCACGTTCGACCTGATCGACCGCGTGGCGACCGAGTCCTTCGGTGAGCAGCGCCCGATGCTGGTCTGCGAACCGGGCCGCGCGCTGTGCGGCGATGCCTTCACGCTGGCCGCGCGGGTCAAGGCCGTGCGCGACGACACGCATGTGTTCCTGAATGACGGCGTCTATGGCAGCCTGACCGAGCTTCCGCTGATCGGGGTGATCGACCGGATCGAGGTCCTATCGCCCGAGGGTGAAAAGCGGGACGGTGCAGTGCAGGGGCGGATCGTCTTTGGTCCCACCTGCGATTCGGTCGACCGTCTGCCGGGCGAAGTGCCGCTGCCGTCGGACATCGCGGAAGGCGACTATGTCATCGTGCAGGGCATGGGGGCCTATTCGGTTGTGACCAACAGCCGCTTCAACGGCTTTGGCGAGTTGAGCCTTGCCACGGTGCTGTCGCTTAAGGTCTGATTGATTAACAGCCCGTTAATCTTCGCGCCCCCGGCTGGACATTCCCTGCCGGGGGCGTAGCTTTTGGCGGCCCTTAGCATCAGGAACCGCCCATGAAATTCGGACAAGCGCAACCGGCCCGCCGCCTTGAGGATGTCCGTTTCCTGACGGGGCAGGGTCGTTATGTCGATGATATCGCGCCGAAAAATGCGCTGCGGGCGTGGTTCTTGCGGTCGGATCGCGCGCATGCCGATATTGCGGGGCTGGATGTTTCGGCCGCGCGAGACGTTCCCGGCGTGCATCTTGTCCTGACGGCGGACGACCTGCTGACCGAGGGGGTGGACCCGGCAATGCGGTTTTCCCGCGTGACGAACCGCGACGGGACCAAGGGCGCGGGGCCGCGCCGGCCCGTGCTGGCCGAAGGGCGTGTGCGCTTTGTGGGCGAGGCCATCGCGATGATCGTGGCCGACACGTTGGAGGCCGCGCGGGATGCGGCGGAACTGATCTCCTTCGATGCCGAGGAATTGCCCGTTTCCCTGTCGCTGGAACCCGGTGGCCGCGCGATCCATGACGAGGCGCCCGGAAACCTCGCCTTCGATTACGGCATCGGGCACGAGGCGGAAACCGCTGAGGCGCTTGGAAAATCCGCCCATGTCGTCCGGTTGGAGGTGCTGCACAACCGGGTGATCGTGAACCCGTTGGAGCCGCGCGGGGCTTGGGCGGAATGGGACGAGGAGCGGCTGCATCTGTGTGTGAACGGGCAGGGGGTCTGGACGCAGAAGAAAGAGTTGGCGCGGATGCTGCGCCTGCCCGAAGAGGCGGTGCGGGTGACCAACCCGGATGTGGGCGGCGGGTTCGGGATGAAGGCGATGACCTATCCCGAATATGTCGTCATCGCGCAGGCGGCGCGGATGCTGGGCCGTCCGGTACGCTGGATGTCGGACCGGGGCGAGGGGATGTTGACCGACAATGCGGGCCGCGACCTGATCGCCCGGGCCGAGATGGGGTTCGATGCCGATTTCCGCATGACCGCCTATCGCGTGACGGTGCTGTCGAACCTTGGTGCCTATAACTCGCAATTCGGGCAACCCATTCAATCGGAACTCTTTTCCAAGGTTTTGACCGGGCTTTACGATATCCCGCATGCTTGGCTGAACACGCTGGGCGTCTATACCAACACCGCCCCGGTCGATGCCTATCGCGGGGCGGGGCGGCCCGAGGCTATCCTGACCATCGAGCGTGTGGTGGATGAGGCGGCGCGGGTGCTGGGCGTCGATCCGTTCGAGTTGCGGCGGCGGAACTTCATCAAGAGTTTCCCCTATCGCACGATCACCGGGTCCTTCATCGATGTGGGCGATTTCGACCGCGTGCTGCGGCGGGCAGAGGTGGAGGCGGATGTCGCGGGTTTTGCCGCGCGGCGGAAGGCAAGCGAAGCCAAGGGGATGCTGCGGGGGCTGGGCTTGGCGACCTATATCGAATCCATCCTTGGTGACCCGGATGAAACCGCGCGTCTGGTGCTGGACGACGATGGCGGGGCCACGCTTTATGTGGGCACGCAGTCGAACGGGCAGGGGCATGAGACGGTCTATGCCCGGATGGTGGCAGGGATGACCGGGATCGACGCGGGGCGCATCCGCGTGGTGCAGGGCGACAGCGACCTGATCGCCAAGGGCGGCGGGACGGGCGGGTCGCGGTCTGTGACGGTGCAGGGTACGGCGCTGCGGGCGACGGTGGGGCAGATGGTGGCGGCGCTGTCCGGTTTTCTGGAGGCAGAGCTGGCGCTGGAGGGCGTCACGTTCAGCGACCACGTCTTCGGCGCGCCGGGGTCGAACCTGCGGCTGACGCTGGCCGAAGCGGCGGATCTGGCGCGGCAGAAGGGGCGGACGGAACTTTGCGACCGGTCGGCCACGATCACGCTGGACGGACGGTCCTTCCCCAACGGCGCGCATGTGGCCGAGGTGGAGATCGACCCGGAAACGGGGGCGCTGCGGCTGGACCGTTATGCGGTGGTGGATGATTTCGGCACGCTGATCGCGCCGGAACTGGCCATAGGGCAAGTGCATGGCGGGATCGCGCAGGGCTTCGGTCAGGCCGTGATGGAGGATGCGGTGCATGACGGCAACGGGCAGTTGCTGGCCGCGAGCTTCATGGATTACGCGATGCCCCGGGCGTCGGACCTGCCCTTTTACAGCTTTACGTCAGAGCCGGTGCCGTCGGTGCTGAACCCGTTCGGAATGAAGGGCTGCGGCGAAGCGGGGACCGTCGGCGCGCTGGGCGCGATTTCGAACGCGGTGCGGGATGCGCTGGCAGGGCGGGGGGTGACGCGGGTGGACATGCCCTTTACCCCGCAACGGGTTTGGGGCTGGTTGCAGGCGGCGGGGTGAGTTTGGGGCGGGGCCGAATTTTCTGCGAAAATTCGGGGGTTGCGCGTGTTTCGGCGGTTTCGGGACGATGACGGTTGTGACGCTTTGGGCGGACCGCTTGGGGGGCACCCGTCGCCCATGCGATGCACATTCTGGAAAACGCGCGATGCAAAACCAAAGCGGCCGCCGGTGCCCCGACGGCCGCATCCTGTCTGTGAACCCGCCGCTTAGCGGTGGCGGATGTCCACGTAATCGCGCTTTGCCTCGCCGACATAGAGCTGGCGCGGGCGGCCGATCTTTTGGTTCTTTTCGCCAATCATCTCTTTCCACTGCGAGATCCAGCCCACGGTGCGCGAGATGGCGAAGATCGGTGTGAACATCGAAGTGGGGAAGCCCATCGCTTCGAGGATGATGCCGGAATAGAAGTCGACGTTCGGATAAAGCTTCTTCGAGATGAAGTAGTCATCCGACAGCGCGATCCGTTCCAGTTCCTTGGCGACCTGCAGCAGCGGGTTGTTATGCACGCCGAGCAGATCAAGCACCTCGTCCGCGCTTTCCTTCATCACGGTCGCGCGGGGGTCGAAGTTCTTGTAGACGCGGTGGCCGAAGCCCATCAGGCGGAAGCCCGAATTCTTGTCCTTGGCCTTGGCGACGAATTCGGGGATGCGGTCGACGGTCCCGATTTCCTTGAGCATCTCAAGACAGGCCTGGTTCGCGCCACCATGGGCCGGGCCCCAGAGGCAGGCGATGCCCGCCGCGATGCAGGCGAAGGGGTTCGCGCCCGACGACCCCGCCAGACGCACCGTCGAGGTGGAGGCGTTCTGTTCGTGGTCGGCATGGAGCATCATGATGCGGTCCATCGCCTTTTCGAGGATGGGGTTGACCACGTAATCCTCGGCCGGGACGGCAAAGCACATGCGCAGGAAGTTGCCCGCATAGCTGAGCGCGTTCTTCGGATAGACGAAGGGCTGACCCAACGAATACTTGTAGGCCATCGCGGCGATGGTTGGCAGTTTCGCGACCATCCGGATGGCCGCAACCTCGCGCTGCCACGGGTCGTTGATGTCGAGCGAGTCGTGATAGAAGGCCGACATCGCCCCCACCACGCCCACCATCGTGGCCATCGGGTGGCTGTCACGGCGGAACCCGCGGAAGAAGTAGTGCATCTGTTCATGCACCATCGTGTGGCGGGTGATCCGGCTTTGGAAATCGGCAAGCTGCGCGGCGGTCGGCAGTTCCCCGTAAAGCAGGAGGTAGCACACCTCGACATAGGAGGAGTGCTTGGCCAGTTGTTCGATCGGATAGCCGCGGTGAAGAAGTTCGCCCTTGTCGCCGTCGATATAGGTGATCGCGCTTTCGCAGGCGGCGGTAGAGGTGAAGCCGGGGTCGAAGGTGAAGACGTCCGCCTCGCCATACAGCTTGCGGATGTCGAGGACATCCGGGCCGAGCGTGGGCGAGTACACGGGCAGATCGTAGGTCTTGCCGTCCAGTGTGAGCGTCGCGGATTTCGTGCTTTCGGCCATCTCTCGTCCCTCGTTATGCCAGAGGGACCGTGCAGTCCGGCCCCCGGCAGCCAGCAGCTTCTACGGCGGGAGGAGAGGGGGCCTTAGCCCGCAGCCTCCTCCAGCCGCGCAATCGTTTCGTCCCGACCGATGACTAACATCATGTCGTAAACGCTTGGTGTCGCGCTCCTTCCCGCAAGGGCGGTGCGCAGCGGGGCGGCCAGTTTGCCGAATCCGATGCCGTGGGCCGTGGCGATTTCGGTCAGGATCGGCTCAAGGGCCTCCTTCGTCCAGCTAGCATCTCGCAGGCGCGGCGTCAACGATTTCAGTATACCACGGGATACCGTATCCAGCGCCTTGGCCGAGGCCTCGTCCGCGACGATGGGGCGCGCGGTCAGGGCAAAATGCGCCTTTTCAAGCAGTTCCGGGAAGGTCTTCGCACGGTCCTTCACGCAGTAAAGCGCGCGCGACAGGAGGTCGCGCTGGCCAACGGTCAGGGCGGGGCGTCCGGCGGCGACGAGGTAGCCTTCCAGTTCATGCAGCAGCGCAGCATCCGGCGTGGCGGCGATGTGCAGGCCGCAGAGGCTTTCCAGCTTTTTGAAGTCCAGCCGCGCGGGAGAGCGGCCGATTCCCCCAAGGTCGAACCATTCCATCGCCTGCTGGCTGGTGAAGAATTCGTCGTCGCCATGCGCCCAGCCAAGGCGGGTGAGGTAGTTCCGCATCCCGGCGGCGGGGTAGCCCTGCGCCTGATAGTCGCCCACGGCCGTCGCGCCGTGGCGTTTCGACAGTTTCTTGCCGTCCGGGCCGTGGATCAGCGGGATATGCGCCCAGACCGGGATGGCCCAGCCCATGGCGTCATAGACCATCTGCTGGCGCGCGGCGTTGTTGAGGTGGTCGTCGCCCCGGATCACATGCGTCACGCCCATGTCGTGGTCATCCACCACCACGGCGAGCATGTAGGTGGGCGTCCCGTCCGAGCGCAGGACGATCATATCGTCAAGCTGGTCGTTGCGGAATTTCACGGTGCCCTGCACGGCATCTTCGACAAGGGTTTCGCCGTCGCGGGGGGCCTTCATGCGGATGGCATAGGGCGCGTCGGGATGGGTGGCGGGATCGGCATCGCGCCACGGGCTTTGGAACACGGCGTAAGAGACACCCTGCGCTTCCTGTTCGGCGCGGAAGGCGGCAATCTCTTCGGTGGTGGAGAAGCATTTGTAGGCGGTGCCGCGCGCAAGCATCTGATGGGCGACTTCGGCGTGGCGGTCCTTGCGTTCGAACTGGCTGACGGCGTCGCCATCCCAGTCGAGCCCGAGCCAGCGCAGGCCCTGAAGGATCGCCTCGGTCGCCTGCGGGGTAGAGCGTTCGCGGTCCGTATCTTCGATCCGGAGAAGGAACTTGCCCCCCCGTCCCCGGGCATAGAGCCAGTTGAAGAGCGCGGTCCGCCCGCCACCGATATGCAGATAGCCGGTGGGCGAGGGGGCGAAGCGGGTGACGACTGGCGTATCGGCGCACATGGCGGCTTTAACCTTTCGGAAACCTTGAGGGGCTTAGGGTCGCGGGTCTCTCTAGGCAATCGTGGGGCGGGAAACAAGGTGGGCGGGGTGCAGGCCCTGATGGCGGCGCCGTTCGAGGCGCTGGAGGCGCGGCGGGGGCGGTTGCTGCCGTTCCTTGCCGTGGCGATGGGCATCGGGATCGGGGTTTGGTTCGCGCTGCCGTGGGAGCCGGGGATGCGGGCCTATGCGGGGGCGGTTGCGGGCCTTTGCCTGTGCCTTGCGCTGCTGCCGACCCGCGCGGCGCCGCTGGGGCTGTTCGGGGCTTTCGTGCTGCTGGGGGTGTTGGCCTGTGGTCTGCGGGTGGCGGTGATGGGCGCGCCGATGTTGGAGCGTGACTATTACGGGCCCGTGACGGGGCGCGTGGTGGAGGTGGACCGGTCGCAGAGCGGGGCGTTGCGGGTGACGCTGGATCGGGTCTGGTTGTCCGGCCAGCCGCCGGAGGCCGCGCCGCGCCGGGTGCGGGTGTCGTTGCAGGGCGATTGGCCGGGGCCGGAGCCGGTGCCGGGCGAGGTGGTGATGACCACGGCCTTCCTGTCCGCGCCGGAAGGGGCGGTGGAGCCGGGGTCCTTTGACTTTCGGCAGATGGCCTTTTTCGAGGGGTTGGGGGCGGTGGGCTATACCCGCGTGCCGCTGCTGTGGTGGGAGGAGGCAGCGGACGGGCAGGCGGTGGGGCGGCTGCGGGCGCATCTGTCGGCGGCGATCCGGGCGCGGATCGAGGGGGATGCGGGGGCCTTCGCGGCGGGGGTTCTGACCGGGGATCGGTCGGGGCTGTCGGTCGCGGCGGTGGAGGCGCTGCGGGATTCGTCGCTGGCGCATCTGCTGGCGATTTCGGGGATGAACATGGCGATCCTCGTCGGCTTCACCTTTGGTTTCCTGCGCTATGGGCTGGCGCTGGTGCCGCCCGTGGCGCTGCGGGTGAACGGCAAGAAGGTGGCGGCGCTGGTGTCCTTGGGGGTGGCCTGTTTCTACCTGCTGCTGTCGGGGGCCAATGTGGCGACAGAGCGGGCCTTCATCATGGTTGCCGTCATGTTGGTCGCGGTGCTGATGGACCGGCGGGCGCTGACCTTGCGGTCTGTGGCGGTGGCGGGGATCATCCTGCTGGCTTGGCAGCCAGAGGCGCTGCTTTCGCCGGGCTTCCAGATGAGTTTCGCGGCCACGGTGGCGCTGATTGCGGGGTTCGCGGCGCTGACCGGGTGGCTGGCGGGGCGACAGGTGCCGTGGCTGCTGCGGGTTGGGGGGGCGGCGGTGCTGGCCTCGGTCGTGGGCGGGCTGGCGACGGCGCCTTATGCGGCGGCGCATTTCAATCGGTTCACGGATTACGGGCTGTTGGCGAACCTGCTGACGGGGCCGGTGATGGGGTTGGTGGTGATGCCGGCAGGGGCCTTGGCGGCGCTGGGGGCGCTGGTGGGGCTGGAGGGGCCGCCGCTTTGGGTGATGGCGCAGGGGTGCCGATGGATCCTGTTCGTGGCGCATGAGGTGGCGGCGCTGGAGGGATCGGTGACGGCCTTGCCTGCCACGTCAGGGGGCGTGCTGGCGGTGCTGACGCTGGGGTTGATCTTTGCGGTGCTGTGGACGGGATGGGTGCGCTGGCTGGGGCTGGGGCCTGCGGTCGGGGCGCTGATGGTTTGGGCGGGGGCGGAGCGGCCCGTGCTTCTGGTGTCGGAGGGGGGCGTGGTGGGGGGACGGGTTTTCGGCTTTGCAGGGCGGACGGGGTTTCTGGCCGAGGCGGGCGTCCTGCCGCCGGGGGTCTGCGCGCGGGTTGATCTGGTGGTGGGGGGGGACGGGGTGGGGCCGGGGCGCTGTCTCTGGCTGTCGGAGGCGGTGCTGGCACGGACGGGGACCGTCGCCATCGTGCAAGAGGGTGACGATCTGCGCGTCATCGCCACGGAAACGGGGATGCGCGTCTGGTCGCCCCCGGTCGTGGTGCCAGAGTTGCGGCTGCCCTAATAGGTGCGGATCAGGCCGACGAGACGGCCCTGCACGCGCACCGCATGGTCGGGGAAGACGCGGGTTTCATAGGCGGGGTTGGCGGCTTCCAGCGCGATCATGTTGCCGCGACGGCGGAAACGTTTCAGCGTCGCCTCTTGTTCTTCCACCAAAGCGACGACGATGTCGCCGTTGTCGGCGGTGGACTGTTCGCGGATCACGACGATATCGCCATCGTTGATCCCGGCTTCGATCATCGAGTCCCCCTTCACCTCTAGCGCGTAATGGTGGCCGCGCCCGGAAAGCATGGAGCCGGGGACGGCGACATGGTGGGACACTTCGGCAATCGCTTCAATCGGGACGCCGGCGGCGATGCGGCCCATAACGGGGAGTTCGAGGGCATGCACACCTTCAACCGGAAGCGCCGCGCGCGGGGCGGGGGCCGGGGCCGGGGTGGACGAGACGAGGCGCGGCTTGAAGCCCGGTTTTTCCATCGCCTCGGGCAGTTTGACGATTTCCAGCGCGCGGGCGCGGTGGGCGAGGCGGCGGATGAAGCCCCGCTCCTCTAGCGCGGTGATCAGGCGGTGGATGCCGGATTTGGATCGCAGGTCCAGCGCCTCTTTCATTTCGTCGAAGGAGGGGGGGACGCCGTCGGCATCCATCCGGGTCTTGATGAAGTCCAGGAGTTCAAGCTGCTTGCGGGTGAGCATTCGCCCCTCCAACCGTTGGGTGTTGGTTGAATGTTCTGCCAGTGTTCCCGTTTTGTGTCAAGCGCCGCGCGATCTGGGTCACATCGGAAGGTAGTCGACGACGGTCCCCGCAGGCAGGGCGGGGCCGTCCTTGGCGTGGATCATAAGGGCGTCGGCTTCGGTCAGGATCGTCAGAAGCGCGCTGTCCTGACGGTCGAAGGGGGTGATCAGCGGCAGGCCGGGGCCGGGGGACAGGCGGGCGCGCATGTAATGGGTGCGGGGGCCGTTGGCGGGGGTGTCCTGCGCGAGAAGGGCGCGGCGGGTTGCCGGGGCATGTTCGCCAAGGCCCAACAGGGCGCGGACCATGGGCAGCAGGAACAGGTGACCGCAGACGATGGACGACACGGGGTTTCCGGGCAGGCCCAGCATCGGGATGCCGCGCAGGCGGCCCGCCATCAGCGGTTTGCCGGGGCGCATGGCGATCTTGTAGAAGGCGCGCTCCATCCCCATGCTTTCGGCCACGCGACCCACAAGGTCGTGGTCCCCCACCGACGCGCCGCCGATGGTGACGACAAGGTCGGCGCCTTCGGCCATGGACAGGACGGTGAACAGCTCTTCTTCCGTGTCGCGGGCGATGGGGAGGAGGCGGGATTCGGCTCCCTCTGCCTCGACCATGGCGGCGAGAGCGTAGCTGTTCGACGCGATGATCTGATCCGCGCGCGGGGTTTCGCCGGGCATCACCAGCTCGTCCCCGGTGGGGATGATGGCGACGACGGGGCGGCGGGTGACGGTGACATCGGGGATGTTCATAGAGGCCAGCAGCGCCACGTCATTGGGCCGCAGGCGGCGGGGAGACAGGGTGTCGCCTTGGCGGAAATCCTGACCGGCGGGGCGGATATGGGTGCCCTTGTCGGCATTGGGGCGGATCGTGATGCTGCGGCCTTCGGCGACGACATCCTCTTGGATCACGACGCGGGTGGCGCCTTCGGGGACGGGGGCGCCGGTGAAGATGCGGATGGCCTGTCCGGGGCCGATGGTGCCTGCGAAGGCGTGGCCTGCGCCCGCCTCTCCGATCACGGTGAAGCGGTCGCCAGGGGCGGGGTCGCCTTGCAGCGCATAGCCGTCCATGGCCGACGCGGGGAAGGGCGGTTGAGTCAGCCGCGCGACGGCGGGTTCTGGCATGACGCGGCCAACGGCGGCGCGCAGGGGGACGGTTTCGGTGGGCAGCGCGCGGGTCAGCGCGAAGCAGCGCGCCAAAGCCTCGTCGACCGAGATCATGCGCCCGCCTCGAACCGGCCGGATTTGCCGCCGTCCTTCATCAGCAGGCGGATGCCTTCGATCCGCATGGCCTTTTCGGCGGCCTTGAGCATGTCATAGACCGTGAGGCAGGCGACGGAAACGGCGGTCAGCGCCTCCATCTCGACCCCGGTTTGACCGCCGGTCTTGACGGTTGCGGTGATGCGGATGCCGGGAAGGGCGGGGTCGGGCACAAGGTCCAGCGCGACCTTGGTGATGGGCAAGGGATGGCAGAGGGGGATCAGCTCAGAGGTCCTTTTCGCGCCCATGATCCCGGCAAGGCGCGCAACGCCCAGCACGTCGCCCTTCTTGGCCCGGCCTTCGGTCACGAGGGCCAGCGTTTCCGCCGTCATGACGACGCAGCCTTCGGCAATCGCGGTGCGGTCTGTCACCGGCTTGCCCGAGACATCGACCATATGGGCATGGCCCTGATCGTCGAAATGCGTCAGCGGGTCGGCCATCAGCGTTGTCCCGTCAGGGGGCGGGAAAGGATGGTGCGGGTCGCGGCCTCGACATCCTTCTGGCGCATCAGGCTTTCGCCGATGAGGAAGCAGCGCGCGCCATAGCGGGCGAGGTCGGCAAGGTCGTCGGGGGTGTAGAGCCCGCTTTCGGCGATGATCAGCCGATCCTCGGGCACCCGGCGGGCGAGGGTGCGGGTGGTGTCCAGCGTCACCTCGAAGGTGTGGAGGTTGCGGTTGTTGATCCCGATCAGTGGGGATTTCAGCCGCGCTGCGCGGTCCAGTTCCTGTTGGTCATGCACTTCGATCAGCACGTCCATGCCCCAGTGGAAGGCGGCATCTTCCAGCTCGGCCGCCTGACTGTCGCTGAGCGAGGCCATGATAAGGAGGATGGAGTCGGCGTGCAGGCCCCGCGCCTCGGTGATCTGATAGGGGTCGTAGATGAAATCCTTGCGCAGGCAGGGCAGGGCCGTCGCCTCATGCGCCTGCGTCAGGTATTCATCCGCGCCTTGGAAGCTGGGACCGTCGGTCAGGACCGACAGACAGGTGGCCCCCCCGGCCTCATAGGCGCGGGCGAGGGCGGGCGGGTCGAAATCGGCGCGGATCAGGCCCTTGGAGGGGCTGGCCTTCTTGATCTCGGCGATCAGGCCGTAACCGGTCTGCGCGGCCTCGGTCAGGGCGCGGGCAAAGCCGCGGGGGGCAGGGGCGGCATTGGCGGCCTCTTCAAGGTCGTGGAGGGAGCGCTGCGCCTTGCGGGCGGCGACTTCCTCTAGCTTGTAGGCCTTGATGCGGTCGAGGATCGTGCTCATTCGGTCTTCCTGACGGGTCTTCGGGCCGGGGGTCAACCCGCCGTGGTGATGCGGGCCAAGGCGTCAACCTTGGCCTTGGCCGCACCGCTGTCGATTGAGGCGCGGGCGAGGTCCACGCCTTCCTGCAGGGTGCGGGCCTTTTCGGCCACCACCAGCGCGGCGGCGGCATTGAAGAGGACCGCGTCGCGATAGGCCCCCTGCGCGCCATCCAGCAGCGCGCGCAGCGCCACGGCATTCTCGGCCGGGGTGCCGCCGAGAAGGGATTCGAACGGGTGATAGGGCAGGCCCGCATCTTCGGGGCCGATGTCGAATTCGCGGATCGTCCCGCCTTCTAGCGCGGCGACCTTGGATTTCGCGGCGATGGACAGTTCATCCGTGCCGTCGCCGCCATGCACGAGCCATGCCTTTTCGGACCCAAGCGCGAGCAGGGTTTCCGCCATGGGGCGGATCAGGCGGGCGGTGAAGGCGCCGGTGAGTTGGCGCTTCGCCCCGGCGGGGTTCGTCAGCGGGCCAAGGATGTTGAAGATGGTCCGCGTGCCAAGTTCCATCCGCACAGGGCCGACATGGCGCATGGCGGGGTGGTGCATGGGTGCCATCATGAAGCCGATGCCGACTTCGGACAGGCAGCGTTCCACCACGTCGGTGCCGACCATGACGTTCAGGCCAAGTTCGGTCAGCGCATCGGCAGAGCCGGATTTGGACGACAGGTTCCGGTTGCCATGCTTGGCCACGGGGACGCCCGCGCCCGCCACGACGAAGGCCGCAGCGGTCGAGATGTTCAGCGTGCCCTTGCCGTCGCCGCCGGTTCCCACGATGTCCATCGCGCCGGGCGGGGCCTGCACCTTGTTGCACTTGGCGCGCATGACGGTCGCGGCGGCGGCGTATTCATCCACCGTCTCGCCCCGTGTGCGAAGGGCCATGAGGAAGCCGCCCATCTGGGCGGGGGTGCCTTCGCCGTTGAAAAGCGCCTCGAAGGCGGTTTCGGCTTCGGCGCGGGTCAGCGGGCGTTCGGCGGCGATGCCGATCAGGGGACGAAGCGCGTCGCTCATGCGGGCACCTTGGCGGCCTTGGCTTCCTCAAGGAAGGTGCGCAGGAGTTGGTGGCCGTGTTCCGACGCGATGCTTTCCGGGTGGAACTGCACGCCTTCGATCAGTCGGTCCTTGTGGCGCAGGCCCATGATCGTGCCATCCTGCAGCCATGCGGTGACTTCAAGGCAATCGGGCAGGGTCGCCCGTTCCACGACCAGCGAGTGGTAGCGCGTGGCGAGGAAGGGCGAGGGCAGGCCACGAAAGACGCCTTTGCCCGCATGGTGCATTTCGCCCATCTTGCCATGCACGATCTCGTGGCAGCGGACGACCTTGCCGCCGAACGCCTCGCCGATGGTCTGGTGGCCGAGGCAGACGCCGAGAAGGGGGATGCGCGCCTCTGCCGCTGCGGTGGTCAGGGGCAGGCAGATGCCCGCCTGCGCCGGATCGCAGGGGCCGGGAGAGAGGACGATGCAGTCCGGGCGCATCGCCATGACCGCCTGCACGTCGAGAGCGTCGTTGCGCTTCACGACGACATCCGCGCCCAACTCGCCCAGATAATGGACGAGGTTGTAGGTAAAGCTGTCGTAGTTGTCGATCAGAAGCAGCATCTTGCGGGGCCTTGGCGTATAGGGGATGAACCCCGGGAACGGTCGGGCTATACATGGGCCGAGCGGTGAAGGGGCGTCAAGTCAAAGTGACGTCTGGCATGGCCCCGAACCGGGCCTGTGAAAGGGAGTGCGGGGGCTGATGCGGGGCTTTCTGTCGGGTGTGATCTGGGGCGGTGTCGTGTCCGTGGCGGGGCTTGCGGTGATCTCGCAGGTGGCGCCGCTGCCGGGACAGGGCACAGCGACCGCGCCTGCCACGACCGCGCCGGAGCCAGAGCCGCAGCCGCTGCCCAAGGCACCCGAGGCAGAGGTTCAGCCGGAGATCCTGCAGAAGGGGCCGGACAGCACCGAGGAGGAGGGGGCCGAGGCGGGAGCGCCTGCGGTGGACGCCGCCCCCGTGGTGGCCGCGCCGGCGGTTGAACCCGCCGAAACGGTGGTTCCAGAACCGGACGCCGCGCCCGAACCCGCCCCGCAACCTGCTGAAACGCAAGTGGACTCAAAGCCCCCGACCGGTGTTCTGACAGAGGCGCCCGCCGTCCCAGCCGCGCCCACCCCGCCCGAGGCGCAGGGCGCGTTGCCCGCCGCATTGGACAAGGCGCGGCCCGGTGTAGAGGCCCCGGTGGAACCCGCAGCCCCACGGGCCGAGCTGGCCCCGGCCCCTGCGGATGCCGTGCCAGAACCCCCTGCGCCGGATGATGTTCTGCTGCAGCCCGACCCCGCGCCGTTCAACGAGCCCGCGCCGGCACCCGCGATGATCGCGCCGCAGGATGGCGGGGCGCTGGCCGAGGCGCCGGGGCTGAAGCCTGACGGCGGGATCGAGGCAGAGGTTCCGGCTGTGACCACGGACCGCCTGCCGCGCATCGGGGATGAGGTCGCGCCAGAGGCCGAGGCCCTGCCGGAATTGGCGGGCGAGGCAATCGTGGGAACGACCCCGCTAGAGCTGTTCGCGCGGGATTTCGACAATCCCGAGGGCAAACCGCTTTTTTCGATCATCCTAATCGACGAAGGTGTGCCGCCGGAGGATCGCGGCAATCTGGCCGCGCTGCCCTTTGCGGTGACCTTTGCCATCGACCCACTGGACCCGGATTCCGCCGAGGCAGCAAGGGTTTACCGGCAGGCGGGGCAGGAAGTGGCGATGCTTGCGACAGGCATTCCGGCGGGGGCGACGCCGGGGGATCTGGAGCAGAGCCTGCAGGCGCTGGACATGGCGCTGCCAGAGGCGGTGGTGGTGCTGGACCGGCCCGAGGGTGCCTTGCAGGCGGAGCCCGATCTGGCGCGGCAACTGGTCCCCATCGTGGCCGAGCAAGGGCGGGGATTGCTGACCTATGACCGGGGGCTGAACCCGGCGGATCAGGTGGCGCGCCGCGAGGGCGTGCCGAGTGCGGTGATCTTTCGGGTGCTGGATTCCGAAGGGGAGTCGATCCCGAAGATGCGCAACTACCTTGACCGCGCGGCCTTCAAGGCGGCGCAGGAGGGCAAGGTCTTGGTGATCGGGCGGGCGCGGCCCGAGACGGTGGCGGCAATCCTGGAATGGATGGTCGAAGGGCGGGCGGCGACGGTGGCAATCGCACCGGTCAGCGCAGTGCTGGAGCGCGCGCCAAGCCCCTGAGAACGCAGGGTTTACGGCGTGCTGCATGGCACTTGCGGCGGTCCGCTTTCCGTGCCGGGAACTGTGCCGCAAACTGTACAGACGCACGCCGCCCCAGCGTTTCGTTAACCATGCCCGCGGCTCAGGCGGAGCGGGCGCAAGCGCCCGCGTTCCTTTTGCCTCGCCTGCGCGCTGGCGCGCTTCGGCTCAGGGGCGGGGGTTCGCACCCCCGCACCCCTGCGGGATATTTGTGGACAGAAAATGGAGAGCAACTGCCCTCATTTTCCGTCCAAAAATATCCTCGGGTGGGTCCGGGAGGGCGAAGCGCCTCCCGGGGGGTGGGCCGGGTGCGCGGTCAGGCGTTGCTGCGGCGGGCGAAGAGGCCCGCATCCTCGGCGGCGCGGCGGATGGCGCGGGATTTGTTTACGGTTTCCTGATACTCGGCTTCGGGGTCGCTGTCGTAGACCACGCCGCCGCCTGCCTGAATATAGAGGGTTTCGTCCTTGAGGACCGCTGTGCGCAGCGCGATGCAGAAGTCCATCTCGCCATTCGCGGCGAAGTAGCCCACGCCACCGCCATAGACGCCACGCTTTTCGGGTTCCAGCTCGTCGATGATTTCCATCGCGCGGACCTTGGGGGCACCGGAGACGGTGCCTGCCGGAAGGCCTGCGAGGAGGGCGGAGAGAGCGTCTTCGCCATCGGCGATCTGGCCCACCACGTTGGAGACGATATGCATGACGTGGGAGTAGCGTTCGATGATGAATTTCTCGGTCGGGCGGACTGTGCCGACTTTCGCTACGCGACCCACGTCGTTGCGGCCCAGATCGAGCAGCATGAGGTGTTCGGCCAGTTCCTTGCGGTCGGCGAGGAGGTCGAGTTCCAGCGCCTTGTCCTCTTCCGGGGTCGCGCCGCGTTTGCGGGTGCCGGCGATGGGGCGGATGGTCACTTCGCCGTCGCGCAGGCGGACGAGGATTTCGGGGCTGGCCCCGATGACCTGAAAGCCGCCGAAGTTGAAGAAGAACATGAAGGGCGAGGGGTTGGTGCGGCGCAGCGAGCGGTAGAGCGCGAAGGGCGGGAGTTCGAAGCGTTGCGACCAGCGTTGCGAGGGGACGACCTGAAAGATGTCGCCCGCGCGGATGTAGTCCTTGGCCTTTTCCACGGCCGCCTTGTAGCCGTCATGGGTGAAGTTCGAGGTCGCTTCACCCACCGGGGCGGCTTCGCCGAAGTCGCGCTGGGCCGGGGGGGCGCGGTCGAGGTCGCGCAGCGCGTCCATCACGCGTTCGGCGGCCTGCGCATAGGCGGCGCGGGCGGAGAGGCCGGAATTGACCCAAGCCGGGGCGACGAGGGTGACATCGCCCTTCACGCCGTCGAGCACGGCCACGACCGAGGGGCGCAGGAGAACGGCATCGGGCAGGCCGAGCGGGTCGGGGTTCACGTCGGGCAGGTGTTCCACCAGACGGATCATGTCATAGCCCAGATAGCCGAAAAGGCCCGAGGCGATGGCGGGCAGGCCTTCGGGCAGGTCGATCCGGCTTTCGGCGATCAGCGCGCGGATGGCGTCGAGCGGGTGGCCGTCCTGTTCGGTGAAGGCGGCGGGGTCGAAGCGGGCCTCGCGGTTGATGCGGCTGCGGTCCCCGTGGCATTGCCAGATGAGGTCGGGTTTCATGCCGACGACGGAATAGCGTCCCCGCACCTCGCCGCCCGTCACGCTTTCGAGCATGAAGGTGTCGGCGCGGGCTTCGGCGAGTTTCAGCATCAGCGAGACGGGCGTGTCGAGGTCAGCCGCGATGCGGGCATGGACGACCTGATTGCGGCCCTGTGACCAGCCGCGTTCGAAGTCCTCGAAGGAGGGTTCCAGTTTCATCGCGGGGTCAGTTCATCTGGGCGTTGACCGCGTTGACGGCGGTCTGGTCGATCTGGATCCCGGCCTCGGCCGACAGGGCGTTGGTGAAGAGGCTGAAGGCGTCCTGCGCCAGCGTCTGGCGGGCGCGGATGGCGATGGAGTCGCGCAGGGCTTCGGCATCATCGCCTGCGGTTTCGGCAGGAAGGATGGCGTCAAGGCGGAGCAGGCCGGTGAAGCCATTGCCCTGCACCACGCGCAACTCGCCCTCGGTCATGGAGAAGAGGGTGTCGAGCAGGGTGTCGGGCGCGCCTTCGACGGTGCCGTCGCGGATGATGGATTTGGTGACGGTGACGATGCCGAAGGCGCCAAGGGACTTGCCGCCCTCCACCTCGGCCTTGACGGCTTCGGCGCGGGCGAGCAGGGCCTTGGCTTCGGCGTCGCTGCGCCATGCGGCGGCCACAGCGTCGCGGGTGTCGGCCAGCGGGATGGGCGTCGGGGGGACGATCTCGTCCAGCCGCAGGGCGACGAGGGCACCATCGTCAAGCTGGATCGCCTCGGGGAAGTCGCCTTCCTGCAGGGCTTCGGCGGCGTCGCGGAAATCGGGGTAGGCGGCGATGCCTTCGGGCGTTTCGCTGGGGATATAGTCGATGGTGGCGATATCCATCTTTGCCTCTTGCGCCACCTCTTCGAGGTCGGCGCCGGAGGCGAGGAGGTCGTCGATTTCGTCGATCCGGGCAGAGATGGCGCGGCGGGCGGCATCGGTGCGCATTTCGGCAGAGAGCGACTCCTTGGCCGCGTCGAAGGTGGTTTCCTGCGCGGCGAGGATGGCGTTCATGCGGAAGAGGGCGGGGCCGACGTCGGACTGGGCGGGGCCCGCAATGCCCGGTTCGGTGAGGGCGAAGACGGCGTCGCCCGCCGCGCCGAGGTCGGACTTGGAGACATCGCCGAGGTCGATGTCGGCCAGTTTGAGGCCGCGTTCGGCGACGAGGGCGTCGAAGGTGATCTCTCCCGCGTCGAGGCGGGCCTTGGCGGCGGCGGCGTCGGCGTCGGTCGGGAAGGCGAGGCGTTCGACGAGGCGCTTTTCGGGGATCATGAATTCGTCGATGCGTTCATCGTAGAGCGCCTTCAGCGCGGCCTCGTCCACCTCCATCGTGGGGGCGAGGGTTTCGGGGATCAGCGCGATATAGGTGATCCGCTTCGCCTCGGGCCGGGTGAATTGGGCGATGTTGGCGTCGTAGAAGGACTGGAGGTCGGCATCGGTGGGATCGGCGACCGGGGTGGGCAGGTCAGCGGCAGCGAGTTCGAGGAGCGAGAAGCCGCGCCGTTCGCCGGCATAGGCGGTCAGCGTGTCGGTGAGCGGTTTGGGATCGAGGAAGCCGCCGACGATCGCGCCTTGCAGGACGGAGCGGGCGATGTCTTCGCGGATGCCCTGTTCGAATTGCGCTTCGGTCAGGTTGTTGCGTTCGAGGGTGAAGCGATAGGCGTCGCGGTCGAAGGTGCCGGCGGTGCCTTGGAAGGCCTGCATGGCGGTGATTTCGGCGGCGACGGAGGCGTCGCCTGCGGAAATGCCGATGCGGGCGGTTTCGTTGTCCAGCGCGGCGCGGGTGATGACCTGTTGCAGGACCTGCTGGTCAAGGCCGAAGGCCTGTGCCTGCGTGAAGGTGATGGGCTGGCCGAACTGGGCGGACAGCGCGTTCATCTCTTGCTGGAGGGCGCGGGCGTAGTCGGTCGTTTCGATATCGCGGTCGCCGACCTTGCCGATGGTCGTGATGCCGCCGCCGAAATTGGTGACGCCGAAGCCGCCAAGGCCCAGCATGACGAGGACGAGGAGCGTCCAGACCAGATAGCTGCCCGCCGATTTCTTCTTGCGGGGCTGGTCTTCGGTGTCGGTCGTCTTCTTGGCCATCGGTCGCGCCTGTTCCGCCTTGGGAAATGTCGCAGCCTGTCTAGTGGGTCAGCGCGCGGGGGGCAAGCGGCGCTAGAGGCGGAGCGCGGCGAGGCGGTTGAACATTTCCGCGATGCCCGTGGCGTCGATATTGGCAAAAGCGATGCGGAGTTGGCGGGTGCCTTCGGGATGGGTGTCGGGCTGGAACATGGTGCCGGGCAGCATGAGGATGGAGGCGTCGTGCACAAGGCGCTTGGCCAATGCGTCGGAGGCCATGGGGTAGGGGTGTTCGACATAGGCGAAATAGGCGCCGCAGCCGAGGAGTTTCCAGTCGGGCAGTCGCGCGAAGCCACCCGTCATGGCGGCGCGGCGGGCGAGGATTTCGGTGCGTTCGCCCGCGACCCATTGCGCGAGGTTCCGCATCCCCCAGAGCGCGCCGATCTGGCCCAGTTGCGAGGGGCAGATGGCGACGGTGTCGAGGAATTTTTCAACCTCGGCAAGGCGTTGGGTCGAGGCGACGATGGCACCGACGCGGTGGCCTGTCAGGCGGTAGGCCTTGGAGAAGCTGTAGAGTTGGATCAGCGTGTCCTGCCAATCGGGATCGGCAAAGAGATCGTGGGGGCGGCCTGTGCGGCTGTCGAAGTCGCGGTAGGTTTCGTCCACGATCAGGGCGAGGTTATTGGCGCGGGCGAGATCGCGGAAAGCGGCCAGCGTTTCGGCCGGGTATTCGGCCCCGCCGGGGTTGTTGGGGCTGACCAGAACGATGGCGCGGGTGCGGGGGGTGATGAGGCGGGATGCGGCCTCGGCCTCGGGGATGAGACCCGCGCCTGCGGGCAGGGGGACGGCCTTCACGCCCTGCATGTCGAGCCACATCTTGTGGTTGAAATACCACGGTGTGGGCAGGATCACCTCGTCCCCGGCGCCTGCGAGGGTGGAGAGGACGGCGGTGAAGGCCTGATTGCAGCCTTGGGTTATGGCGACCTGATCGGGGGTGACGGTGCCGCCATAGGCGGCGGACCATTGCGCGGCAATCTCGGCGCGCAGGTCGGGCAGGCCAAGGACGGGGCCGTAGAGATGGGCGGCGTCATTGTGCAGCGCGGCATCGGCCAGCGCCTGACGCAGGGCCAACGGGGGCGGATCGACGGGGGCGGCTTGGCTGACGTTGATCAGCGGGCGGTCGGCGGGGAAGGTGGCGCCCTGAAGCCAGCGGCGGGCCTCCATCACCGGCGGGGGTTCGGTGGCGGCCATGGCGGGGTTCAGGGGCAGGGTCATCTTTGGCTCCGTAGGCGGTTCGGGGGCAGTCTAGGGGCGGAACGGGCAGGGTGCGACCGTCAATTTGCGCGGGCTGCGCGTCGTTTGCGACAGGGTGGAGGGTGGGGTTGCGCGGATTGGCGGGTGGTTCGGGTGGTGGCGGGGGCAAATGTGGGGAGCGTAGGGAAGGGAAGCGATGCGGCGGCCTTTGGGGCGTCGGGTGCGACGGTTGGGTATCACCCGGGCCCCGAAGGCCCGGGTGGCGGCCGCCCCGCCCCCCCGGGGCGGCCGCACGTGATGACGTGCAGCCACCCCGGCGGGGCAGCCGCCACACTTGCCGTGCATCTTTGTGCGTTGCTTCTGAGGGCGAAATCTGGCGCAGATTTCGCGTCAGTCGTTGCCGCGGAAGGGTTGGACGTATTGCAGCGCCATGTCCCAAGGGAAGAAGATCCAAGTGTCTTGCGACACCTCGGTCACGTAGGTGTCCACCTGCGGCTTGCCGTGGGGTTTGGCGTAGACGGTGGCGCAATGCGCCTTGGGGTAGAGGCTGCGGATCAGTTCCAGCGTCCGGCCGCTGTCGACGAGGTCGTCGACGATGAGGATGCCGGACCCATCCCCCATCAGTTCGGTCTGCGGGGCCTTGACCACCTGCGCCTCGCGCCGCTGGTCCTGCGCGCCGCCCCCGGCATGATAGGATTTGACGCTGATCGTATCGACCACGCGGATGTCCAGTTCGCGGCTGACGATCATGGCGGGCACGAGGCCGCCGCGCGTGATGCCGACGACGGCCTTCCACGCCCCACCTTCGCCCGGACCCTTGCCGTCCAGCCGCCACGCCAGCGCGCGGGCGTCGCGGTGGATCTGGTCCCAGCTGACGTGGAAGCCTTTTTCATGGGGCAGGCGTTCGGCGGACATCGGTTTTCCCTTTCAGGTGAGCGCGACCTTGAGCCCCAGCGCGGCGAGCAGGCCGCCGAAGCTGCGGTCGATCAGGGTTTTGAGCGAGAGATAGAAGCGGCGGCTGCGTTCGAAAGAGAAGAGCCGGGCCACGATGACGTTCCAGATGAAATCGGTGGAGAAGACGACGCAGAGCAGCGCGCCCTTGATCCAGAGCGGCGTGTCGGGCGGCACCATGCCTGCGAAGACCGCGCCGAAGAAGACGACGGGTTTGGGGTTGGCGAGTTGGGTCGTGATCCCCTTCCACAGCGCGGCGGGGCCGGATTGGGGCAGCGTGCTGTCGGTCGTGTCGGTGGAGAGGGGTTCGGGGGCGTGGCGCCACATCTGGATGGCGATCCAGATCAGGTAGGCACCGCCCGCGATCTTGAGCACGGTCAGCAGGGTGGGGGCGACTTTGAAGAGCAGGGCGAGGCCGAAGAGGGCGCAGACGGCCCAGAATACGGCACCAAAGCCGATGCCCGCCGCCATCCAGATGCCCATGCGGAGCCCTTGGGTAACCCCCGTGCGCGCGGTCATCAGCACGGCGGGGCCGGGGCTGATGGCGGCCATCAGTTGCACCGTGGCCAGCGCAAGGAAGGTGGCGAGAGTCATTCCTTGCCGTTCCGCCCCGTCACGGCGTCGATGTCGGGGGCGTCCACGGCCTTCATGCCGACGACGTGATAGCCTGCGTCCACGTGCAGGTTCTCGCCCGTCGTGCCGGAGCCGAGGTCGGAGAGGAGGTAGAGCGCGGCCTTGCCCACTTCTTCCTGCGTGACGTTGCGGCGGAGGGGGGAGTTCAACTCGTTCCACTTCATGATGTAGCGGAAGTCGCCGATGCCAGAGGCGGCGAGGGTCTTGATCGGGCCTGCCGAGATGGCGTTGACGCGGATGCCGTCCTTGCCGAGGTCTTCAGCGATGTATTTCACCGATGATTCCAGTGCGGCCTTGGCCAGACCCATGACGTTGTAATGCGGCATGACCTTTTCCGCACCGTAATAGGTCAGCGTCAGGAGCGAGCCGCCATCGGGCATGAGGGCGGCCGCGCGCTGGCAGACGGCGGTGAAGGAATAGACGGAAATGTCCATCGTCATCAGGAAGTTGGCGCGGGTCGTATCGACATAGCGGCCGCGGAGTTCGTTCTTGTCGGAAAAGCCGATGGCATGGACGAGGAAGTCGATCTTGCCCCAATGGTCCCGCAGACCGGCGAAGAGGGCGTCCATCGACTCTTCGGACGCAACGTCACATTCGAAAAGAAGCGGCGTGCCGATGGAGGCCGCGAGGGGTTCGACACGTTTCTTGAGCGCCTCGCCCTGATAGGAGAAGGCCATTTCGGCCCCGTGGTCGGCCAGTGCCTTTGCGATGCCCCAGGCGATGGATTTGTCATTGGCAAGGCCCATGATGAGGCCGCGCTTTCCTGCCATGAGTCCCGTTGACATTGCCTGTCCCTCGCCCACCCTTTGTGTTGTCGTTGACGTGTAGGCGATCCGATGGGCTGCATCAAGGGCGGCCCTAAGCCTGCGTCGCAGGGAAGGTTTGGACGGGATATCATGGACAGAAGCGGGATTTTTGCGGGCGATGACCCCTTTGCCATCGCACGGGCTTGGCTGGCCGAGGCGGAGCCGGTGGAACCCAACGATCCCAATGCCATCGCATTGGCCACGGTGGACGAGGCGGGGATGCCCAATGTGCGGATGGTGCTGCTGAAGGAGATCGAGGCGGATGCCTTCGTCTTTTACACCAATTACGGGTCCAAGAAGGGGCGCGAGATCGAGGCAAGCGGGAAGGCGGCCTTTGTGCTGCATTGGAAGAGTCTGCGCCGCCAAATCCGGGTGCGGGGCGTGACCGAGCGGGAAGAAGGGCCGCAGGCGGATGCCTATTACGACAGCCGCAGCCTGAAAAGCCGTCTGGGGGCATGGGCGTCGCGGCAGTCGGAACCCTTGTCGTCGCGCGCGGCGCTGGTGGCCGAGGTGGCGAAAGTGACCGCCCAGCACGGACCGATTCCCAAGCGCCCGCCTTTCTGGGGAGGCATCCGAATCCGTCCCATCGAGATCGAATTCTGGGCCGACGGACAATTCCGTCTGCATGATCGGTTCAAATGGTCCCGGAATGACATCGTTACACCTTGGGAAGTCCAACGATTGAACCCGTGATTTTCGCGTTTCGCGACTGAAAGCCTTAAACTGAGTTAAGAATTGACCCTTGAAACTCCGAACATATTCAAGTCAAACGTAATGAATGGGCTTACTCTGGGGAATGGCTCGAACATGACGGACGAGGATAGGGCTGTGCAGATCGTGCATGGCCGGGTGAAGTGGTTTGATCCCGGCAAGGGATTTGGGTTCATCGTCGCTGACGAGGGTGGCGCTGACATCCTTCTTCATGCGAACGTGCTGCGCAACTACGGCCAGAATTCGGTGGCCGATGGCGCGGTGGTTTCGGTGAAGGTGCAGATGACGCAGCGTGGCGTTCAGGCGGTGGAGGTTCTGGAGATCGAACCTCCGCAGGGCGTCGTTTTCCCGCTGGGCGATGAAAGTGCGCCCCATGACCCAGAAGAGATCGCCGCGCTGCCGTTGGAAGCGGCGCGTGTGAAGTGGTTCGACAAGGCCAAGGGCTTTGGTTTTGCCAATGTCTTCGGGCGGCCGGAGGATGTGTTCATCCATATCGAGGTGTTGCGCATGTCGGGCTTTGCCGACCTGCAGGCGGGCGAGGCGATTTGCCTGCGCATCGTCGAAGGCAAGCGCGGGCGCATGGCGGTTCAGGTGGTTTCGTGGGAAGCGGCAACGCGGCAGCCGGGCTGATTTCCGGGCTTTTCGGTGTGATGGTGTCTTTCGCGCCGATGGCGGCGCTGGCGCAGGACTGCGCGCCCGACCGGTTGGACATCCGGGGGGCGGGCGGGCAGCAGCGGTTCAGTGTCGAAGTGGCGGATGACGGGGCAGAGCGGGCGCAGGGACTGATGTTCCGCGAGTCGATGCCAAGTTCGGCGGGGATGTTGTTCGTCTATGAGGCCCCGCAGCGCGCGGCCTTTTGGATGAAGAACACGCTGATCCCGTTGGACATGATCTTTGCCGACGAGACGGGGCGGGTACGCAAGGTGCATTCCAATGCGATCCCTGGCGACACCACCCCGATCGAAGGCGGCGAAGGCATCCGCTTCGTGCTAGAGATCAATGGCGGTTTGGCCCAGCGGATGGGCATCGCCGAAGGGTCTGAGTTGCGCCACCCGTCCATTCCACAGCGCAGGGCTGCATGGCCTTGTCCGTGAAGCTTTCCCCGCAGGGCGGCTTTTCAATCGGCGGGCGACAGGGTAAGGAGGCGACGTTCGGGGCGTAGCGCAGTCTGGTAGCGCGACGGTTTTGGGTACCGTAGGCCGGGGGTTCGAATCCTCTCGCCCCGACCACACCTTGCAAGATGTGATGAGCGGCGCAGTCCTCCGGGGGCGTTGCTTGGCGATGGCGGGCCGTGGGCGTTGGCGCGCAGGGCGCGGGGATGCAACCTTGGGTTGACGGTTGACGCTCTGTGCATACCTCGGAAGAATAGCTGACCTTTGGCGTCGATGTGCGTAAGGCTTGTGTGTGAAAGCGCTTGGGAGGCTTTGATGCAGTCAATGTGCTGGAGCGGGCTGGGGTTCGGCGTTGCCTTTTCCGCGATGATGGCGGTCCCTTTGCTGGCGCAGGACGCCTTGGCGGTGCCGCAGGGCGAAGTGATCCTGACCGTGACGGGTGGCATCGCGGCCCGCAATGCGGGCGATGCGGCGGAGCTGGACCTTGCCATGCTGGAGGCGATGGGTTCGGTCAAGATCGAGACGCATACGATCTGGAGCGACGGGCCGCAGGTTTTTGAGGGCGTGCCGCTGGCCACGCTGCTGGAGCGGCTGGGGGCGGAGGGCACGGTGATCGCGGCCTCGGCGCTGAACGATTACACGGTGGAGATCCCGATGGCCGATGCCGTGGCCGAGGGGCCCATCGTCGCCTATCGCCAGAACGGTGCCGTGCTTTCGGTGCGGGACAAGGGGCCGCTTTGGGTGGTGTATCCCTATGACTCTGATCCGGCCTATCAGACAGAGGTGATCTATGCCCGGTCGATCTGGCAGCTTGCCCGGATCGAGGTGCGCTGAGCAGGTGCGTTCAGCAGGCGCACTGGGCCGGCGTGCTTGGCCTGTGTTCCCCCTGCGGCGTGCTTGCCCCTGATCCGGGGGCGGGCCATATGGGGGGGATGCGTCAAAGCGCCGGGGTCAGGATGAGCTTTCGTTTCGACAACAGTTGGGTACGCGATCTGCCGGGGACATTTCTTTCGGTGCAGCCCGCGCCTGCGCCCGCGCCGCGCCTTTTGGCGCTGAACCGGGGGCTGGCCGAAGGGTTGGGGATCGATCCCGACTGGCTGGCCGAGGTGGCGGCAGAGGTGCTGTCGGGCCGCGCGCTGCCCGAGGGGGCGGATCCGGTGGCGCAAGCCTATGCGGGGCATCAGTTCGGGGGGTTTTCTCCACAACTGGGCGACGGGCGCGCGCTGCTGCTGGGCGAGGTGGTGGACCCAGAGGGGTGGCGCTGGGACGTGCAGTTGAAGGGATCGGGGCGGACGCCCTTTTCGCGCGCGGGGGATGGCAAGGCCGCCGTGGGGCCGATGCTGCGGGAATATGTGATGGGCGAGGCGATGGCAGCGCTGGGCATTCCCACGACGCGGGCTTTGGCGGTGGTGGCGACGGGCGCGCCGGTGCTGCGCGAGACGGAATTGCCCGGCGCAGTGCTGACGCGGGTGGCGGCAAGCCATATCCGGGTGGGGACGTTCCAGTTCTTTGCCGCGCGGGGGGATCAGGCGCAGGTCAGGAAGCTGGCCGATTACACCATCGCGCGGCATTATCCGCAGGTGGCGGGGGCGGAGTCCCCTTATGTCGCGCTGTTTGATGCGGTGATCGGGCGGCAGGCGCGATTGATCGCGCAATGGATGGGGGTGGGGTTCATCCACGGGGTGATGAACACCGACAACATGGCGCTGTCGGGCGAGACGATCGATTACGGTCCTTGCGCCTTTATGGAGGGTTATGCGCCGGGGACGGTGTTTTCGTCCATCGATCATGGCGGGCGCTATGCCTATGCCAACCAGCCGCTGATCCTTGGCTGGAACCTTGCGCGGCTGGCAGAGGCATTGCTGCCGCTGTTCCATGACGATCAGGATCGGGCGGTGGACATCGCCAATATGTATCTGGAGGGGATTGCAGGGCGGTTTCGGGCGGAATGGGTGTCGATGATGCGCGCCAAGCTGGGGCTGGCGGGGGCCGAGGCGGGCGACGGTGATCTGGCGGATGGGCTGCTGGCGGCGATGGACGGGCAGGGGGCGGACTGGACGCTGACCTTCCGGCGGCTGGCCGGGGCGGTGGGGGGCGATGCGTCGGCATTGGCCCCGCTGTTTGACGATCCGTCCGGCCTGCGGGCATGGCTGCCGCGCTGGCAGGCGCGGCTGGCACCGGATGCGGCGGCGCGCATCCTTGCGGCCAATCCGGCGGTGATCCCGCGCAACCACAAAGTGGAAGAAGCCTTGGCGGCGGCGACGGGGGGCGACATGGGGCCGTTCGAGGCGCTGGTATCTGCGGTGTCAGAGCCGTTTGTGGAGCGGGAGCCCTATACGCTGCCTGCGCCGCAGGGATTTGGGCGCTATGTGACCTTCTGCGGGACCTGAGTCGCGTTGACCTTCGCCGTGGGGCGAGTAAGCATCGCGCGCATGGCGCGTTCCGACATCCATGACAGATTGGCGGCATCGCTGCGCGAGGCGCGGCGGGCGCGCGGGCTTTCGCTTGATGCGGTGGCCAAGCTGTCGGGTGTGTCGCGGTCGATGGTCAGCCAGATCGAGCGGGGGGAAAGTTCGCCCACGGTGGCGACGCTGTGGAACCTGACGCAGGCCTTGCAGGTGGATTTCGCAGGGCTGCTGGAAGGCAAGCCCGCGCCCGGGATCGAGGTGACGCGGGCCGGGGCTGCGCCGGTGATTGCGCGCAGTCCGGGGGTGCGAATCCGCATCCTGTCGCCCGCCGAGGCGGTGGGCGAGCATGAGGTCTATGACCTGTCCTTTGAATCCGGGGCGGCGCTGGTGTCAGAGCCGCATTCGGCGGGATGCCGCGAGCATCTGACGGTGGTGGAGGGCAGCCTGACCGTGCAATCCGGCGAGGAGGAGGAGCGGCTGGGTCCGGGTGACACGGCACGCTATGCCGCGGATCGGGCCCATGCGATCCGGGCCGGGACCGGGGCCGCGCGCGCCATCCTGATCGTTCAGGGAAGCTGAGGCCCGGTCGCAGTTCCCCTTTGCACGGGATGGTTTGTGCGCTACGGTCCCGCGCGCGCTGCGGCTGGACCGTCGCGCACGACCGTCGGCTTTGGCCCTTGTTTTCATGGGGATGAAACGGGACCGCAGCGACGGAGGTGCATTTCGCCTGCTGTGGAAACAATCCGTTCCTGCGAGTGAGTCACAAAACATGTCCGGTCGGATTGACGTTGGGTCAATGTGGCCTCAGTCTGAAATGGCGCGCGGGTCGAAAAACCGATCGGGTCGGGCGCTGCGGGGGGTGCCGATGGATGGTCTTAACCGAATCCTGCACGTCGAAGACGACGAGGATATCCTGATGATTGCCCGTCTCGCGCTGGCCGATCTGGGCGGGTTCGAGGTGATGCAATGCGCCTCTGGTGCCGAGGCGTTGGAGAAGGCCGAGGGTTTCGGCCCTGATCTTCTGTTGCTGGATTACATGATGCCCGGGATGAACGGGATGCAGACGCTAGAGGCGCTGCGGGGTGTCGCGGCCTTGGCACGGACGCCTGCGATTTTCATGACGGCGAAGGCCATGGAGACCATCGAGGGCGACATGGTCGGGATGGGGGTGCTGGGGCGGATCACGAAGCCGTTCGATCCCGTCACGCTGCCATCGGACATCCGCCGGTACTGGGCGCAGCGCCCGCGCTGAGCGCCGTTCAGTCCCGCCAGCCGAGCGCGAGGTCGATTTCTGCCGCCAGTCCCGCCATGGCCGAGACCATGCCCCCATCCACGGGCATGGGCGTGACGGCCTTGTGCCAAGGGTTCAGCAATTCGTCCAGTTTGCCCGCCGCGCGGCCGAGTGTTTCGAAGCCGAGCGTGAGGGCCACGCCGCGGATCTTGTGGGCATCTTCCTGCAACTGACGGATCAGGTGGGGACAGGGCAGCGGATCGGGTGCGGCGCAGAAGATGGCCAGACGTTCGCGGCGGGGACCAAGGGTCGACAGGAAATGCGTACGGATCGGCGCAAGACGTGCGGCGATATCGGCCTGTTGGGCCACGTCAGTGTAGAAGGTCATCGTCCTTAGTCCTCGGTCGGGAATTCGATGGTGAAGGTGGTGCCTTCGCCAAGTCTGCTGCTGTAGTCGATGCTGCCGCCATGGGCCGTCATGATTTCCTGCGCGATGGCAAGGCCGAGGCCGGTGCCGCCATGGCTGCGGCGGTCGGAGCTGTCGACCTGCGTGAACTTGCCGAAGACCTTTTCGCGGGAATTGGGCGGGATGCCGATGCCACGGTCCTGCACTTCGACGCGGATGCGGTCTTGGACGCGGGAGAGGCGCACCTCGACCTTTTCGCCCCGGCGCGAGAATTTGACGGCGTTGGAGAGCAGGTTGTCGAGCACCTGATGCAGGCGGTCGCGGTCTGCGGACACGATCAGGTCAGGCGTGGCGGGGGAAAGCTGGACCGCGATACCGTAGGTCTGGGCGAAGCTGTCGATCGATTCGATGCATTCTTCGACCAAGGCGGTGAGGTCGATCTGGTCCATGTTGTAGGACATCTGGCCGGATTCGATCTTTTGCAGGTCCAGCAGGTCGTTGATCAGCGCCGAAAGGCGGACGCTGTTCTTGTGCGCGATCTCGAGGATGTTGCGGGCCTTGTCGGGGGTGCTGTCATAGGCCCCGGTGCGCAACAGGCCGAGCGCACCGTTGATCGAGGTGAGCGGGGTGCGCAATTCGTGGCTGACGATCGACACGAATTGGGACTTCACTTCATAGGCGGCCTGCACGCGGTCCCGTTCAAGGCGCAGCGCGTCGAGCTGGTCGAGGCCAGAGCGATAGAGCCGCAGGAAGATGACCGAGCATTCCACCACGAAAAACAGCACGAAGACGACGGTGAACAGCTGAAGCCAGAGGAAGCTTTGCAGCGGCGGGCGGATGGCAAGGATGTCCGAAGTGGGGATCCACAGGAAGACGCCGGCATACATCACGAGGCGGACGAAGAGGATCTGCGGGATCTGGTGGTTGTTCACCGCCGCAAAGAGGCCTGCCGCAAAGAGGAAGAAGAGCGGCATGAAGTGGGATGACACGCCTTCCAGCACCGCGACGGTGCCCGCCCAAAAGCAGATGGCGGCTGTGCTTTGCATGGCCGTGAGCAAGAGGAAGTTGCGGTAGCGCCGCGCCTCGCGCAGGTTGCCGCCGCGCCAGCGGGCGATGCGCAGAAGAAGCCAAGTTTCGCAGAATTCAGTATACTGCAAAAGGACATAGCACAGTACGGCGACTTGCAGATCATAGTAGAAGCCGCACAGGAGGCCCGCGCCTGCGTAGATCGTCTGGCGTTTCCAGAACAGGGCGAGGCCGCCCATCGCGTAGTCGCGCAACTGCTTTTCGAGCCGGGCCGCCCCGGTTTCCAGCCGCAGGAAGGCGCGCAGGCTGCGGCGCAGGCGCGTGACCGCGCGCAGCCCTTGGGCGGGCCGGTCTTCGGTGGGAGAGAAAGGAGCGACGGTCATTGCGGCTAGGACCTCAGTGCAGGCGGTTCGGGCGCAGCGCGTCGCGGGCGAATTCCGGCGGTGCAGGGATCAGTTGTTCGGGCAGCGGCAGCCTTTGGAAATCGGCCATGAGGAAGGTGGTGTCGATGCAGGTGGTCCGATGTGGGATGTAGTCGGACTGCGAGAAGGACCCCTCGGCCTCGATCGCGTCGCCGACCGAAATCTCTTCGAGGAAGCGGGCGATGAGTTCGGCATCCCTTACCGAAAAGGTGGTGCGGTGCGGGTAGGGGTTGCAGCCCGGCCGGTCCAGCGCCGGTTCCATCGACAGGTCCACCAGAAGCACAGGTTCGGAACGGTCGAGGAGCAGGAAGTCCGCCACCTCGGCGTAGAGTTTGAAGCATTGAAAGTAGCGCGACATCGCATATCCCCCGAACAGTCCAGATGCCACGGACGAGTGGGCCTTGGCCGGACCGGACGGCCCCGGAGGGCGCGAACGGGTGGGGCCAGTGACGGTTCCGCCGTGTTCATGATTGTTACTGACCCCGCAGTCGGGCGACATTGTGGTCGCCTTGGGGTCATTTCTGGCGTCTTGCGCCCCAAAACAGCGCGATTCGTGCGGGACGTGTCTTGTTGTTTGCGGTTTCGCGTGGGGGAGGATTGTTTAGGCTGTGTAAACTATGTGCTGTTGGTGCTTTGGATTTTTTTGTCGGAAAAGGGCAAGGGGTGACTGGTGTGTGAGTTTAGAGTCGAACCACAAGATGTTGTCGATCAATGATTTTCTGGGTTTGCGAATTTGCCACAGTTCCGCCTGATTTGAACCAAATCGCTAAAACGGCTTGGAATCTCTTCGTTCGTCATGCCTTTGTTGTTTACGAATATTACCCAGTGAGGGGCATCATGGTCAGCCTTCCAGCCCGCAGGCGGACGCTCGACACGATCGAGTTTTCTGGGTTGGACGGTTTGGACGGGGGGCGAAACCCCCGCCAGAGTGGTGTCAACGAGGCCGTGAATCCGGGATCGGGAATGCTGACGACCACTTTGTCCTTCCAGAACATGCACCAGCATGGCGATCTTTTCGTCAATCTGCTGAAGGCACGTCGGACGTCTTTCATCCTTCGCAACAACTGGCGTCTGCCCGAAGCCGAAGGCATGGAATTCGATCAGTACGACACGCCCGCGAGCCGCTGGATCGCGGTGCATGAAAAGGGCGAGGTGCTGGCCGGGGTGCGGCTGACGCCAACCACCGCGAAGGTGGGCATGTATACCTACATGATCCGCGACGCCCAGCGCGGGATGCTGGAGTCCATTCCGTCGGACCTGATGGATTTCGAGGCGCCGGTCGATCCGAAGATCTGGGAGGCGTCGCGCATCTTTGTTTCGAACAATGTCCCCGCGAAGCTGCGCAAGAAAGTGCAGGGGGATCTGATGTATGAATTGATCAGGACCGCACGGTCCCTTGGGGCGATGCAGTTGCTGGCGCTGGGGCCGGCGGTTTGGCCGCGCTGGATCGGCAGGCTGGGCCTGAGGGCAAAGCCTGCCGGACCTGTCATGGTGATCGACGGCGCAAGGGTTCAGGTCGCGCTGATGAACCTAGACCCACGTTTGCATTAAGTTCCCCGCGCAGGCGCGCGAGGTCTTCGTCCAGCATCTGGCGCAGCATGCCTTCATAGGCGGTGCGTTCCTGTTCGCCGCGATACCGCGCAAGCGAGCGTTGCGGCAGCGAGCGGGGCGGCATGGGTTTGGAGCCCACCAGTTCCAGCTTGCGTTCCACGTCGGCGGCGGCCTTGTTCAGCGATTGCAGCGACCCGAAGCGGGTAAGCGCGCCAAGCGAAAGGCGTTCGCCCACGATCACGCTGATGCCCTGACCCGAAAGGATGGAGTCGTTGATATGCGTCTCGATGTCCTGCGCGGACAGGCGGCTGCGGATATGGCTGATGCAGAGGAAGGTGCCGTTGCCGCGATAGGACAGGACCGTGCCTTCGCCTTCGGTCGCCTCGGCCAGGGCTTGGCCGACGAGTCGGAGCCGGGCGAGGAATTCGCCGGGGCGGTGTTCTGCGTGGAGGCGGTCGATTTCGACCACCTTGGCGGCGAGCACGTGGGAGGTAAAAAGCTTCGCGCGGGTGAGGGAGAGGATGTAGTTTTCGAAGGCCAGCCAGTTGATCGCGCGCGGCACGGGGCCGAGGTCGACGGGATCGGCCAGTGCGACGGGGGGCACGGTCTTGAGTTCGCGCTTGAGCCGTTCGATCGTGGACAGGCCGTCCTCGACGCGGTTGCGTTCCTCGACAAGGCGGTGGGCGACGCCGATTCGGGCCCCCAGTTCGAGCAGGTCGAAGGGTTTGGTGATGTAATCGGTGGCCCCGGCCATGAAGGCGCGTTCGATATAGTCGCGCTGGGACATGGCGGTGAGCATGAGGATCGGGGTGTGCTGATAGCCGGGCAGGTTGCGGATTTCGCGGCAAAGCGCGATGCCGTCCATGCCGGGCATCTGGATGTCCAGCAGCAGGCAGTCGAAGGGCGCGGTGGTTGCGGCGATGATTCCCAAGGCCTCGTGCGCCGAGCGGGCGCGGGCAAGGCGTTCATGGCCCTTCAGCGCGAGCGCTTCGGACAGCAGATCGAGGATCGTTTCGTCGTCGTCGACGGCAAGGATTTTCATGCTGTGACCAGCCGTTGAGGATATCCGTCGGCACACAACATTCCCGCAGGGCCGGACTTCCCCGCAGGCACATCTGTCATCACACGACCCTGTCTCTCGGGGGAAATCATGACGAGAGAAGGGCAGAAATCCGGCGAAGCAGGCGAAAGCGCGGAAATCGCTGTTTCCAAGGTCGAATGTTTCCGATCCGCGCCGGTCGGGGAAAGGTATGGCTGCGGCAAGTTATTTCATGCGGGGAAAAATATTTGACGCATGGTGCGGGTGCCGTTTAGCCTTGGGGAAAAAGCGAACCATAAGAATGGACATGGAGGGTGATGTGACCAAACGCGTTGCGGTGATCGGGGCGGGGCCGTCGGGGCTTGCACAATTGAGGGCGTTCCAGTCGGCCAAGGCCAAGGGGGCCGACATCCCCGAGGTGGTCTGTTTCGAGAAGCAGTCGAACTGGGGTGGCCTGTGGAACTACACGTGGCGGACGGGTCTGGATGAGCATGGCGAGCCGGTCCATTGTTCCATGTACCGCTATCTGTGGTCGAACGGGCCGAAGGAAGGTCTGGAATTCGCCGACTATTCCTTTGAAGAGCATTTCGGCAAACAGATCGCGTCCTATCCGCCGCGCGCGGTGCTGTTCGACTATATTCAGGGGCGGGTGCAGAAGGCGGGCGTGCGCGACTGGATCCGCTTTTCGACCACCGTGCGGATGGTCGCCTATAACGCGGACAAGGGGAATTTCACCGTCACCGTCCATGACCTGAAGGCCGACCGGATGTATTCCGAAGAGTTCGACAATGTCGTCGTTGCTTCGGGTCACTTCTCGGTCCCGAATGTTCCGGAATATCCGGGCTTCGACAAGTTCAACGGCCGCGTGCTGCACGCGCATGATTTCCGCGACGCGCGCGAGTTTTCGGGCAAGGACCTGCTGATCCTTGGATCGTCCTATTCGGCCGAGGATATCGGGTCGCAGTGCTGGAAATACGGGGCGAAGTCGATCACGGTCGCCTATCGCAATGCGCCCTTGGGGTTCAATTGGCCCGACAACTGGAAAGAAGTCCCGAAGCTGAGCCATGTCGACGAGACGACCGCCCATTTCGTGGATGGCACCAGCAAGAAGATCGATGCGATCATCCTGTGCACGGGCTACAAGCACCATTTCCCCTTCCTGCCCGATGATCTGCGGCTGAAGACGGCGAACCGGCTGGCCACGGCGGACCTGTATAAGGGCGTGGCTTGGGTGCATAATCCGAAGCTGTTCTACATCGGCATGCAGGACCAGTGGTTCACCTTCAACATGTTCGACGCGCAGGCTTGGTGGGTGCGGGATGCGATTATGGGGCGGATCGCCGTTCCCACGGACAAGGCGGTGCTGCTGAAGGATGTCGAGGATCGCGTGGCGGGCGAGGATGCGGGGCAGGATGCCCATGACGCCATCCACTATCAGGGTGATTACGTGAAAGAACTGATCGCCGAGACGGACTATCCGTCCTTTGACGTGGACGGGGCCTGCGAGGCCTTCTTCGAGTGGAAGGAGCACAAGAAGAAGGACATCATGGGCTTCCGCAACAACGCCTACAAGTCGGTCATCACCGGGACGATGGCGCCGATCCACCACACGCCGTGGAAGGACGCCTTGGAGGACAGCATGGAAAGCTATCTGCGGAACTGATCCCGCGGGACGGCCAACAAGGGGCCTCGGCCAGTGCCGGGGCCCCTTTTGCTTTGGCGTGGGGGCTGGTGCGGGTCCTGATCCGCTGTGTCGGGGTGCGGGTTGCCGGGGCGCGGGATCAAAGGGCGGCGCATGGCAAGGGGACTTCGCGCGCTGCACAAATTCTGATCATCGAATGGGAAAGGCATGGGACATGGCCCGGGCCTTTTCGCCTTTCGGGGGGGATTGATGGGAAGGCCCCGAGTTAAGGGGAAAAAAAGTTTCGCACGAATGAAAATATTCTCGCCTTGTACAACAAGCCATGCTTTCCTTTTGCCACTGGCCCCCGCCTTTGCGGGAGGACCGGACAATACGAACCCGGACTGTGGCGGTGCTAAGGCCGCAGGAACCGGGACCAACAGGGAACAAGGGAGTTACTCTCATGACTTCAACACCAAACAGCGGCGAGCTTCATCGCGCGCTGGACTGGAAGGGCGCCTTCTGGGTGGCCGCCGGTGTGCCACCGCTTGTCCTCTTCTCGCTCGGCGGTATCGCGGGCGTGGCGGGGCAGGCGGCTTTCGTCGTCTGGATGCTGTCCATGTGCATGGGCTTCCTCCAGTCGTTCACCTATGCCGAGATGGCGGGGATGTTCGGAAACAAGTCGGGCGGGGCGTCGGTCTATGGTGCGACCGCGTGGCTGCGCTATTCCAAGCTGATCGCGCCGCTGTCGGTGTGGTGCAACTGGTTCGCCTGGTCGCCCGTGCTGAGCTTGGGTTGCGTGATCGCGGCGGGGTATATCCTGAACGCGCTGTTCCCGATTCCGGCGGCGGAAAGCCAGCAGGTGCTGGACTGGGTCGCGGCGAACCTTGCCAATTACACGGCGGAAACGCCGGCGGTGGCGGAATACATCGCGGCCAATGCCGGAACGACGGTCGAGGCCGCCATCACGGCGGTGGCGACGAGCGATGGCGTGGCTGCGCTGACGCCTGCCTTCCGGGTGTGGGAAGCGTTCAACATCGCCATCCCAGGTCTTGGGACGCTGCACTTCAATTCGACCTTCGTGATCGGCGTGATCCTGATGTCGATCATCTTCGTCATCCAGCATCGCGGCATCGCATCCACGGCGAGCGCGCAGAAGGTGCTGGCTGTGATCGTGCTGATCCCGCTGCTGCTGGTGGGGATCGTTCCGATCCTGACCGGGCAGATCGACAGCATGAACGTCACCGGCATCGTGCCGCCGACCGGCGCCTATTCGGGCGAGAACGGCGCGTGGGATATCGGCGGCTGGACGCTGTTCCTTGGCGGGATGTACATCGCGGCGTGGTCGACCTACGGCTTTGAAACCGCCGTCTGCTACACCCGCGAATTGAAGGACCCGAAGACCGATACCTTCCGGGCCATCTTTTATTCGGGCCTGCTGTGCATCGTGTTCTTCTTCCTGATCCCCTTCTCGTTCCAAGGGGTTCTGGGGCATTCGGGGATGCTGGCCACCGGCATCGTCGACGGCACCGGGATCGCGGCGGCGCTGGGGGGCTTCCTCGGGTCGTCGAATGTGATCATCCAGCTGTTCGTGATCCTGATGATCATGGCGCTGTTCCTTGCGATCATGACCGCGATGGCCGGGTCGTCGCGCACGCTGTATCAGGGGTCGCGCGATGGCTGGCTGCCGAAGTATCTGGGCAAGGTGAACAAGAACGGCGCGCCGACAGGGGCGATGTGGACCGACTTCGGGTTCAACCTGTTCCTCTTGGCGCTGGCGTCGGATGTGGGGGGGTATTTCTACGTCCTCGCCATTTCGAACGTGGGCTACATCCTGTTCAACTTCCTGAACCTGAACGCGGGCTGGATCCACCGGATCGACTCGCCCCATATGGAGCGTCCGTGGAAGGCGCCGACCGTGCTGATCGGTATCAACACGGTGCTGGCCTTTGTGAACGCGCTGTTCCTTGGCGCGGGGGCGAAGGTCTGGGGCTATTCCAACGCGCTCTGGGCGGGGCTGATCTTTGCCGCGCTGATCCTGCCGGTCTTCTATTGGCGGCATTACATCGTCGACAAGGGGCAGTTCCCGAAGGAGGCGATGGAGGATCTGGGGCTTTCGGATCATGGCGATCTGGGGCCGCGCCGGGCCGGGATGCTGCCCTATCTGGCGCTGGTCGCCGGGGCTGCGGTGGTCCTGTGGTCGAACTGGTTCTTCGTGCTGCCGGGCTGATCTGGCGGCAAGGTGACAGGGAAAAGGGCGGTCTGCGGGCCGCCCTTTTTCATTCGGAGAATCGGTTGGTGGTAACGGTCGCCGCGCGCCTGCCGTCCCGTGCCGCCGCGCCGCGCCTTTGCGGGCGGTTTCGGGCGGGTAGCGGCGGTTCTGGACCAATAACTTTCCCTGAGAGGAAAACTTTTTGCACAAGAAGGTTGATTTCGTGGGGGGATGGTTGGAGAGTATTCGCAATCAAAAGGTCCATCGGGAGGGACATCGATGACGAATTCCTGGCGCTTCTCCACGCTCGGCGACCGCCACCGGGCGCTTGGTTCGAACCTTGAAGACTGGAGCGGGATGGGAACCGCATGGTCCTATTCCGGCGATCCGGATGCGGAATACATGGCCATCCGCACCAAGGCGGGGCTGATGGATGTGTCGGGCCTGAAGAAGGTCCATATCACCGGGCCGGCGGCAAGCCATGTGATCGAACGGGCCACGACCCGGAACATGGAAAAGCTGATGCCGGGGCGGTCGGTCTATGCCTGCATGCTGAACGATGCGGGCAAGTTCGTGGAAGACTGCGTGATCTACCGTCTGGCCCCCAACAGCTTTATGGTTGTCCACGGGTCGGGTCAGGGGCATGAGCAGCTGACCATGGCCGCGACGGGGCGCGATGTGTCGGTCCGCTTTGACGACAACACGCATGATCTGTCGCTGCAGGGGCCGCTGGCGGTGGATTATCTGGAAAAGCATGTGCCGGGCATCCGGCAGCTTCCCTATTTCGCGCAGATGCAGACCAGCCTATTCGGCAAGCCCGCCATGATCTCGCGCACCGGATATACGGGCGAGCGGGGGTATGAACTGTTCGTGCGCGGGCAGGATGCGCCGATGATCTGGGACCGTATTCTGGATGAGGGCAAGTCGATGGGGATCATCCCCTGCCGCTTTACCACGCTGGATCTGCTGCGGACGGAGAGCTATCTGCTGTTCTTCCCCTTCGACAATTCCGAGATGTATCCGTTTGCAGATGAAGGTCCGGGCGATACGCTGTGGGAACTGGGCCTCGACTTCACCGTGTCGCCCGGCAAGGTGGGCTTCCGCGGGGCGGAAGAGCATTACCGCCTGAAGGGCAAGGAGCGGTTCAAGATCTGGGGCCTGAAGATGGAAGGCACCAACGTGCCGGGCAATGGCGCGCCGATCTATCGCGATGGCAAGAAGGTGGGTGTGGTGACGCAGGCGATGTATTCGCCGCTGAACAAGCACAACATCGCGATTGCGCGTATCCCGGTCGATTGTGCCAACAACGGCACGAAGCTGGTGGTGAACTGTGCGACGCATGGGGAAATCGCGGCGGTGACGCATTCGATGCCCTTCTACGATGTGGAAAAGAAGCGCCGCACCGCGCAGGGCTGAGAGGACAGGGGGCGCGCCATGCCACGTGGCGCGCCCCTTTCGCAACCGGGGCCAGCCGGAACTGACAGGACCATGAGCCAGACCGTATTCGAAAAGTCGATCCGCAGCCGCCCGGTCTATGGCGTGTTGCAGCCGCGCGCGGGGACCGCGCATCTGTGCGTTGCCGATGGCGAAGGGGCGGGGGCGATCCGCGACCTGTTCGCCAAGGCGGGGGCGGATGCGCCCGCGATGCTGGCCAAGGCGCATATCATCTATGTTCCGGGGGCGAATGGCACCGACGACTTCGCGAGCCTTGGGGCGTTGGGGGCGGCGCAGTGTCATCGGTCGCCGTCCTTCTGGGCTGCCGAGTCGCGTTTGCGTAAGGTTTTGGCCGATGCCCATATGGGATTGCAGGTCTATCTGGCCGGGACCGAGACGCTGATCGGTCTGGCGCAGCGCGATGTGATGGAGGCGGGGCTGCCGCATGACGCGGTGCAGACCGAACATCGCGGGTCGCTGGCGCGGCGGGTGCAATGCGTTCATTGCAAGGGCATCACCGAGAATGTGACGACCGACCCCTATGTCTGTTCGCATTGCGGGCTGAACCTGTTCGTCCGCGACCACTACTCGCGCCGTTTGGCGGCGTTTCAGGGGGTGAATATCGACGCCGAGGAACCCGGAAACGTTCCCCCGGCGGTGGAGCGGTTCAAATGAGCGTTGGGGCACCGAAGATCGACGTGATCGTGTCCGAGGTCGTAGAGGTGAACGACCTGATCAAGCGGTTCCGCTTTGTGCGGGCCGATGGCGGAGAGATGCCGCATTTTTCCGGCGGGGCGCATGTGGTGGTCGAGATGGACGACCACGGGACGCGGCGGCTGAACCCCTATTCGCTGATGTCGGACCCATCGGACGGGTCTGGGTATGAGATTTCCGTGCGGCGTGATGATGCGGGGCGGGGGGGATCGCTTTTCCTGCATCGCCATGTGCGGGCAGGGATGCGGATGCAGATCGGCTATCCGGTCAACCTGTTCCCGCCGGATGCGCGGGCGAAGAAGCATCTGTTCCTTGCAGGCGGGATCGGGATCACGCCCTTCATGTCGATGATGGCGCAGCTTGCCCCGCGCGGGGTGCGGTTCGAGCTGCATTATTCCGTGCGGTCCGAGGCGCTGGGTGCCTATGTGGACCGGCTGAAGGCCGCCTATCACGAGCGGGTGCATGTCTATGTGGACGACAAGGGCGAGGCGATCGACCTGAAGTCGCTGCTGTCCACGCAGCCTTTGGGCACGCATCTTTATGTCTGCGGGCCGAAGGGCATGATCGAATGGGTCAAGGCCACGGCGGCGGGGATGGGCTGGCCTGCGAACACCGTTCATTCGGAGGAATTCCTTGCCCCCCCCGTGGGGCAGCCCTTCGCGGTGGAATTGGCGGTCAGCGGCAAGACGGTGCAGGTGGGCGCGGCGCAGTCGATCCTTGAAGCGATGGAGGCGGCGGGGGTGGACGCGCCTTACCTGTGCCGGGGAGGGGCCTGCGGGCAGTGCGAGACGAACGTGCTGCGCTGTGACGGGCATATCCACCACCACGACCACTGGCTGTCCGAGGCCGACAAGGCGTCAGGCACCAAGATCATGCCATGCGTATCGCGGTTCGAGGGCAAGACCCTCGTGCTGGATCGCTAAGGGAGGACGCGATGGGATTCGAGTTCAACACCGAGACGTTCCGCAACGATTTCACCTTCCGCAACTCGGAACGGGCGATCAAGCGGTTCCCCTTCCCCTTTGACCGCGACGATTACATGTATTCGGTGAACATGGAGCCGCATGTGCCGGGGCGGCCGGGATCGGTGTTCGAACATGCCTTCGACGTGGACGAGCATTATCTGGCCGAAATGCGCGACCGCGAGCTGGTGCTGAAGGAGGACCCGCTGCGCTGCCAGTCGCTGCCGCATATGGAACTGGCGGGGTGGGACCTGCTGGAACTGATCATGGAGAGCAAGGCGCGGGATTATCCCCATTGGTTCGAGCTGCATAAGAACGGCAACAAGTGGCATTGGATCAACAAGCCAATGCAGATCGAGCAGAAGTTCACCTTCCTCGATCCTTCGACGCTGCCCTATGGGCCGATGGAATACATCACGCGCCAGACGCAGGGGGATTTCACGCTGCAGGACCAGCGGGACGAAAACCTGTGGATCGAAGCCGGGATGGTGACGACGCAAGCTGACTGGAGCTTGGATTTCGACATCGGGATGGGGTTTCACGAATGGCACGCGCCCGTGCCTTTGGCGCATGAAAAGGGCGTGTTCGACCGGGCGCTGAAGTTCCTTTTGAAGTTGCAGCACGGGGCACCTGTGCGGCGGTTCAACTGGACGATGACCGTTGACCCGCTGCTGGACACCAGCCCCGAGAATTACCCCAAATGGGGGCCGACCCGGACCGAGTTGACGATGGAGAATGTGGGCCACCGCCAGCATCTGCGGGTGGAGTTGCAGACGCTGTGGCGGCTGCCGCGGTCCAATGCCATCGCCTTTCCGATCCGCTGCTATCTGATCAAATTCGAAGAGTTGGTGACGCAGCCGAAATGGGCCCGCCGTCTGCATCGCGTGGTGCGCGACCTGCACCCGGACCTTGCGGCCTATAAGGGGTTCCTGCGCAACCGTGATTTGCTGGTGCAGTGGCTGTCGCCCTATGACGATGGCCAGCCGACCTCGCCGGGCTGGTGGCCCGAGGACTGAGGCGGGCCGGAACGGAGGCAGGGGAGGGCCGCCGCGATGACCGAAACGGGCAATCCGACCACGCTGGGGTTCCTGCTGTTCCCCGGCTTTCCGATGGCTTGCCTGACATCGGCCATCGAGCCGCTGCGCGCCGCGAATGAGATCGTGGGGCGGCGGGAATTCGCGTGGACGCTTTTGGCCGAAGAGGCGGGGCCGGTACGGTCGTCGGCCGAGGTGAAGTTCGACCCGGATTGCACGCTGACCGAGGTGGAGGGGCTGGATTATCTGTTCTGCCTGTCGATGCCGCAGTCGAATTTCGTGCATCCCAAGCGGTCGAACGCGCAGGTGCGCTGGATGGATCGGTCGGGGGTGGTGCTGGGCGGGTTTTCGGGGGGGGTCTTTCCGCTGGTCCGGACGGGGGTGATGGGCGGGCATGTCTGTTCCGTCCACTGGTGCTATGACGCGGCCTTCAAGGCGGAGTTTCCTGACATTGCCGCCAGCCAGTCGGTCATCATCCGGGATCGGCGGCGGCATACGGCATCGGGCGCGGGGGCGGTGTTCGACCTGATGCTGCGGATGATCGAAGAAAAGCTGGGCCGCGAAACGATGACCGAGGTGGCGTGCTGGTTTCAGCATCCCTTTGTCCGCACCGATGACGCGTCGCAGAAGGTCCCGGTGCAGAAGCGCGGCGGGACGGATGACATGCTGCCCGATGCGATCCGGCAGGCGATACAGGTGTTTTCGGACCATATCGAGGACCCGGTGCAAATCTCTGACGTGGCCGAGGCCTTGGGGATTTCCGAGCGTCATCTGGAGCGGAGTTTCAAGCAGGCGACGGGGCAGAGCCCGTTGAAGTATTACCGTCTGATGCGGCTGAAGAAGGCGCGGCAGAAGGTGCTTTATTCCACGCAGTCGATCACCGAGATCGCGCTGTCGGTGGGCTATGCCAGTTCCACCCCCATGACCCGGCATTATGCCGAGGCGTTTGGCGTGAACCCGGCGGATGAACGGCGGCGGCTGGTGGGCTTGCGCGGGTTGGCCGGGGCCTTGCCGCCGTCGGAGTGATCAGGCAAGGCCGAGGGCCGCGATGCCTGCGAACACCAGCCCTACGCCGCCCCATTGAAAGGCGCGCATGGGTTCGTGCAGGAACTTCCATGCCAGCAGGATCGTGACGATCCCGAAGATCGATGAGGCGACAGAGGCGTATTCGGCGTTCTCCATCCCGCCTGCCAGAGTCACTGCACTGACCGCGCAGACGTCAAGAAGGCCCATCAGCAGCAATGCGGGCCAGATGCGGCCCAATCCGCCAAGAGCGGGGCGCCGCTTCAACAGCCAAAGCAGCGCGATGGTCAGGGCCGTGATGCGGGTGATTGCCGCCACGGGCATATGCGCCCCGGTTTCCGCCGACCATTGCGCCAGCCCGAAGGTCACCGCAAAAGAGATGCAGGCCAGCGCCGCCCAGCCGACCGCCGCGATGCGGCTGCCCGATGACGTGCCGCCTTCGCCGCGCGCGACGATGGCGACGCCCGCCACCACGGCCAGCACGGCCAGCCATTCCTGCAGCCCCGCCTCTTGCCCGCGCGCGATGGCGAAGAGGACCGAGAGGACGGGATAGGCCCCGCAGATCGGCGCGACGAGGCTGACGGGGCCGATGGTGAAGGCGCGGTAGAGGGCGATGTTGGCGCTGACCGTCCCGATGCCTGCGGCAAGGGCCAGAAGGGCCTGCTGGGGTCCGATCGCCCCCCATCCCCCGGTCAGAAGGGCGATGGGGATCAGCGGGATCAGGCCAAAGACGGTGACGAGGGCGAACATGGCGGCGACATCGGCCTTGCCGCCCACGCGGCGGATGGTGAAATCGTGCAGGCCCCAGCAGAGCGCGGCGAAAAGTCCCAGCGAAAGTGCGATCACGGCAGACCCCGATTTTCCATCATGGCGCTTGCCCGAAAGGATTGCGCCGGATATTCTTTTTGTGAAACAGTTTTTACACTGATGCAACTCTTCTGGAGTGTGGTGCGATGCTCGATCTCTATCCCAAGGTGATCCCCGGCCCGCCGCGCCCGAGTCGCATCCTGACGGCGCGTTCGGCTTTGCCCGGGACGGGCAGGGAACGCTACGAGGTGGCTGGGAATGGGGCAATCCTGATCCGCGTGGGGGCGGGGGATCGTGTCACCATCGGCAATCCGGAAGGGGGGCAGCGGGCCGAACTGGTCGCGGCGGATGATCAGGGCCGGATCGATGCGGGCATCCTTGGCGTGGCGGCGAATTCGGATGCGGGCGGGTTGAAGGCGCTGTTGTCGGCGGGGCCGCGGCTGGGGTCCGGGATGGGCGGGCTGCGGCTGGGGCTGGAGCGGCGGGGGATCGATCTGGCGAAGGCAGGTGCTGTTGCGCTGTTCGGGGCCGAGACGGCGGCGGGGATGGAGGAGACCTTTACCGTCACCCGCGACGGGGTGCTGGTGATCGCGGCCCCCGGCGGCGACATGGCACCGGATGGGCAAGAGACGGCGACGCCGATCCTTGTTCACGTGCAGCGCACGGCGCTTTTGTCGGTGAAGCAGTTCGATCTGCCCGATCCTCTGGCCGATCCGGTGCTGGATTTGCGGGTGAAGTCGGCCACGGCCAAGGCCTATTTCGTGAAGGCGGGGGATTACATCCAAGTCATCGATGTGGATGGTCGCCAATGCACGGATTTTCAGGCCTTTGCCGCGAGGAAGCTGGACAAGGGGATCGAACATGCGCTGGACGTGACGACGTCGCGCACCTTGATGGGCCATGCCTATTCGATGCCGGGGCTGCATTCGAAATACTACGATCAGGACATGCTGCCGCTGCTGGAGGTGGTGCAGGACACGGTGGGGCGGCATGACGCCTTTGCCATGGCCTGCGCGGCGAAATATTACGACGATATCGGCTATCCGGGCCATGCCAACTGTTCGGACAATTTCAACGGCGCGTTGGAGGAGTTCAATATCTCTGGGCGGCCGGGCTGGATGGCGGTCAACCTGTTCTTCAACACCGGCATCGACGCGCATGGCGTGCTGTATTCCGACGAGCCGTGGTCGCGGCCGGGGGATTATGTGCTGTTCCGCGCGCTGACCGATCTGGTCTGTGTTTCGTCGGCCTGCCCGGACGATACCAGCCCCGCGAATGGCTGGTATCTCAGCGATATCCACGTCCGCACCTATTCGGGGGCGGAAAAGTTCAGCCGTGCCATCGCATGGCGTGCCACCCCAGACTCGGAGCCGAAGATGACCAAGGACACCGCGTTCAGCGAACGGACCGGGGCGCTGACGCGCAATGTGGTAGAGTACAAGGGGTATTGGCTGCCGCAGGTCTATTCGTCCAACGGCGCGATCGAAGAGTATTGGGCCTGCCGCGAGAAGGCGGTGGTGTTGGACCTGTCGCCCCTGCGGAAGTTCGAGGTGACGGGACCGGATGCCGAGGCGCTGATGCAATGGACGCTGACGCGCGATGTGAAGAAGCTGAGCGTGGGTCAGGTGGTCTATTCGGCCATGTGCTATGAAAATGGCGGCATGATCGATGACGGCACGCTGTTCCGGCTGGGACGCGACAATTTCCGCTGGATCGGCGGGGATGATTACGGCGGCATCTGGCTGCGCGAGCAGGCCGAGAAGCTGGGGCTGAAGGTGATGGTGCGGTCTTCGACCGACCAGTTGCACAACCTTGCCGTCCAGGGGCCCAACAGCCGCGAGATCATGAAGCGGATGATCTGGACCGCGCCGCATCAGCCCAGCATCGAAGAGTTGGGGTGGTTCCGCTTTGCGGTGGGTCGTCTGGGCGGGCCGAGTGGCGCACCGGTGGTGGTGTCGCGCACGGGCTATACCGGCGAGTTGGGGTTCGAGGTGTTCTGCCATCCGAAGGACGGGACCGCCGTCTATGACGCGGTGTGGGAGCATGGGCGCGATCTGGGGCTGCGGCCCATGGGTCTGGCCGCGCTGGACATGGTGCGGATCGAGGCGGGGTTGATCTTTGCCGGCTATGATTTCAGCGACCAGACCGACCCGTTCGAGGCGGGGATCGGTTTCACCGTGCCGCTGAAATCCAAGACCGACGATTTCATCGGGCGCGAGGCGCTGATCCGGCGCAAGGAAAACCCGCGCTGGAAGTTCGTGGGGCTGGAGATCGACAGCAATGTCGATGTGGGCCATGGCGACTGCATCCATATCGGCCGCGCGCAGGTGGGCGAGGTGACATCGTCGATGCGTTCGCCCCTGCTGGGCAAGAACATCGCGCTGGCGCGGGTCGATGTGGCCCATGCCGAGGTGGGGACGGCGGTGGAGGTGGGCAAGCTGGACGGCCATCAGAAGCGGTTGCCTGCGGTGATCGTGCCGCTGTCGCATTACGATCCCAAGAAGACGCGGCCGCAGTCGTAAGGATTCAGGGTGGCACGGCGGGGCGGTTTGCGCTAATGCGCGGCCATCCCGCCGCCACTGAAAGGACGCCCAGATGAAGGCCGCCGTCGTCACCTTCCCCGGTTCCAACTGCGACCGCGACCTTGCCGTCGCTTTTGAACGGGCGGGATGGGATGTCACGCGCGTCTGGCACAAGGACAGCGATCTGCCCAAGGGCGTGGATGTGGTGGGCATTCCGGGCGGGTTTTCCTTTGGCGACTACCTGCGCTGCGGCGCGATTGCCGCGCAGTCGCCCATCGGGGCGGCGGTGAAGGCCCATGCGGGGCGCGGCGGCTATGTGCTGGGTGTGTGCAACGGGTTTCAGGTGCTGACCGAGATGCAGTTGCTGCCCGGCGCGCTGATGCGGAATGCGGGGCTGAAATTCGTTTGCCGGATGCAGGGTTTGCGCGTGGCGACCACGAAAAGTGCCTTTACCGCTGGCTATGCCAAGGGGCAGGAGATCACGGTGCCCGTCGCCCATCACGACGGCAACTTCACCATCGATGCGGATGGTCTGAAGCGGTTGCAGGGCGAAGATCGCATCGCCTTTACCTATGACGCGAACCCCAACGGGTCGATGGCCGATATCGCGGGCATCCTGTCGGAGAACCGCCGCGTGCTGGGGATGATGCCGCATCCCGAACGGGTGGTGGACCCGGCGCAGGGTGGCACGGATGGCGTGGCGCTGTTCCGCGCGCTGATGGGCGGGTTGACGCTTGCGTGACGGGGCTTTCCCGGGCTTTTGCTTGAAGCGCGGGGGGAGGCGGGCCTAGATTGGCCCCATGCAGGACAGCAGCATTCCGATGAGCGAGACCGATTCCGCACCGGGGATATCCTGGCGGGTGAAGCTGGTGATCGGCCTTTTGGTGCTGCTGGCGATTGGGGTGGTGCTGGTCACCAATCGTTGGCTGTCCGAACGGTTCACCGAAACCACGCGCAACCGGGCCGAGCTGCGGCTTGCGCTGTATTCCGGCAACATGGTGTCCGAGTTGCAGCGGACGTCGGTCGTGCCCTTGCTGCTGGCGGGTGACCCCGCGCTGGTGGAGGCGTTGAAGAGCGGGAATTACTCATCCACCTCGCAAAAGCTGATCCGCGTGCAGGCCGAGATCGGCGTGGCGTCGATCCTGCTGATCGACGGGGATGCGCGGACCGTGGCGGCGACCAACCGAAACCTGCTGGGCACCAACCATCGCGGCACGGCCTATTTCGTCGAGGCGCAGCGGAACAAGGACACGGTCTTTACCGCGCAGGCGCGCGAAGGGGGCGGGTTCGACTTTACCTATAGCCGCGCGGTGCTGGTGGATGGCAAGCCTGCGGGCGTGATCGTCGTGGCGGTCGATCTGATGAAATATGAACGCGCTTGGGCCGGGTTGCAGGATGCGGTGCTGGTGACGAACAGCGAGGGGACCGTGATCCTTGCGACCGAGCCGCGCTGGCGCGGGCTGGCGCTGGACGAGGCGCTGGCGGTGCGCGATCCGCCTTCGGCGCTGAGCCGGGCCTTGCAGGCGACGGCGGATTGGACGCAGAGCGCGCCGGATGCCTATGTCCGGGGCGAAGCGGTGATGAAGACCGAGGCGCGGGTGCCGTTCCGCGGGTGGCGGATGATCACCTTCACGGCCTACGATTCGGTGCGCGAGCGGGTGAACGGGATTCTGGCGCTAGAGATCATGGGTTTTGCCATTCTGATGGCGCTGACCTTCTATGTCCTGTCGCGCAAGGCATGGTCGCAAAGCGTAAGTTTCCAGCGGGAATCGGCAGAGCTGCGCGCCCTGAACGCGCGCTTGCAGCGCGAGATTGCAGAGCGCGAGAAGGTTCAGAAGGACCTTGCGGTGGCCGAGTTGACGCTGGCGCAATCGTCCAAGCTGGCCGCGCTGGGCGAGATGTCGGCGGCGGTGAGCCATGAATTGAATCAACCGCTTGCGGCGATGAAGACCTATCTGGCAGGCGCGCGGCTTTTGTTGCAGCGCAAGCGGCCGGAGGAGGCGCTGTCATCCTTTCAGCGGATCGACGATCTGATCGAACGCATGGGGGCGATCACGCGGCAGTTGAAATCCTATGCCCGCAAGGGGGGCGAGGCGTTCGAGCCGGTGGACCTGCGATCGGCGCTGTCGGGGGCGCTGTCGATGATGGAGCCGCAGTTGAAATTGCGGGTTGTGAAGATCACGCGGACCCTGCCGCGCACGCCGGTGATGGTGATGGCCGACCGTATCCGGTTGGAGCAGGTCATCATCAACCTGCTGCGGAACGCGCTGGATGCAACGCGGGACAGGACCGATCCGCAGATCGACCTGATCCTGTCGTCGGGCGATGTGGCGATGCTAACGGTGCGGGATAACGGCACCGGGATCAAGGATTTGGACAACCTTTTCGAGCCCTTCTACACGACGAAGAAGCCCGGAGAGGGGGTGGGGCTTGGCCTTGCCATTTCATCAGGGATCGTGACGGACCTTGGCGGGCGATTGACGGCGCGCAATGCCGAAGGTGGCGGCGCGGTCTTTGAGATGCAGCTGCCCCTGATGGGCAAGGAAGTCGAAGCAGCGGAATGAGGTGCGGGATATGGCGCGTGCGATGAAGGTGGCGATCGTCGATGACGAGGCGGACATGCGGCAGTCCATCAGCCAGTGGCTGGCGCTTTCGGGTTTCGATACAGAGACTTATGCCAGTGCCGAAGAGGCGCTAAAGGGCATCGGGCCGGAATTTCCGGGCGTTGTGGTGTCCGACATCAAGATGCCGGGGATGGATGGGATGGCCTTCCTCAAGCGGTTGATGGGGATGGATTCGGGGCTGCCCGTCATCATGATCACCGGCCATGGCGATGTGCCGATGGCGGTAGAGGCGATGCGGGTCGGGGCCTATGATTTCCTTGAAAAGCCCTTCAATCCTGACCGGATGACGGAACTGGCCAAGCGCGCGACGCAGGCGCGGCGGCTGACGCTGGACAACCGCGCGCTGCGCAAGGAGTTGTCGGACGGGTCGGTCCTGATGAAGAAGCTGATCGGGTCGAGCCCCGTTCTGGAACGGCTGCGCGAGGATATTCTCGATCTGGGTCAAGCGGATAGCCATGTTCTGATTGATGGCGAAACGGGGACGGGCAAGACGCTGGTGGCCCATGCGTTGCATGCGGTGGGGCCGCGGGCGTCGAAGAAATTCGTGACCATCTCTTGTGCCGCATGGACCGAGGATCAGTTGGCGGCCAAGCTGTTCGGGCCGAACGAGGATGGGCAGATCCCGCTGGTCGAAGAGGCGCGGGGCGGGACGCTGTGTCTGGAGGATGTAGAGGCGCTGAGCCAGCCCTTGCAGGCGCGGTTGCTGACGCTGATCAACGATCAGGGGATGCCGCCCGAGACGCGGATCATCGCCATCTGCAACGCGCATGCGCCGGACAAGACGCTGGAGGATGTGCTGCGGTCGGACCTCTACTATCGCCTTGGTGCAATGACGATTTTGTGCCCGCCGCTGCGGGTGCGGGGCGAGGATATCCTGACGCTGTTCACCCGGATGTCCGAGCAATTCGCCGAAGAATATGGCTGCGACGCGCCGCAGGTGACGGCGCAGGAGGCGGCGCAATTGTTGCAGGCGCCTTGGCCGGGGAATGTGCGGCAGTTGGTCAATATCGCGGAACGGGCGGTGCTGCAGAACCGGCGGGGATCGGGGTCGATCGCGAGCCTGCTGATGGCCGATAACGAGGCGTCGGGGCCTGCCATGACGACCGAGGGCAAGCCGCTGAAGGAATATGTCGAAGCTTTCGAACGGATGCTGATCGACAATACGATGCGCCGCCACAGGGGCAGCATCGTCGCGGTGATGGACGAGCTGTGCCTGCCGCGACGGACGCTGAACGAGAAGATGGCGAAGTATGGTCTAAGCCGGGCAGAATACACCTGAAATAGGTTTAACCTGTTGATACGGCACGGAAAGCCTTGACCGCTTTCTGTGCCGTATTCTGTGCCGCAAAGTGTACATACGCAGCGCACGGTCAGAACTGGTTAAGCATAACCATGGGTTGTTCAGGGGGGTGCTTGAACAGCCGCGGGTTATGGATCGGTTTGGGTCATTCATTTCTCCCATTGTGTTTGCCGCGTCTTTGCCGCTAGGGTCAAAGAACGCGGGGTTTGCCCTGCCGTGGAATTCTCTGCCCGCCATCGTCGGACCTTCCAAGGATCGCAAGGACGGGCAGTCGGATCGGCCGCAAGGTCGTCAGTTTGCCCGTCAGGTCACAAGACGCAGCGGGCTTTAGCAGGTGGGTGCCGCAGGGTGCCCGGATAGAGAACCGCGATGATGCGCGCGAATTTCATGACGGAAGCCGAGGGATGCCCACCGGGCATGGCCCGGCCTGTCGCGCCGCGCCGTTTCGCCCAGACAAGCCGCCCCATCCCGACCGACCCCGAACCCGGAGCACGCTCCGGTCCGGATCGGCCGTGCCGGGGCGCATCAGGATATCATGGCAAAGAAGATGCTTATCGATGCCACCCATGCGGAAGAGACCCGCGTCGTGGTGGTGGACGGCAACAAGGTCGAGGAATTCGACTTTGAGACAGTAAACAAGCGGCAACTGGCCGGAAACATCTACCTCGCAAAGGTCACACGGGTCGAACCGTCGCTTCAGGCGGCCTTTGTCGATTACGGCGGGAACCGGCACGGGTTCCTTGCCTTTGCAGAGATTCACCCGGATTACTACCAGATCCCGGTCGCGGATCGTAAGGCGCTGCTCGAGGAGGAGCGCGCCTATAACCGCGCGCAGGAAGAGGAAGAGAACCGCCGTTCCCGCAGCCGGTCGCGCCCCAAGCCCGAAGCGGCCAAGCGCGATGCGGTCAAGACCGAAGAGATCGGCGGCATGGATGTCGTCGATCTGGGCGAGGACGAGGCGGTTGGCGCGGATGCGCTGGTCGAGGAGTCGCGGGCCGAGGCGGCGGGACATGATCATGACCACGCCCACGATGAGGGGCATGACCACGATCACGATCACGGGCATGACCACGATCATGGCGAAGGGTCTGGCAACGGCGGGGCAGGCAGTGCCGCCGAGAATGGCGCCGAGAATGGCGAGCGGCCCTACCGCGCCATGGACCATGCCAGCGACACGGATGACGAGATCGAATCCGTCGCCGACGAGGATGTGGCCGAAGAGATCAGCCACACCCGCAAGCCGCGCCCGCGCAAGTACAAGATTCAGGAAGTGATCAAGGTCCGGCAGATCATGCTGGTCCAGGTCGTCAAGGAAGAGCGCGGCAACAAGGGCGCGGCGCTGACCACCTATCTGTCGTTGGCGGGCCGCTATTGCGTTCTGATGCCCAACACGGCGCGGGGGGGCGGGATTTCCCGCAAGATCACGCAGGCCGCCGACCGCAAGAAGCTGAAAGAGATCGCGCAGGAGATCGAGGTGCCGGAAGGCGCGGGCCTGATCATCCGCACGGCAGGGGCCAAGCGGACGAAGGCCGAGATCCGGCGCGATTATGAATATCTGATGCGGCTGTGGGAACAGATCCGCGAGTTGACGCTGAAATCCATCGCCCCGGCGGCGATCTATGAGGAAGGCAACCTGATCAAGCGGTCGATCCGCGACCTCTATAGCCGCGAGATCGACGAGGTGCTGGTCGAGGGCGAGGCGGGTTACCGCACCGCCAAGGACTTCATGCGGATGATCATGCCCAGCCATGCCAAGGTGGTGAAGCGCTATGACGAGGCGATGCCGCTTTTTGCCCGCTATCAGGTCGAAAGCTATCTGGGCGGCATGTTCAACCCGGTCGTGCAGTTGAAATCGGGCGGCTATATCGTCATCGGCGTGACCGAGGCGCTGGTGGCCATCGACGTGAACTCTGGCCGGGCGACCAAGGAAGGGTCGATCGAAGAGACGGCGCTGAAGACCAACCTTGAAGCGGCGGAAGAGATTTCGCGGCAGCTTCGCCTGCGCGACTTGGCCGGGCTGATCGTCATCGACTTCATCGACATGGAAGAGCGGCGCAACAATGCCGCTGTCGAGAAGCGGTTGAAGGAAAAGCTGAAGACGGACCGCGCGCGGATTCAGGTCGGGCGCATTTCGGGCTTTGGCCTGTTGGAGATGAGCCGTCAGCGGCTGCGTCCGGGGATGCTGGAATCGACCACGCAGCCCTGCGCGCATTGCCATGGCACGGGGCTGATCCGGTCGGATGACTCGCTGGGGCTGCAGATTCTGCGGGCGCTGGAAGAGGAAGGGACGCGGAAGCGGTCGAAGGAGGTGCTGCTGAAGGCGCCTGTGGGGATCGTGAACTTCCTGATCAACCAGAAGCGCGAGCATGTGGCGCTGATCGAGGCGCGCTATGGGATGAGCGTGCGGATCGAAGGGGACCCGTCGCTGGTGTCGCCCGATTTCATGATCGAGAAGTTCAAGACCGCGACGCGGGTGGTGCCAGAGCCTTCGGCGGTGATTTCGGGCCATGCGGGGCTGATGGGTGCCCCGGTGGACGAGGAAGAGGATGAGGACATCCCCTTCGAAGAGGACATGGACGAGGCCGAAGAGGCGGAGGCCACCGAGACCCCGCGCGAAGGCCGCGAACCGCGCGAAACGCGGGGCGAAGGACGCGGGGAAGCCCGGGGCGAACCGCGCGCCGAGGGCGATGGCACCGGCAAGAAGAAGCGCCGCCGTCGCCGCCGCAAGAAGGGCGGTCAGGGCGGACAAGAGAACGGGGCCGCGATGCAGTCCGGTGACGCCATGGCCGATGGCGAAGGCGGCGAGAGCAGCGATGACGGCAACGACGAGACGGTCGTGGCCGTGACCGAGGCACCGCTGGCAGAGCCCGTGGCCGAAGAGCCTGCGCCGAAGAAGCGCGTGACGCGGTCGCGCGGCGGAAAAAAGAAGGCCGAAGAGGCTGTGGTCGAGGCCCCCGTGGTTGAGGCCCCCGTGGTTGAGGCCGTCCCGGACGTGCCTGCTTCCGAGGGTGAAAAGCCCAAGAAACCGGCGCGGTCGCGGGCCAAGCCCAAGAAGGCCGAGGCCGAGCCTGCGGTGACGGAGGCGGCCCCCGTGGCCGAGGCCTTCCCCGCCGATCCGGGCCTGACCGAGGCTGCGGCCTCTGCGGCGCTGGTTCCTGATCCCGGCGAGGCCGAGGTGGCGGCCATCGCGCCCGCCCCGGCACCCGAACCGAAGGTGGAGGACCCGAACAAGCCCCGCAAAAAGGGCTGGTGGTCGGTGGGCCGCTGAAGATCAAGGGCCGGGAAAACCCCGGCCCTTTTCCTTTTTCCCGATGCCGAATCGCGCGCCGTTCCGGCGCAGGTGCCGCTTGTCTCTGCCGGGGGGCCAAGGGTCTTGGGGGCCGGAACGAAGCCTGCCGTTTCATCTTGGTCCAAATACCCCGGGGTCCGGGGCAGCGCCCCGGGGGTGGGGTCAGGCACCGCGTCTGATCCTGTAGGCGGTGACAGGGCCAAGGTCGGTGGCGTCGAGGAAGTCGTGACCGGACTCGGTGCAGAAATGCGGCAGGTCGATTGCGGCCATGCGGTCGGTGGCGGTGATGCGCAGGATCTGACCCGGTTTCAGGGTGGCAAGCACTTTGCGGGCGCGCAGGACGGGAAGGGGGCAGAGCAGCCCCTCGCAGTCGATGTCCTTGTCCCATGGCGTGGTCATGGCAGGGTGATAGCGCGCGGCGCGGGCCGGGGAAACGGCAATGTGACAAAGGGCAGCGTGACGGCGCGGATGGAAGCGGCTATCAGGGGGGCATGTTCGGGATCGAGATCATGGATGCGGGGCTTGTCTCCGCCATGCTGGTGGCGCTGCTGGGGGGGGTTCTATCCTTTCTGAGCCCCTGCGTGCTGCCCATCGTGCCGCCCTATCTGGCCTATATGGGCGGGATTTCGATGGGCGAGATGACGGGGGGTGGGGCGGCCCGGCGGCGGGTGATGCTGCCCGCGCTGTTCTTTGTGCTGGGCCTGTCCACGGTCTTTCTGCTGCTGGGGTTCACGGCGAGTGCCTTCGGGGCCTTCTTCCTTGAGAACCAGACGGTGTTTTCCAAGGTGGCGGGCGCGGTGGTTCTGGTCTTTGGCCTGCATTTCCTGGGCGTGTTTCGGATTCCGCTGCTGGACCGCGAGGCGCGGCTGGATGCGGGAGAGCGGGGCGGATCGGCCTTCGGGGCCTATGTGCTGGGGCTGGCCTTTGCCTTTGGGTGGACGCCCTGCATCGGGCCGCAATTGGGGGCGATCCTGTCGCTGGCGGCGCAGGAGGGATCGGTCCAGCGCGGGACGCTGCTGCTGGGCGTCTATGCGGCGGGGCTGGGGATACCGTTCCTGCTGGCCGCGCTTTTCATCGAGCGGGCGATGGGCGTCATGGCCCGGCTGAAGCGGCACATGAAATGGATCGAGCGCGCGATGGGCGTGCTGCTGATCGCCGTAGGGCTGGCGCTGCTGACCGGGGCCTTCACGGATTTCAGTTGGTGGCTTCTGGAAACCTTTGATCGGTTCGGCATTCCCCTCTTGGGCTGAGCCCTGCGCTGCGCCATAGTGCGGGCGTGCGGGTATGGGGTGCGTGCGGATATGGCGCTGACGGCGGCGGAGACGGGGCAGGTGCGTCGGCGGCGCGTCTTCTACATTCCGGGCTTCGATCCGATTCAGACGCGGCGTTACCGGCAGTTCTACCGGACCGAGGGGCCCGCGCAGGCGGCGATTTCCGGCTATGCGCTGCAGGTGGGGCGCAAACCTGCGGACATGGCGCATGGCTGGACCGTGGCGGCGCAGATCGATGGCGAGTCGGTGGAGGCGGTGGTGGAGGTGTTGGCTTGGGCCGACATCATCGGGTCGTCGATGCGGCGGACGGTGGCCGCGACCTATGGGCAGATGCTGCGGACGGCGTGGATCTATGTGGCGTCGGGCGCACTTTTCCGATTGGGGCGTCTGCGCAAGGGGCCGACGCTGGCGGCGCTTTATCCCGTGGTCATGTTGACCTTGCAGGCGGTCTGGGCAGGTCTGATGGGGGTGGGGCTTGGCCTTGGCGTGGTGGGGCTGGTGCCGGGTTGGACGGGGGTGGCGCTGGGCTGGGCTGTGGGGCTGGTGCTGGTCTGGCTGTGGCTGCGGGCCTTCAAACGGTGGGACCGCTGGTTCCTCGCCCATTACCTGATGCATGACTATGCCTTTTCGGCGGGGCGTTGGGGGGCCTATCCGCCCGTGCTGGAGGCGCGGATGGCCCAGTTCCGGGCGCATATCCGCGCGGCACTGGAGGAAGGTTGGGACGAGGTGCTGGTGGTGGGGCATTCCTCGGGTGCGATCCTTGGCGTGTCGATCCTTGCCGATCTGATCCGCGAGGGCGGCGCGGGGCGAGGGTGCGCGCTGTCGCTGCTGACGCTGGGGCAGGTGGTGCCGATGGTTTCCTTTCTGCCCAAGGCGCAGAAGCTGCGGGGGGATCTGGCCTATCTGTCGGCGCGGGATGAGGTGGCTTGGGTCGATGTGACCGCGCCGGGGGATGGCTGTGCCTTTGCGCTGTGCGATCCGGTGGCGGTGAGTGGCGTGGCGGGCGAGGGGAAGCGGTGGCCCTTGGTGATTTCCTGCGCCTTCACGCAGACCTTTTCGCCGGAGCGGTGGCGGAGGATGCGGTTCCGTTGGTTCCGGCTGCATTTCCAATATATGTGCGCCTTTGATCGGCCGGGGGATTACGACTATTTCCGCATCACGGCGGGGCCGTTGACGCTGCGGGCGCGCTATGCGGGGCGCGTGCCGTCAAAAAGCCGGATCGAGCGCGCGCTTTCGGGATATAGGAGCGTGGCGTGAGGGTGCCGAAGCCGGAGCCCCGGCCCGACCGGGTGTCGTGGTGGCGCTATCTGCGGCTGTTCCGGGCGGATATCCTGTCGGCGCAGCCCGCGCGGCTGTATCGCGCGTGGATGGCGGAGTTCCGGACGCCCTTTTTCCGCAGCTATATGTGCAACGATCCGGCGCTGGTGCGGCGGGTGTTGCAGGAGAGGCCGGACGACTTTCCAAAATCGGACCGGGTGCGCGAGGGGTTGGCGCCGCTGCTGGGGCAGTCGGTCTTTGTCACCAATGGGGCGCAGTGGAAGCGGCAGCGACGGATCATCGATCCGGCCTTTGAAGGCGGGCGGCTGCGGGACACGTTCCCGGCCCTGTGGGCGGCGGGGGAGGCGGCGGTGGCGCGGCTGCCCGAAGGCGTGGTGGAGGTGGAGGAGGTCTGTTCGCATGCGGCGGCAGATGTGATTTTTCGGACGCTGTTTTCCATCCCGATCGAGGATAGGGACGCGGCGGCGGTGTTCCGGGCCTTTCGCGCCTATCAGCGGACGCAGCCGATCCTGAATCTGGCGGCCTTTGTGCCCCTGCCGCGCTGGGTGCCGCGCGGGTTCCGGCGGGGAACGCGGGCTGCCGCGGCAGAGATCCGGCGGTTGATCACGGCGATGACGGCGCGGCGGGCGGAAGAGATCGCAGAGGGGCGCGCGCCGGATGATCTGGCGACAAAGATCATGGTGACGGCGGACCCGGTGACGGGAGAGCGGTTCGGGACGGAAGAGATGGTGGATCAGGTCGCCATCTTCTTTCTTGCCGGGCATGAGACGAGTGCAAGCGCCTTGGGCTGGGCGCTGTGGCTGCTGGCGGCGCATCCAGAGGTGCAGGAGCGGGTGGCGGCAGAGGCGGCGGGGATGGTGCCGGAGTTTTCCGCACTGTCGCGCTTGCGGCTGACACGGGACGTGTTCCGCGAGGCGCTGCGGCTGTTCCCGCCCGTGCCGATGATGGTGCGCGAGACGACCTGCCCCGAAGACTTCCGGGGGCGGGCGGTGGCACCGGGGGCGCAGGTGGTGTTGTCGTCGTGGCATCTGGGGCGGCATGAGCGGATTTGGCAGAACCCAGACGGGTTCGATCCGGACCGCTGGGGGCGGGAGGAGACGAAGGCGGCAGCGCGGGATGGGTGGCTGCCGTTTTCTGCGGGCCCGCGGGTGTGTACGGGGGCGGGGTTTGCGATGGCAGAGGGGGTGCTGCTGCTGGCCATGCTGTGCCGGGCCTTCCGGTTTGAGGTGGTGGAGGGGCGGGTGCCGGTACCGGTGGCGCATCTGACGGTGCGGGCGCGGGATGGGGTTTGGCTGCGGGTGGTGCGGCGGGGCGGGGCGGGGGGCGAAATCTGACGCAGATTTCGCGGCTGTCGTCGTCGGGAAAGCAAAAGTTTTCGAAAACTTTTGCAAATTTCTTCGAAGAAATTTGCTTTCAGCAGAGGACGTTGATGGGGTCTTGATTGCAGAAGACGATGAACTGCCCCGAGTTTTCCACAGCATGATAGCCGCGGCGGCGTACTTCGTAGAGGAAGCGCTGCCGCCCGACCAGACGTTCCACATCCGCGACCTTGCGGCGGATGATTCCGCCTTCGGCGACCGATTTCGCGCTGAAGAGTTGAACGATCCAGCGGTCGGGAGTGATGGGAACGGGAAGGGTGCTCATCCCCCCATCCTGCCCGCTACCGGTAAACGCCCGGTTAACCGCGATACTTTCGCAGCACGAAGACCCGGATCGCAGAGGCGAGCCCCACATCCCCGTCCCGCGACTCGTCCACTTCGACGGCAAGCTGGTTCAGCGTCAGCCCGCGTTCCACGGCGATGGCGCGGAAGGCTTGCCAGAATTCCTCTTCCAAAGACACGCTGGTGCGGTGGCCGCGCAGGGTGAGGGAGTGTTTGACGGGGCGGGCGGTCATTCTTCGCGCCTATGCGCGTCGAGGTCGCGGGCGGATTTCTCTGCCCGCGCCTGTTCCAGATCGCGTTCGGCCTTGGTCCGGCCGAATTTCGCGGCGTTCTCGTCCCCCTTGGCGCGGGCGGCTTTGCGGGCCGCCTCTTTCCGTTTCGAACGGAGGTTGACGATTTCGGCCATGCTTCGGTTCCCTCAGCCCGGCCCGCTGCGGCTGCAGCGGGCGTTCGATGCTTCGAAAGCTCCACCGGAGCTTTCGATCCGTGTCAAATGACACGGACCGCCTCTCACCCTTTAGGGCCGATCATATCTTCGGGACGCACGACGCGGTCGAAGGTTTCGGCATCCACGAAGCCCAAGGCGATGGCCTCTTGCTTCAGGGTGGTGCCGTTCTTGTGGGCGGTCTTGGCGACCTTGGTGGCGTTGTCATAGCCGATGGTGGGGGCAAGCGCCGTGACAAGCATCAGCGATTCCTTCATCAGCTTGTCGATGCGGGGCGTGTTGGCCTGCGTGCCGAGCACCATGTTGTCGGTGAAGGACCCCGCCGCATCGCCCAAAAGCTGCATGGATTGCAGGACATTGTAGGACATCATCGGGTTGTAGACGTTCAGTTCGAAATGCCCCTGCGAGCCTGCAAAGCCCACGGCGGCGTCATTGCCCATGACATGGGCGCAGACCATGGTCAGTGCTTCGGCCTGGGTGGGGTTCACCTTGCCGGGCATGATCGAAGAGCCGGGTTCGTTTTCGGGCAGGATCAACTCGCCCAGGCCAGAGCGGGGGCCGGAGCCGAGAAGGCGCAGGTCGTTGGCGATCTTGAACAGCGCCGCCGCGACGGTTTTCAGCGCGCCAGAGAACATGACCATCGCGTCATGGGCGGCCAGTGCTTCGAATTTGTTGGGGGCGGTGACGAAGGGCAGACCCGTGATGTCCGCGATGCGCGCCGCGACGCGGGTGTCCCAGCCGACGCGGGTGTTCAGCCCGGTGCCGACGGCGGTGCCGCCTTGGGCCAGTTCATAGATGTCGGGCAGGCAGGATTTCACGCGGGCGATGCCCTTGTCCACCTGCGTGGCATAGCCCGAGAATTCCTGACCCAGCGTCAGCGGCGTCGCATCCTGCGTATGGGTGCGGCCGATCTTGATGATGTCCTTGAATTCGTGGGACTTGGCCCAAAGCGCGGCGGAAAGCTTTTCAAGCCCGGGCAGAAGGGTGTCGCGGGCCATCATGCCGATGGCCACATGCATGGCGGTGGGGAAGGTGTCGTTGGAGCTTTGCCCCATGTTGACATGGTCATTGGGGTGGACGGGTTTCTTCGATCCCATCACACCGCCCAGCATTTCGATCGCGCGGTTCGAGATGACCTCGTTCGCGTTCATGTTGGACTGGGTACCCGACCCGGTCTGCCACACGACGAGGGGGAAGTTGTCGTCGAACTTGCCGTCGATCACCTCTTGCGCCGCCGAGGCGATGGCGTTCCCCAGTTCCGGTGAAATGTCGCCTTGGTCGATGTTGACCAGCGCGCAGGCCTTCTTGATGACGCCGAGGGCGCGGATGATTGCCACGGGCTGGCGTTCCCAGCCGATGGGGAAGTTGATGATGGAGCGTTGCGTCTGCGCGCCCCAGTACTTGTCGGCGGGAACCTCGAGCGGGCCAAAGCTGTCGGTTTCGGTGCGGGTGGCGGACATCGGCAAGCCTCCTGATTTCGCTGACCTGCCCTTAGCCAAGGGCGGGGGCAAAATCAATTGGCATACCGTCGCATACCGAAACGACGGTCAGTGCTTGCGGAACTTGTCGAGGCTGACGATCTGGGCGTCCTGATGGGGCGGGGGGTCGTCATCGCCGTCATCATCTTCGTCATCGCCCTCTTCCTCGTCCTCGTCGTCGTCGGAATGCGTCTCGAAGCGCAGGCCGAATTCGACAGAGGGGTCGACGAAGGTGCGGACGGCGTCGAAGGGAATGACAAGCGGTTCGGGCTGATTGCCGAAGTTGAGCGTTACGGAGAACTGGTCGTCGGTGACGGTCAGGTTCTCGAACCAGTGCTGGATGACGACGGTCATTTCGGCCGGGTAGCGGGATTTGAGCCAGTCCGCCATGGCGACGCCGGGATGGGTGGTGTCGAAGGTGATGAAGAAATGGTGCGCGCCGGGCAGGCCGTCCTTGGCCACGTCACGCAGCACGGTCTGGATCAGCCCGCGCATCGCCCGGTGCATCAGGTTGCCGTAGTCGATGGAGCGGGCCATGCGCTGTCCTTTCCGGTGTCGGGTCCATTTACGGGGGATTCGGCCCCGAAGGAAAGGGGGCGATGGGGCGATCCGCGCCTTTGCGTCAGGTTGCCGCCGGAAGGTGGGGGGCGAGCAGGTGCAGGGCAAGCCCGCCCAGAGCCGCGATCAGAAGGACGAGGGGCAGCGACCAGTGGCGGCGCAGCAGAAGCCAACCCGCCAGAAGCGCCAAGCCGGCAAGGCCGGGGCGGAAGCTGGCAAGGTCGGGCGCGATCAGGCTGATGGGGCCGAGCGTGGCGCGGTCCAGATGGGCGAAGAAGACATGGGCCGCGAACCAGACCGAAAGGTTGGCAATCACCCCCACCACGGCGGCCAGGATGGCGGCCAGTGCCCCGGCAAGGCGCGGGTCGGCGGTGATGCGGGCGATCCAAGGGGCGCCTGCGAAGATCATCAGGAAACTGGGCGCGAAGGTCATCCAAAGCGTGACGGCGGCCCCGGCAAGGCCCAGCGTCCAGCCGCCGGTCCGGTGGGCGGCCATGTAGCCCACGAATTCGGTGACGAGGATCAGGGGGCCGGGCGTGGTTTCGGCCAGTCCCAGCCCGTCCATCATCTGGCGGAGCGTCAGCCAGCCTTTGTCTTCGACCACCGCCTGCGCCATCCATGCCAGCACGGCATAGGCCCCGCCGAAGGTGAGGATGGCGAGTTTCGAAAAGAAGAGGCCGATTTCGGTCAGGATGCCCGCATCGGTGATCCAGAGCAGCGCTAGGGGGGCGAGCCATATCCCCAGCCAGAGGGCGATCGTGCGGGCGGTCTGGGCGGCCTTGGGCGGTGGGGGGAGGGTCCCCGCCTCGCCACGGGCCGTCGCATAGCCCCAAAGGGCGGCTGCGAGGATCACGAGGGGGAAGGGGGCGTTCAGCAGGAAGAGGGCGAGGAAGGCGAGGGTGGCGATCACCAGCGCCGCGCGGCCCTTGAGCGCGCGCTTGCCGACGCGCAGGAGCGCCTCGATCACGATCACCGCGACGGCGGCCTGCACGCCCATGAAGAGCGCCTGCATCAGGGGCACTTGGCCATAGGCGGCATAGGCCATGGCCAGCGCCAGCACCACCGCCGCGCCGGGCAAGACGAAGAGAAGGCCCGCGATCAGGCCCCCGACCGTGCCGCGCAGTCGCCAGCCGGACCATGTGGCAAGCTGCATCGCCTCGGGTCCCGGTAGGAGCATGCAGAAGGAGAGGGCGGAGAGGTATTCCTTTTCCGTCAGCCATTTTCGGTCTTCGACCAGAACGCGGTGCATCAGCGCGATCTGCGCTGCGGGGCCGCCAAAGGACATCAGGCCGATATGGCCGAAGGTGCGGATGAGGTCGCGATAGGGTGTCATGGTGCCATGGGTAGCCTGCGGCCCATGACGGGGCAATGACACAAACGAAGAACCCCGCCGGGGTGAACCGGCGGGGTGGGGTGGGAATGTGGTCCCGTTTTGCAAGCAGCGCCGGGTTGCCCCGGTGGAATCGGTTCTAGCGGCAAGGGATTAAGGAAGGGTTAGCGTCCCCCCCAATCCCTCACAGTCCTTCGAAGGCGCAGAGGGCGTGGACGTCCATCCCCATGGTTTCAAGCTTTTTCCGGCCGCCAAGGTCGGGCAGGTCCACCACGAAGGCGCAGCCCACGACCTGTGCGCCGAGCCGTTCGATGAGTTTGATCCCCGCCTCGGCCGTGCCGCCGGTGGCGAGGAGATCGTCGACGAGCAGCACCTTTTCCCCCGGCTGGATGGCGTCATCATGCACTTCGACCGTCGCCTCGCCATATTCGAGCTTGTAGCTTTCGCTGATGGTCGCACCGGGAAGCTTGCCCTTCTTGCGGATCGGGATGAAGCCGGTGGAAAGCTGGTGCGCGACGGCCCCGCCGAGGATGAAGCCCCGCGCCTCAAGCCCCGCGACCTTGTCGATGCGCATGCCGGCATAGGGGGCGAGAAGCTGGTCCACGCACATGCGGAAGCCGCGCGGATCGGCGAAGAGGGTGGTCACGTCGCGGAAGAGGATGCCTTCGTGGGGGAAGTCCACGATGGTGCGGATGTAGTCCTTGACGGTCTTGGCCATGGGCGCCTCTTGATCGGTTGCGCCTTGGTGTAGCGGGAGGGGCGGGTCGCGTCGAGAGGGGGTGCCGTAGAGCGGAGCGGGCGTGCCGCCCGCGCGCCGTAAGCCCCGACCCGCGCCTGCGCGCGGGACGGGGCGCGGGGGGCATTCTGCCCCCGTCGCCCAAGGGCGACCCCCCCTGAGGGTATTTGGTGCCGAGATGAAGGAGGGGGGATCAGTCTGGGCGGGCGGCCTGCACGTGCATCCAGTCGCGGTTCAGGGTGCGGCCAAGCGAGACCCAGCCTTCGGATTCCCAGATTTCCCAGAAGGGGCGGTATTCGGGGCGGGCGAGGCGGGCACGGTCGGCCCCCCATGTCAGGCGGTTCTGGCTGTCGTCGAAGTCATAGGCGATGGCCCAGGCATGCATGGACCAGCGCGACCGGCTGCCGCGCATCAGGCGGGGGGCGTAGTCGCCGGAAAAGATGTCGAGTCGGAGGGCGCGGATCTGCGCCTCGCCATAGTGATGGTGGATGCGGGAGAGGATGCGGGTGACGGAGGGTGCGGTGCGGTCATGTGCCCAGAGGAAATCGCGCCGCTCTGCAAGGTTCCAGGCGATGCGGAAGGGCCAGGGGGAGGGGACTTTGACCATCGGGGGGGTGTAGCCGCCGGGGATGCCGTGGGGGCCGAAGACGGTGGGGACCGCGGCCTCTGTCGGCCAGGGATTGGGGAGGGAGGTGACGGGTGTCACGTCGCGCCAGTCGGGCAGGCGGCCTGCCATCAGGGCGGTGGCGGCATGGTCGGTCTGGGGGCCCCAGAAGCCGTCGATCGGGCCGGGGTCGAAGCCTTCGGCGTGGGCGAGGGCCTGCATCAGGGCCGTGGCCCGGCGGGTGGGGGGCCAGACCTGCCAGCCTTTCGGCAGCGGGCCGAGGGCTGCGAGCGCGGTGCGGATGGCCGCATCGCTGCGCGGGCCGCGCTGGCCGTCGGCGGGGCCGGGGTCGTGGCCCATCGCAGCGAGGCGGGTCTGGAGGAATTTGAGGTGCGGGACGCGCATGGGCTGGCCTTTCCGTGGTGGATAGGCCTGTCATTGGGCGCGGGCAGGGTTAACGGGGCGTCAAGCCTGCGTTCCGAGGACGCGCCCTGCCACGGCGTCGAGCTTTGCCAGAAGGTCGGGGTCGCGCTTGTCGGGGGCGGTCATGAGGGCCGTCTCTAGCGCGCGGTCGCAGCCATGCGGGCAGGGGGCGCGGTCCGGGCCGAGCAGGGCGGGGAGGTTGGCGACGAGCGCGCGGGCATTGCCGGCATTGGCGGTCAGCGTGCGGATGACGGCGGCCACGTCCACCGCGTCATGGCCGGGGTGCCAGCAGTCGTAATCCGTCACCATGGCGACGGAGACGTAGCAGAGTTCGGCTTCGCGCGCGAGTTTGGCTTCGGGCATGCCGGTCATGCCGATCACATCGGCCCCCCAAGAGCGATAGAGGCGGGATTCGGCGAGGGTGGAGAAGTGCGGGCCTTCCATCGCGATATAGGTCGCGCCTTCATGCACGGTGACGCCTGCCGAGCGCGCGGCCTCGGCACTGGCGGCGGAGAGGCGGGGGCAGGTCGGGTGCGAGAAGCCGACATGGGCGACGCATCCTGCGCCGAAGAAGGATTTGGGGCGGGCGAAGGTGCGGTCGATATACTGGTCCACGATCACGAAATCGCCGGGGCGGTAATCCTCGCGCAAGCTGCCCACGGCGGAGACGGCGATGACATCGGTGCAGCCGAGCCGTTTGAGCGCATCGATATTGGCGCGGAAGGGCACGTCGGAGGGGGCGTGGACATGGCCGCGCCCATGGCGGGGCAGGAAGGCCATGGGGATGCCGTTCAGGCGGCCCAGAAGCACCTCGTCCGAGGGTTTGCCCCATGGGGTTTTGACCTTGACCCAGCTTGCGCCTTCAAGCCCGTCGATCTGGTAGACCCCGGAGCCGCCGATCACGCCGATCATGGTTTTCATCATGTGCCCCCCCCTCTGTCGCTGGGGCGCAGCTTAGGCGGGGTCGGGCGGGGCGGGAAGGGGGGTGATCCGGCGCTGCGGATGTGATCTTCTGCGCCAAGGTGGGAGGCGGCGCGATGGATGCGGTGGCATTGGCCGAGGGGCTGCGGGCGGCCTATGCGGCGGCGGGGGCGGGGGAGGCTTTGGACGGCTGGCCTGCCTTGCGCGTGACGCGGGGGGTGGAGCCTGCGGGTCTGCCGGTCTGCGGGGTGTTGGGGGCGGCGGCGGCGGGGGCACCTGCGGGCTTTGCGGCTTTGGTGGCGGGATTGCGCGACGGGGCGGCGGGATTGCGCTGGGGGCAGACCTATGGGGCGGCGGAGTTCGGGGCGGATTTCCTGCGCGGCTATGGCTGGACGGAATTGATCGGGCTGCGCGGGCCGGTGGCGAGCGATGCGGTGGCGGTGGGGTTTTTGCTGCTGGGACCGGGGGTGGAATATCCGCCCCACGCGCATGAGGCGGTGGAGGTCTATCTGCCGCTGTCGGGCAGGGCGGAGTGGCGGCAAGGGGAGCGGCCTTACGCGCCGGTGGAGCCGGGGGTGGCGATCCGGCATGCGTCTTGGGTGCCCCATGCGATGCGGACGGGGGCGGAGCCGCTGGTCGCCGCCTATGTCTGGCGGGGGGGCGATCTGGCGGCGAAGTCGCGGATCGTCTAGCGCTCGTCCGGGCGTTTGAGCGTGATGATCTCGCGCACCAGGGTGTAGTCGCGATAGCCAAGGCGGGCCAGCGGAGTGAAGGCGGTGACGTCGAAGAGGCCGTCCCTTAGGCAGTCGTCGCGGAGGTGGATGCCCACCACCTCGCCGATGATGAGGTAGTTATGCGGCCCGCGCAGGGTGACGATGTCGATCAGTTCGCATTCCAGCGTGGCGGGGGCACCCTCGACGCGGGGGCAGGGGATGGTGGTGCAGCAGGCCTTGGCCACGCCGGCATGGGCAAATTCGTCCACGTCTGGCGGCAGTTCGGCGGAGGTCTCGCTCATGGGGTGCAGCATCGCGGCTTCGACGATGTTGACGGCGAAGACACCGGTGGCGCGGATGTTGGTCACCGAATCCTTCACCCCGTTCGAGGCGAAGGTCACCTGCGGCGGGGTGTAGGCTGCGGCGTTGAAGAAGGAATAGGGGGCGAGGTTGTCGCCCTGCGGGCCGCGCGTGGAGATCCAGCCGATGGGGCGGGGCGTCACGATGGCGTTGAAGGGATTGTGGGGCAGGCCGTGGCCTTCGGCGGGGCGGTAGAACATCAGGTCACGGTCCCGGTCTGTCTGATTTGATCCTGTCGTATGCGCATGTTACGGGCGTTTCCAGAGGATTCGGAGGCCGCCCGCTTGTACCGCCTTGAGGAAGAGACCGAGGATGACTGGTGGGAGGTGGAGGCGCTTTATGACCTCTGCTTTGCGCCGGGTCGGACGGCGCTGTCTTCCTATCGGCTGCGGGACGGGGTGCCCACGGTGGCGGCGCTTTGCCTGACCTTGCGGGACGGGGATGGGATATTGGCGGCGGCGATCCGCTATTGGCCGGTCGAGGTGGGGGGGCAGGATGCGCTGCTTCTGGGGCCGGTCGCGGTCCACCCGACACGGCAGGGCGAGGGGCTGGGGGGCCTTTTGATCAACGAAAGCCTTGCCGAGGCGCGGCGGCTGGGCTGGGAACGGGTGATGCTGGTGGGGGATGCGCCCTATTACGCGCGCTTCGGGTTCCACAAGCTTGCGGGGGTGGAGATGCCGCCCCCCACCAACCCCGACCGCGTGCTGGGGCTGGCGCTGAAGGCGGGGGCGTGGGACGGGGTGCATGGGGCAGTGACGAAGGCGACGTGATCCTTGCGCCGGGGGCTGATGCCCCCCACATTCGGGCCATGGACACCCTGCCCGCCATCGCCGCCCCCGACCGCACCGCCGAAATCCGCGCGCTTGCCCGCCGCTATCGCCGCGCGAACGGGCCTGTCATGGCCATCGTGAACAGGCTGGGTGGTGCGGTCGAGGATCGCATCGCAGCGCTGCCCGACGGGGTGAAGGCCCAGATCGGCGCGGTGGTGGAAAAGGCCCTGATGACGGCGCATGGCATCGCGGGGGCGGGGGACCGCCTGCCCGACATGGGGCGGCAGGGGCCGCTTGCCGCCGCTGTGGTGTCGGGTGCCGTCGGCGGCGCGGGGGGCATCGCGACCTCGATCGCCGAGATGCCGGTGACGATCACCGTTATCCTGCACGCCATCCGCCGCGCCGCGCGCGAGGCGGGGTTCGACCCGGACGACCCCGCGATCCGCGCCGAATGCCTGCGCGTCTTTACCGCAGGCAGCCCCTTGGCCGATGATGACGGGGTGAACACCTCGTTCCTGTCCGCCCGCCTGACCGTCACGGGACCCGCCATCGCGCAGGTGATCCAGTCCGTCGCCCCGAAACTTGCCGCCGCGATGGGGCAGAAACTGGCGACGCAGGCCGTCCCGGTGCTGGGCGCGGTGGCGGGTGCCGCGCTGAACGCGGCCTTTCTGCGCTACTACCGCGAGATGGCGGAAATCCGCTTTGCCCTTCTGGCACTGGCCCAGCAGCACGGCGCAGAAGAGATCCTCAGCGCCTTTGCCAAGGCCGCCACCCCGCCCAAGGTGACCAAGGCCTAAGCCTGCCGTCATTTTCCGTCTTCAAATATCCTCAAGGGGTGAATTGGCCGCAGGCCAAGAGGGGACAGAATGTCCCCTTCACTCGGGCTGGGACGCAAGCCAATCGACCAAGGCAGGTCGCACGCTTTCCGCCCCGTCGGCGATTGCCCGGTCGATGACCGACCGCGCCTCGGACAGGTCGACGCGCCGCAGCAGGGCCTTCACCGGGCCTATGCTCGCCGGGCGCATCGACAGGGCGCGCAGGCCGAGGGCGGCGAAGGCCAGCGCCTCGACGGGCCGTCCGGCATCCTCGCCGCAGAAGGAGAGGGGGGTGCCCGTCTCTTCGCAGCGCGCGATGATCTGCATCAGGAAGCCAAGGAACGAGGCGTTGAGCGTGTCGTAACGGCGGCGGACGCGTTCATTCTCGCGGTCGGCGGCGAAGAAGAATTGCTTCAGGTCGTTGCCGCCGATGGAGACGAAATCGGTCAGTTCGAAAAAGGCGCGGGGGGCGTAGGCCAGCGACGGGGTTTCCAGCATCGCGCCGATCTCGACCCGGGCGGGGACGGGGTGGCCCAGCGACTTTTCGCGGTGCAATTCGCCCATCACCATCGCGCGGGCGGTCTGGAATTCCGACAGTTCCGTGATGAAGGGGAACATGACGGTCAGCGGACGGCCCTTGGAGGCACGGATCAGCGCCTGCAACTGCATCCTCAGGACGCCCGGCTTGTCCAGCCCCACCCGGATCGCGCGCCAGCCCATGGCGGGGTTGGGTTCGTCCTGCGGCTTCATATAGGGCAGGACCTTGTCGGACCCGATGTCCAAAGTGCGGAAGGCGACGCGCTTGCCCTTGGCGGCATCCATCACGCGGGCATACAGGGCGGCGAGTTCCGCGCGCTGGGGCATCTTGTTGCGGACAAGGAATTGCAGTTCCGTGCGGAAAAGGCCAACCCCTTCGGCCCCAGACCCATCAAGGCTGGGCAGGTCGGCCATGAGGCCTGCATTCATCATCAGCGTGGTGACCGTGCCGCATTTCGATTGCGAGGGCAGGCCGCGCAGCGAGGCATAGCGCTGCTGCGCCGCCGCCTGCATGGCGATCTTGTCACGGAAGGCGCGGGCGACGGTTTCCTCGGGGCGCAGGTGGACGATGCCTTGGTCGCCATCGACAAGGATCGGGTCGCCGTTCAGCGCCTCGGTCGTGATACGGTCGGCATGGATCACGAGGGGGATGGCCAGAGCGCGGGCCACGATGGCGGCATGAGAGCCGACGGAGCCTTCCTCCAGCACCACGCCCTTCAGCTTGCGCCCATAGTCCAGAAGTTCGGCGGGGCCGATGTTGCGGGCGACGAGGATGGGGTTTTCGGGCATGGTCGCGCCCGTGTCGGTGCCTTGGCCCGTCAGGATGCGGAGCAGGCGGTTGGACAGATCGTCCAGATCATGCAGCCGTTCGCGCAGATAGGCGTCGGGCACCTGTTCCAGACGGGCGCGGGCGGCGGATTGTTCCTTTTCCACCGCCGCCTCGGCCGACAGGCCGCGCTGGATGTCCTCTTCCATGCGCCTAAGCCAGCCGCGCGAATTGGCGAACATGCGATAGGCTTCGAGAACCGCCTTCTGATCCTTATCAAGGCTTTCGGCGGACAGAAGGTCATCAACCGAGACGCGGAGTTTCCCCACCGCCTCGCGGATGCGGTCGATCTCGGTCAGGGGGTCGTCGGCGACGGGGTTCGTCACCACCACGCGGGGTTCATGCAGCCAGACGCGCCCTTCGGCGGCGCCTTCCTGCCCGGTGCCGCCGCGGATCATCACCGATTGCTTGTGCAGCGCGCGCATCCCGTCGGCATCGCCGTTGAAGACGCCAAGCTCTGTCATCTCGGCCAGCACCATGGCGACGACTTCGAGGGCGTAGATCTCGTCTTCCGAGAATTCGCGCGCGATCTTGGACTGCACGACAAGGACGCCCAGCTTTTCGCCCACGCGCTGGATCGGCACGCCGAGGAAAGAGGAGTAAATCTCTTCCCCCGTTTCCGGCATGTAGCGAAAGCCCTTTTCCTGCGGGGCGTTGGCGGTGTTGACGGGCAGGCCCGAGCGGGCTACGCGACCCACCAGCCCCTCGCCCAGTTTCATCCGCGTCTGGTGGACGGATTCGGGGCGCAGGCCTTCGGTGGCGCAAAGTTCAAGCGTTTCGGCGTCGCGGAAGAGGTAGATGGAGCAGACCTCTGTCCCCATCGAGTCGGCGATGAGGTGGGTGATGCGGTCAAGCCTGTCCTGCCCGCCCCCGGTCGTGGCGAGCGTGTCGCGCAATCGGCGCAAGAGCTTGCGGCTTTCGCTTTCCGTCCGTTCCGGCATCTTCATATCTTGTCCCTGTTGCGGTCTTTAGACCACAGGAACAGGGCTTGCGGAACCCCTGTCATGAGGACGGGCGACCCTGCCGGATGCCGGGATTGACATCCCCCGCGGCAGGGCGCGGGGGCAAAAGCTGCCGAAAGATTTTGCAAATTTCTTCGAAGAAATTTGCGGGGAACGGATCAGGCCTTTTCCAGCTCGAACGCGTCGTGCAGGGCCTGCACGGCGAGTTCCATGTATTTCCGGTCGATCAGGACGGAAATTTTGATCTCGGACGTGGAGATGACCTTGATGTTGATGCCCTCGGCCGCCAGCGCGTTGAACATCCGGGCGGCGACACCCGCGTGCGAGCGCATGCCGATGCCCACGACCGACACCTTCGCCACGTCGGTATCCACGATCAATTCGTCATAGCCAATCTTGCCTTCGGCCTTGGCGTCTTCCATCGCCTTTTTGGCGCGTTCGACCTGATTGATCGGGCAGGAGAAGGTCATGTCGGTGACCGCGCCCGGATGGGCGTCGTCATAGTCCTTTTCGCTGATGTTCTGGACGATCATGTCCACGTTCACGCCCGCATCGGCCAAGGGGCCGAAGATGGCCGAGGCGACGCCGGGGCGATCCTCGATGGTGAAGAGGGTGATCTTGGCTTCCTCGCGGCTGAAGGCGACGCCAGAGACGACTTTCGTTTCCATGATTTCCTCCTCGTCGCACACAAGGGTGCCGGACGTTTCGTCGGTGTCTTCGAAGGATGAGAGGACGCGCAGGCGCACCTTGTAGCGCATGGCCAATTCGACCGAGCGGGTCTGCAGGACCTTCGCGCCCAGCGAGGCGAGTTCCAGCATCTCCTCAAACGCGATCTTGTCCAGTTTGCGGGCCTTGCCGCTGACGCGCGGGTCGGTGGTGTAGACGCCGTCCACGTCGGTGTAGATGTCGCAGCGTTCGGCGGCGAAGGCGGCGGCGAAGGCCACGGCGGTGGTGTCAGAGCCGCCCCGGCCAAGGGTGGTGATGCGGCCTTCGGGGCTGACGCCTTGGAAGCCCGCGACGACGGCGACCTTGAAGCCTTCCTTGAACTTCGCGTCAATATTGGCGCGCGGGATGTCCACAAAGCGGGCGGAGCCGTGCTGTGCCGTGGTCTGGATCGGGACCTGCCAGCCCTGCCAGCTGCGCGCGGGGATGCCCATTTCTTGCAGGCGCAGCGCCATCAGGCCCGCCGTCACGTTTTCGCCACTGGCCACGACCGCGTCATATTCGCGGGCGTCGTAGAGTTTGGAGGTGCCTTCGACATAGCCCACGAGCTTGTTCGTCTCGCCGGACATGGCGCTGACGATGACGATGACGTCATAGCCGCGCTCCACCTCTTTCTGAACCTTCTTCGCGGCGTTTTCGATACGCGCGAGGTCGGCCACCGAGGTGCCCCCGAATTTCATCACGAGAAGCGGCATGTATCCCCCCCGCACGGCCCGAATTTCCGCGCGCTTCTTATGGTGCGATGGGGCGGGGTGCAAGGGGCGGTTGCGGGGGTGCGGCGGACCCGAAAGAATGGCGCGCAAGAGTGCAACGGTCGGATCTCACCCGGGCCCATAGGCACGGGTGACGGCCGTCCCGCCCCCCCCGGGGCGGCCGCCACGCTGATGTCGTGCAGGGAAGGGGTCTGCTGGCGGGTTGCCTTACCCGCGCCGACCGCGCCGTTCGCGGCGCGGTGCCCCGGCATCGTCGCCCGTGCCGTCCGAGGCCGAGGAGAAGCCGCCGAGATGGGTCGAGATGTCTTCAAGCGTCGGGCGCGGGCCCTTGGGGCGGCTTTCCAGCGCGGCGCGCATGGCGCGCAGATGTTCGGGCATCGTCCCGCAGCAGCCGCCGATGATGCGTACGCCTGCATCGCGGGCGAGGACGGCATATTCGGCCATCAGTTCGGGCGTGCCGTCATAGTGGATGTGGCCGTCATGGTATTTCGGGATGCCCGCATTGCCCTTGGCGATGATGGGACGTTCCGTCCCGGTGGAGGCAAAGCCCAGCACCGTCCGCATCAGGTCCGATGCCCCCACGCCGCAATTGGCGCCAAAGGCGATGGGCGGGTTGGGCAGTTTTTCGACAAGGTCCGCCAGCGCGGCAGAGGTCACGCCCATCATCGTCCGCCCTGCCGTGTCAAAGCTCATGGTGCCGCACCACGGCAGGCCTGCGAGTTTCGCGGCCTCTGCCGCCGCGCGGTATTCTTCGGGGGCGGAGATGGTCTCGATCCAGAGGACGTCGACGCCGCCTTCCTTCATTCCCTCCATCTGTTCGTGGAAGATTTCCGTCGCGTCCTTGTGGGTCAGGGTGCCCATGGGTTCAAAGATTTCGCCCGTGGGACCGACAGAGCCTGCCACGACGACCTTGCGGCCAGAGGCATCCGCGATTTCACGCCCCAAGGCGACGCCAACGCGGTTGAGTTCGCGCACGCGGCCTTGGGCGTTGTGCAGCTTCAGCCGCGCGGCATTGCCGCCGAAGGTGTTGGTGAGGAAGATGTCAGACCCCGCCTCGACCGCGTTGCGGTAGAGGGTGCGGATGTTGTCGGGCTGGTCCACGTTCCACAGTTCCGGGGGTTCGCCGGACGAGAGGCCCATGTTGAACAGGTTCGTCCCCGTCGCGCCATCGGCCATCAGCCAGTCGCGGGTGGAGAGAAGCTCGGTCAGCGCATCGGCCATGGGGCACCTTTCTGGAAAGTCGTTCTGCCTGATCTGCCATGCGGCACGGGCGGGGGCAAATCGAATATGTGCATGATGATGATGAGGGGAAGGGCAAGATGGGGCTGCGGTAGCCGCGGAACGGTGGTCTTGGACGGGGGCCAAATACAAAAGGCACCCCGCAGGGTGCCCCTTGCCGTCCCGCGCTGAGGCGTGACCTCAAAGCTCGTCCATCAGTTGTTTCTTGGCGACCGGCAGCAGTTCGGCCATCTTGGCACGCACGTCATCGGCGCTGGCCTTTCCCGCCAGATCGCCCGCGACCTTGCGGACCACATCTTCGATCCCGGCTTCGGCGAAATCGGCGTTCACGACCGTGATGGCGTAGTCCGCAGCCTCGTCGCCGGATTTGCCCAGAAGCCCCGCCGCCCAGAGACCCACAAGTTTGTTGCGCCGCGCCTCGGCGCGGAACTGCATGTCGGCGTCATGGGCGAATTTGGCCTCGAAGGCATTTTCGCGATCGTCGAAGGTGGTCATGTCGGGCCCCTTGATCCGTTTTGGCACTGCCCCTCATATGCCCCCAGCCCGCGCCCCGTGCAAGGGGAGCGCTGCGCGACGCCCGTCGGGGACCCCCTCGCGCCTTGCGGGATGGGGCGGGTTGGACTATAGCGCGATCAACAGGCGGGGACCCCTCGGGTTGCCCCGCCTTCTGCGTTGAACCGGAGCATTCATGGCACGCCGCAAGAAGGTCTACGAGGGCAAGGCAAAGATCCTGTACGAAGGGCCCGAGCCCGGAACCCTTATCCAGTATTTCAAGGATGACAGCGCCCCCACCCCCGCCATTCCCGCCCCTGCGGCGGTCGAAGGGAAGGGCGTGCTGAACAACCGCCTGTCGGAATTCTTTATGACGGGCCTGAACGCCATCGGCGTGCCCACCCATTTCATCCGCCGCCTGAACATGCGCGAACAGATGGTCCGCATGGCCGAGATCATCCCGCTGGAAGTCGTGGTGCGGAACTTTGCCGCAGGCGAGCTTTCGGCCAAGCTGGGCATCCCGGAAGGCACGCCGCTGCCGCGCCCGATCGTGGAATACTATTACAAGGACGACCGCCTCGGCACGCCGATGGTGTCGGAAGAGCATATCATCGCCTTTAACTGGGCCAGCCAGCAGGACCTTGACGACATCGTGGCGCTGTCGCTGCGCGTCAACGACTTCCTGTCGGGCGTGATGATGGGGGTGGGCATCCGCCTTGCCGATTTCCGCATCGAGGTGGGCCGCATCTGGGAAGGCGATTTCATGCGCCTGATCGTGGCGGATGAGATCAGCCCCGACAGTTGCCGCCTGTGGGACATGCGCTCGGCCTCAGAGGCGATGGAGCGGGACGGCGTGGTGCGCGAGCCGGGGCCGCTTGCCGATCCCTATACGGAACTTGCCCGCCGTCTGGGCGTGCTGCCGTCGAACGTCACGCATACGACGAAGCCCACGCTGATCAACTGATGCCATCTGGCCTTGCCCCGGCGGGGGCAGGGCGCTATTGCCAGCGCCATTCGCATCCGTAGCCTTGGGGGAACCGATGAAAGCCCGCGTCACCGTCATGCTGAAGAACGGCGTCCTTGACCCGCAGGGCGAAGCGGTGCGTCATGCCTTGGGCACGCTGGGCTTTGCGGGCGTCAATGCCGTGCGTCAGGGCAAGGTGATCGAACTGGACCTCGCCGCGACGGACAAGGCGCAGGCCGAGACGGACGTGAAGGCGATGTGCGAAAAGCTGCTCGCCAATACCGTGATCGAAAGCTACCGGGTCGAAATCCTCTGACATCTGCGGCTTGAACGCGACCGGGGGCGTCGGCTTCGGCCTAGCCATCCTGACCGCGCGGTGCTTCGCTGACCCCGATTGAAACGGGGAAGATCATGCGCGCCGCCATCTTGAAAGCCTATCGCGAAGACCTGTCGCTGCAGCAGGTCGCCGATCCCGTTTGCGAGCCGGACGGGGTGGTCCTGAAGGTGCTGGCCTGTGGCATCTGTCGCAGCGACTGGCATGGCTGGGTGGGCGAACATCCCCGTGTGAAGCCCGGTGCCATCCCCGGCCACGAGTATTGCGGCGAGGTGGTGGAGGCGGGGCCGCTGTCGCGCTGGCGGGTGGGGGATCGCGTGATCGCGCCCTTCATCCTTGCCTGTGGGGACTGCCCGGACTGCCGGTCCGGCCAATCCACCATCTGCAAATCGCAGCGCGTGCCGGGATTCGGGGAGCCGGGGGCATATGCCGAATTCATATCCGTTCCGCGCAGTCATAACCTTGCGCGCCTGCCTGAGAGCATCACGCCCGTCCTTGCCGCCGGTCTGGGCTGCCGGGTGACGACGGCGTGGCATGCGCTGACGGGCCGGGCCGAGATTCGGGCGGGCGAATGGCTGGCCGTGCATGGCACAGGGGGAATCGGGCTGTCGGCGCTGCTGCTTGGCCGGGCACTGGGGGCGCGGGTCGTGGTGGTGGACGTGGTGCCAGAAAAACTTAAGCATGCGCTGGCCCTTGGCGCGGAACATGCCTTCGACGCCCGCGATGGTGACGTGGCCGCGCGGATCGTCGAGGCGACGGGGGGCGGCGCGCAGGTGTCGATCGAGGCGCTGGGGATTGCCGCGACGGCCAATGCCTCGCTTCACTGTCTGCGGCCCTTGGGACGGCATGTGCAGGTGGGATTGCCCACGGGCCATACCGCGCGGATGGAGATCGACATGAACGCGGTCTATATGAAGCAGTTGGCCGTCTATGGCACGCGGGGGATGCCTGCGTGGAAGTACCCGTCGCTTTTGGATATGATCACGCGCGGGGTGGTGGACATGACCCCTCTGATCGCCCGCACGGTGCCCCTGTCCGGTGCCAGCGCGGAACTTCGCGCCTTTGACGGGCCGATGCCGCCCGGCGTGGCCGTGATCGACGATTTCGCCGGCTGATGGGGAAAAGCGCGGGGCGCGCATTTTTCTGCGAAGGGGGGCTACACACTGCCAAAGAGGGGTGCTAATAGCCCGCCACCAAGCCACTGCCGCCAAACTGGTCGAGGGCGTCAATCACAAGGGACCTGTCCGCTTGTGAAAGATGTGTGAAGCCAAGGGGTTAGGCAGGGGGTTGAATTGTGGGTAGGGCCATAGTAGGGCCTGTGCCGAGAAGGATGCCGCTGTAGCTCAGCTGGTAGAGCACGTCATTCGTAATG
>JBDKFE010000060.1:0-13483 GCA_039798885.1 Pseudomonadota bacterium | reverse complement strand
CTGGCTGCGGGCTACCTCCCCGGCCTGCTTGGCCTCTCCTTCACCGTCTCCGCCGCCGGGGCCATCGCCACCGTCGCAGGCCTCCTCCTCGCCCTCGCCGCCCTCTTCGGCCCCCGCCGCGCGCCCCTTTCCAGCGACCGCTGAGCCGCTTCCCAAACCGCCCCCCACCCCCTATAAGGCCCGCGAGCCAGCATCAGGGGCCGACCACCATGCGCACCGCCGAAATCCACCGCCAGACGGCCGAAACCGAGATCGCCGTCACCGTCAACCTCGACGGCACGGGGACCTATGACAACCACACCGGCGTCGGCTTCTTTGACCACATGCTGGACCAACTCGCCCGCCACTCCCTCATCGACCTCACGGTCAAGGCGGAGGGGGACCTCCATATCGACGACCACCACACCGTCGAAGATTGCGGCATCGCCCTTGGCCAAGCCCTGACCAAGGCACTCGGCGACAAGCGCGGCATCCGCCGCTACGGCCATTTCAACCTCGCCATGGACGACGCACAGGTCGCCTGCGCGCTCGACCTTTCCGCGCGCCCCTTCCTCGTCTGGAACCTCCCCTTCCCGACGCAGAAGATCGGCAGCTTCGACACCGAACTGGTGCGCGAATTCTTCCAAGCACTGGCCACCCATGGCGGCATCACCCTGCATGTGGACCTGATCCACGGGATCAACAGCCACCACATCGCCGAGGCCGCCTTCAAGGCCGTCGCCCGCGCGCTCCGCATGGCGGTCGAACCCGACCCGCGCATGGCGGGCGCCCTTCCCTCCACCAAGGGCGCGCTCTGACGCGCGCCCGTCCCGAACGGACGCCAAACCCATGCCCCTGACCGTCCTCGTCGATTACGACAGCGGCAACCTCCACTCCGCCGAAAAGGCCTTCCAGCGCATGGCCGCCGAAACGGGCGCAGGCGACATCCTCGTCACCTCCCGCCCCGAAGATGTCGCGCGCGCCGACCGCATCGTCCTGCCCGGTGACGGCGCCTTCCCCGCCTGCCGCCGCGCCTTGGGCAGCTATGGCGGCCTGTTCGAGGCGATCTCGGACGGCGTCACCGCAGGCAAACCCTTCCTCGGCATCTGCGTCGGCATGCAGATGCTGGCCACGTGGGGCCGCGAATACGAAGACACCGCAGGCTTCGGCTGGATCGGCGGCGAGGTCACGCGCATCACCCCCGCCGACCCCAGGCTCAAGGTACCCCATATGGGCTGGAACGACCTCGTCATCGACCGCCCCCACCCTGTGCTTGCGGGCATCACCACGGGCGACCACGCCTATTTCGTCCATTCCTACCACTTCAGGGTGGCCGACCCCGCCCACCTCCTCGCCCATGTCGATTACGCGGGTCCCATCACCGCCATCGTGGGCCGGGACAACATCATCGGCACCCAGTTTCACCCGGAAAAGTCCCAGACCACCGGCCTGCGCCTGATCGCCAACTTCCTGCGCTGGACCCCCTGACCCCCCAATGCCCAAAGGCGCGCGGGGCAAAGTGCCCCGCGCATTCCCTTCCCCTCGCCTCCGCATTCGCTCCGGCTCGCGCGGGGGCGCCGCCCCCGGAGCGGCGTTCCGCCGCTCTCCCCCGGGATATTTGAAGACGGAAAATGGGAAAGCGCCGCCTGCATTTTCCGTTCTCAAATATCCTCGGGGGAGTCGGCCGCATGGCCGACGGGGGCAGACAGCCCCCCGGGGCCCCGTGTGCGGCGCAAGCCGCGCAGGGGGAGAAACGCCGCGCCGCGCCAGCGGCTCCGCTTTGCGACGCTTGCCACGGGCCCCCCGCCGCAGCATCCTGCCCCGCAGTCCCCCGTGCCAAGGTTGCCAGTCCCGATGCGCCCGCTCCTGACCCTCCTCCTCCTCCTCGCCGCCTGCGCCTCGCCCTCACCGCAGTTCTTCGACGCCCAGCGCAGCGATGTCGTGGTGCAGGGCCGCAGCTACATCGTCTTTCGCGATGCCAATCGCGTGCAGGTCATCCGCCTCGGCTACGCCACGCCGACCCAGCGCCGAGACATCCCCGCCCAGATGCTTCGCGCCGTGACGCTTGCCACGGGTTGCACCCCCATCGCCGCCAGTTTCCAAGGCGACAGCGGCGAACGCCGGGGCCGCATCACCTGCTGATCCGCCGCCACAGCCGCCCGTCGATCACCACCAGCCCCAACCCGATCAGGGCCGCACCGCCCAGATGGCGCATCTCCAGCCGCTCACCCAGCACCAAAACCCCAAGTCCCACGGCCACCACCGGGATCACAAAGGTCACCAGCTGCACATTCACCGCCCCGACCGTGGAAAACAGCCGAAAGAAGATCGCATAGGCCACCGCCGTGGACAGCACCGCCAGCCCCACCACGGCGGCCCATTCCACCGGCCCCGCCGTCACCCCCTCCCAGACCCGCAGCGCGACGACCACCGGCACCAACAGCACCGCCGCGCTCAGGCACTGACCAAAGGCCGCGGCCATCGGCGCCACCCCCATCCGCCACAGCCGCCGCCCCCAGACCGAAGCCAGCGCATAGCACCCCGCCGCCGCAAGGCACATCAGCTTGGCCCAACCCTCGCCTTCTCCCGCGCCGCCCATCATCACCGCCACCCCGGCCAGCCCCGCCACCACGCCCAGCACCCGCCCGATGCCCGGCCTTTCGCCCGCCAGCGCGAAGAGCGCCACCACCGTCAGCATCGGCGTCATCGCGTTCAGGATCGCCGCCACCCCACCCCCGATCCGGCCCTGCGCCAAGGCGAAAAAGGTAAAGGGCAGCGCATTGTTCAGCACCCCCATCACCGCGACCGCCCGCCACTGCGCCCATCCGGCCGGCAAGGCCACCCCCCATGCCCGCAACATGACCCCCAGCACCAAGGCGCCCAAGGCCACACGGCACCAGACCACCGCCAAAGGCGGCAATCCCGCCAAGGCCAACTCGACAAAGAAGAACGACCCGCCCCACAGCACCGCCAGCACCGAAAGCAGAGCCCAGTCCCGCCGCCCCATGGTCCCCCCGGACAAAAAGGAAAAGGGGCGCGACAGGCCACGCCCCCCGCACCCCCTCTATCCCGGCGCACCCGCAGGCGCGACCCGAACCTTGCGGCTTAATTCACCCGCGTCCAGGTTCCGCCATCGCGGCAGATGCCGAAGACGCAGCCCTTCACGGACAGACCGTCGCCTTCCAGCACCATGTAGGAATTGTAGGTCTTGTCCCGATCCGGGCTCCAGACCTTGCCATCCTCATAGGTCCCGTCGCCCGCCGCCATCATGTCCCAAACGATCTGCTTGCCGATATTCGGGCTTTCCGCCGGATTGCCCGCCGAATCGAAGGCCTTGATCAGCGTGCCGCAAAAGGCCTCGCCGCAGGGCTTGATCTCGATATGCCCAAAATTCCCATTGTCATCCGGCTTGGTCTGCCACACGCCCTCGACCGGGTCCGCCGCATGGGCCGCCCCCGCCAAGCCGAGTCCCAGAACCATCGCCACCATCACCCGCTTCATCGGCCGCTCCTCCCTGAAAGGCCCTTCACTGCCCCCATCATCCCCAACCGATGCCACCGATCAAGCCTGACGTTGGGTCGCGCCCCCGCCGTCCCGCCCCAAACGCCCCTTGCCCAACGCCCCGCCCCATGCCAAAGCGCCCGCGCAACCGCCAAAGGATGCCGCCATGATCCTCTACCCCGCCATCGACCTGAAGGACGGTCAATGCGTCCGCCTCCTGCGCGGAGAGATGACCGCCGCCACCGTCTTTGGCGACGACCCCGCCGCACAGGCCGCGAAGTTTCAGGCGGCGGGCTGCGATTGGCTGCACCTCGTGGACCTCAACGGCGCCTTCGCAGGCCAGCCCGTCAACGCGCAGGCGGTCGAGGCGATCCTCGCCCGCGTCACCGTCCCCGCCCAACTCGGCGGCGGCATCCGCGACATGGCGACCATCGCGATGTGGCTGGAAAAAGGCCTCTCCCGCGTGATCCTTGGCACCGTCGCCGTCGAAAACCCCGCGCTGGTGCGCGAAGCGGCCCGCGCCTTCCCCGGCAAGGTTGCCGTCGGCATCGACGCCCGCAAGGGCCGCGTGGCGACCAAGGGCTGGGCGACCGAAACGGATGTCATGGCAACCGACCTCGCCCAAAGCTTCCAAGATGCGGGCGTCGCCGCCCTCATCTATACCGATATCGACCGCGACGGCGCGATGGGCGGCCCCAACATCGACGCGACCGAGGCACTGGCCCGCGCCGTCACCATCCCCGTCATCGCCTCTGGCGGCGTCTCGCGGATGGAGGACCTGATCGCCTTGCGCGACACCGGCGTCATCGCCGGGGCCATCTCTGGCCGCGCCCTCTATGATGGGGCCATCGACCTTGCCTCGGCGCTCAGGGCGCTCAAGGCCTGAAGGCCGAAATCCCGCCCCGTCGCGCCACGGCCACCGGCCACCGGCCAATCCCCACCCCCAACCTTTGCCCAAGACAAACCTCTTTCACCCCGCTATCCTTGTGCCCATGCGTGTTGCTTACCTCGTCCTCGGCAGTCTGTTGTTCCTCTGCCTCCTTCCCGTCCTTGTGGCGCTGGCCGCCCTCGCCCTTGCGCGGGGCATGGGCTGCATGACCGACGGGGGCGGCTTCACCCCCTGCATGGTTTTCGGCACCGACCTGTCCGACACCCTGACGACCGCCATGACGCTGCACTGGCTCGGGCTTGTCACGCTCCCCTTCGCCGCCCTCTGCGCGGTCGCGCTCCTCCTTCTGGCCTTCGTCCACCTGATCCGCTATCTGCGTCGCTGACAGCGCCGACCGGCAAGGCCCCCCATGCTCAAGACCCGCATCATCCCCTGCCTCGACGTGGCCGATGGCCGCGTGGTCAAAGGCGTGAACTTCGTGGACCTGCGCGACGCGGGCGACCCGGTGGAAGCCGCGCGCGCCTATGATGCCGCAGGCGCGGATGAGCTGTGCTTCCTCGACATCCACGCCACCCACGAAAACCGTGGCACGATGTTCGACCTCGTCACCCGCACCGCCGAACAGTGTTTCATGCCGCTCACCGTCGGCGGCGGCGTCCGCACGCCCGAAGATGTGCGCGCCCTCCTCCTCGCCGGGGCCGACAAGGTCAGCTTCAACTCTGCCGCCGTGGCCGACCCCGATGTCGTGGCCCGCAGCGCCGACCGCTTCGGGTCGCAATGCATCGTCGTGGCCATCGACGCCAAGACCACCGCCCCCGGCAAATGGGAAATCTTCACCCATGGCGGGCGCAAACCCACCGGCATCGACGCGATAGCCTTCGCCCGCACCGTCGCCGCCAAAGGCGCGGGCGAAATCCTCCTCACCTCGATGGACCGCGACGGCACCCGCGCGGGCTTCAACCTGCCCCTCACCCGCGCCATCGTCGACGCCGTCCCCATCCCCGTCATCGCGTCCGGTGGCGTCGGCACCCTCGACCACCTCGTCGAAGGCGTCACCCTCGGCGGGGCCTCCGCCGTCCTCGCCGCCTCCATCTTCCACTTCGGCGACCACACCATCGCCGAGGCCAAGGCCCACATGGCCGCCGCCGGCATCCCGATGAGGCTCTCATGACCACGCTCGACCGCCTCGCCGCCACCATCGCCGCCCGTAAAGGCGCGGACCCAGAGTCCAGCTGGACCGCCAAGCTCCTCGCCAAAGGCCCCGAAAAATGCGCCGAGAAATTTGGCGAAGAGGCGGTGGAAGCCATCATCGAAGCCGTGAAGGGCGACCGCGCGAAGCTGACGGCAGAGGCGGCGGATGTCCTCTACCACCTTCTCGTCATGCTCGCCGCCCGTGACGTGACGCTCGCGGATGTGCTGGCCGAACTAGACCGCCGCGAAGGCACCTCCGGCCTGACCGAGAAAGCCGCGCGCGGCTGACCCCCGCGCAGCCGCGCCCCAAGGGACGCCGGAAACCGCCGCCCGCTAGGCCCCGCCCGGGCCCGCACCGCCCTGCCCGCGCATATAGATCACCCAATAGACCAGCGCCACGAACACACCGCCGCCCAGCACATTCCCCGCCGTCACGACCAGAAGATTGACCAGCATCGCGGCCATATCCCCCGTCCCCGCATGCAGCATCGCCACGGGCAGCAGATACATGTTGGCCACCGAATGCTCGAACCCCAGCGCGACAAAGGCCGTGACGGGGAACAGGATCACCAGCACCTTGCCCGACACGCTCTGCGCGGCAAAGCACATCCAGACCGCCAGACAGACCAGCACGTTGCACAGCACCGCCCGAAAGAACGCCGCCCCCGGATCCAAAGCCAGCTTCGCCGTCGCGATCCCCACCGCCGTCTCGCCCACGGCACCGCCCCCCGCCGCCAATATGCCCGACAGGTGGACCAAGACCGCCGTCGCCACCGCGCCGATCAGGTTGCCCGCATAGACGATCCCCCAGTTCCGCAGCAGCGCCAGCGTCGTGATGTCGCGATTGGCCCAAGCGATCACCACAAGGCTGTTCCCGGTGAACAACTCCGCCCCGCCCACGATCACAAGGATCAGCCCCAGCGAAAACGCCATCCCCCCGATCAGCCGCGTGGGCCCATAGCACAACGCGCTTTCCGTCACGACCACCGTGAAAAACATCGCGCCAAAGGCGATGAAGGCCCCCGCCAGCACCGCCAGCGCCAGCATCGGCACAAAGGCCAGCCGCGCCTTGCGGATGCCCACCTCCTCCACCAGCCGGGCGATCCGCGCGGGGGGCACGACGTCAAGGGGATGCGGCTCTGTCATCGGCTCTGCCCTCCGGGTTGACGGCATCCTCGCCAGAAGGCCCGCATCGCGCAAGCGCGGACGGGCCCCCCGTCACAGCCCCAGACGCGGCATCTCGATGGCGGGGCAGCGGTCCATCACCACCTCCACCCCCGCGGCCCGCGCCCGCGCCGCTGCGGCCTCGTCCACCACGCCCAATTGCATCCAGACCGCCGTCAGCCCCGGCAGCGCCGCCAGCGCCTCATCGACCACCGCCCCCGCCTCTTCGCTGCGGCGAAAGATGTCCACCATGTCCACCGCCTCGCCGATTTCGGCCAGCGACGCCCGCACCACCTCGCCCAGCGCCTCCTGCCCTGCCTGACCGGGGTTGACCGGGATCACCCGGAACCCCTTGCGCTTCAGGAACTCTGCCACGCGGTGGCTTGCCCTGTCAGGCTTGGGCGACCAGCCGACCACGGCAATGGTGCGGACGGATGTCAGGATGCGGCGGATGTCGTCATCGGTCATGCGCGTGGCTCCCAAGAAAAAGGCGCCCGGGCCTCTGCGGCCGGGCGCCAAGTCGCGGAACGAGGGACAGTGAATGAGAAACGGGTGTTCCGAACCCGAACCTCTGCACTGTGACATAGAAACCGCGCGGGGGAATTAAAGTTCCCTTCCCACATTCGTGATGCAGATTGGGCGGAATGGTGCCGAGGGGCCCCGCCCCACGCGCAAAGCACCCAGTTCCACCCGCAACACAGACAAGGCGGTGCGAAAGGCCCCGGCAACACCCAATTCCACCCGCACCGCCGCCGGTAGGGCCGCGCACGACCTGCCGGGGCGGGCGCTTCAAGCGCACGACCCGGTGGGGGTGAGGCGCGAACAGAAATCGTCCAGTGGACGATTTCCGCGCCGAACGCCCGGCCCGTGGCCGGGCAGGGAGCGTCGTGCGCGGCCCGTGGCTTTGGGCCACGGGCCAGACCTAACCGTTGCGCCCATGTCCTTTACACCCCAAGGTCATCCCCCGGCATTCCGCTTGGCCAACAACCGCGCGCAAGCGCGCTTCACCCTGTCTTCCAACCCTACCTCTGCGACGCCGCATACAGCCCCACCGCCGCCGCGTTCGACACGTTCAGCGACCCGAACGCCCCCGCAAAGGGAATCCGCGCGATCACGTCACAGGTCTCGCGCGTTTTGTCCCGCAGCCCCGGCCCCTCGGCCCCCAGCACCAGCCCGACAGGCCGCGTCCCCAGCCCCGCCAGCGCCTCCGACAGGGTCACCGTCCCGTCCCCGTCCAGCCCGACAAGCACGAAGCCCATCTCCTTCAACTCGACCATCGCATCGGCCAGATTGGTCACCCGCAGATAGGGCTGCCGCTCCAAGGCCCCGCTCGCCGTCTTGGCCAGCGCCCCGGTCTCCGGTGCCGAATGATGGCGCGGCGCGATCACCGCCCGCGCGCCGAACACTTCCGCCGACCGCAGCACCGCGCCCACGTTATGCGGGTCCGTCACCCGGTCCAGCAGCACGACCAAGGGCGCCCCCGCGCCCGATATCGCCACATCCGCCAACTTCCCCCAATTCAAGGGCCGCACCTCCAGCGCCGCCCCCTGATGCACCGACCCCTCGTCGATCGGCACGTCGAACTTGCGCGGGTCCACCACCTCCGGCTCCATCCCGCTTGCGGCAATCGCATCGGCCAGCCGGTCAAAGGCGTTCTTGGTGACGACCAGACGCACCCGCTCTCGCGCGGGGTTCAACAGCGCATCCCGCACCGCATGGATGCCGAACAGCCAGACCGTCTCCTTCGCCTCGGCCCGCCGCGCGCGTTCCTTGTCGATCACCCAAGTCGGCTTCTTGCTGCCCGGCTTCATCCGCAAATCCCCTTCGCCACGTCCCCCATCCATGTCCCCCGAACCGCCCCCGATGCAAGCGGGATTTCCCGCCTCTTTCCACCTTGACGCCCCCTCCCCCCTCGGCTATCCCCCGCCTCGCGTCGGGCGACGAGCTGCAAGGTGCGGCAGCGGACTGTAACTCCGCCGGGGAGACCCATGCCTGGTTCGATTCCAGGGTCGCCCACCATCCCTTCCCCTGCTATGGATGGTGACATGACCGACGCTTCCTTCCGCTTCACTCACGCCATCACCCGCCGCCCCGCGCGCAGCATCACCCAAGGCCTGCGCGCCATCGACACCGGCACCCCAGACCTGACCACGATGCAGGCCCATCACGCGGCCTATATCGCCACTCTCCGCGCCACCGGCGCGACGGTGATCGACCTCGACCCCCTCGACGCCTATCCCGACTCTGTCTTCGTCGAAGACACCGCCCTCTGCCTGCCCCAAGGCGCCATCATCATGCGCCCCGGCGCGCCCACCCGTCTGGGCGAGGCGGCGGAAATGGCCCCCCACCTGCAAACCCTCTACACCACCGTCGCTTGGATCAAAGGCCCCGGCACCATCGAAGGCGGCGACATCCTCGTCACGGGGCGCGAGATTCTCGTCGGCCGCTCCGCCCGCACCGACGCCGCGGGAATCGACGAACTCCGCACCATCGTCACCGCATGGGGCCACAGCCTGCGCGAGGTTCACACCCCCCCCGGCGTCCTGCATTTCAAGACCGACTGCTCGCTTCTGGATGCCGAAACCATCCTTTCGACCGAACGCCTCGCCGCCTCTGGCTGCTTTGACGGCTACCGCGTGATCCACACCGCCCAAGGCGAAGAGGCCGCCGCCAACGCCATCCGCTTCAACGACACCGTCCTCATGGCCCAAGGCTTCCCCGCCACCCGCGACCGCCTGATCGACGCGGGCTATAGCGTCGTGGAAATCGGCAATTCCGAATGCGCGAAACTCGATGGCGGGATGTCCTGCCTCTCGCTCCGTTTCACCCCCAGCTGACCGTCGCCGGAGTAACCAGTGTCTGCGTTCAACATCCTCTGCATCGGCCAATCCGGCAGGCTGCAATACGAAGCCGTCCTCCTCGCCGCCTCGCTTCGCCTGAAATCCCCCGGCTTCAAGGGTCGGCTCCTCATCGCCACCCCCCGCCCCGGCAGGCTCTGGCCCGAAAACCCGCACCTCACCGATCCCGCCACGCTCGACCTCCTCGCCGATCTGGGGGCCGAGGTGATCCCCTTCGATAGCCGCGCCTTTGGGGCCACCTATCCCCACGGCAACAAGATCGAGGCGTTGGCCCATATCCCCGACGAACCCTTCCTCTTCCTCGACACCGACACGATCATCACGGGCGACCTCTCGACCCTGACGCCCGATTTCACCCGCCCCACCGCCAGCATGAACCGCGAAGGCACATGGCCCCAGCCCGACCTCTACGGTCCGGGCTACACCGGCATCTGGGGCGCGCTCTACCGCCGCTTCGGGCTGGACTTCGCCGCCTCGCTCGACCTGACGCAGCCGGACGAATACTGGCAGCGCTACCTCTATTTCAACGCAGGCTGGTTCCTGTATGAAAGCCCCCGCCGCTTTGGCGACCTGTTCCTGCGCTATGCCACCGAAATCCGCCGCGCCCCCGGCCCGGAACTCGCCTGCCAGTCGCTTGACCCATGGCTTGACCAAATCGCGCTGCCCCTTGTGATCCACGCGCTTGGCGGGGGCCGCCCGGGGCCGGACCTCGCAGGGCTGGACGGCGCGCTCACCTGCCACTGGCGCATCCTGCCCCTCTTCTTCGCCCGCGAAAGCGACGAGGTCGTGGCGGTGATGGAAGAGGTCGCCGCCGACAAACGCGTGAAGCAGGTCCTGTCGGACTACGGCCCGTTCAAGAAGATGCTCTACAAGGGTCAGGGGCGCGAGGTCCGTGCGCTCTTTGACCGCGCCAACCTGCCGCGCAAGGAACAGGCGATCCGCAACGCGATCAAGCGGGCGGGGTTGTGGGTGCGATAGCGCAGTATTCGACCAGTCCAAAAGCGCAACCGTCAGGTCTGCCCCGTGGCCCAAAGCCACGGGGCGCGCACGACGCTCCCGGCTCGGCCACGGGCCGGGCGTTCGGCGCGGAAATCGTCCACTGGACGATTTCTTCATCGCGCCTCACACCCTCACACCTCCATCCACACCACTGGCCACAGCGACAGCACCAACAACCCCGCCATCCCCCAGTTGAACAGGCGCAGCCGCCCCGGCCCCTCCAGCCACCGCCGCAAGCCCTGCCCCGCCGCCGCCCACAGGCTGACCGACGGCAGGTTCACCCCGGCAAACACCACCGCCACCAGCGCATAGGCCCCGACCGAAGGCGCGGGCACATAGGCCGCCACCGCCCCCAGCGCCATCGCCCAAGCCTTCGGGTTCACCCATTGGAACGCCGCCGCCTGCAGAAAGGTCATCGGCTGCCCCACGGCCCGCCCCTCCCCCGGCGCGCCCGACCGCGCGATCTTCCACGCCAGCCACAGCATGTATCCCACCGCCGCCACCTTCAGCGCCGTCAGCGCCAGCGGATGCGCCAGAAACACCCCCGCCACCCCCAGCCCGACCAGAAACACCATGACCGAATGACCGACCGATATCCCCAGCATATGGGGCACCGTCCGCCGCAGCCCGAAATTCACGCCGGACGCCAGCAGCATCATGTTGTTCGGCCCCGGCGTGACCGAGGTGACGAAGGCAAAGCCCACAAGGGCAAGGAAAAGCTCATATGTCATGACGCAATCCCTAGCACCCTTTCCGCGCATCTGGATTGCAAATGCAGCGCCCACGGCGCATCCTGAACAACAAATGACGAAGATCGACGACATAAACGCCCGCATATTGCGCGAACTCCGCCGCGATGGCCGGGTCAGCAACCTGATCCTTGCAGACCGCGTCGGCCTCTCCCCCTCCGCCTGCCTGCGCCGGGTGCAAGAGATGGAACGGTCCGGTCTCATCAAAGGCTACCGCGCCGTCCTCGACCCCGTTCAACTGGGGATCGGCTTCACCGCCTATGTGACCGTGGGCCTGAACACCCATACCAAGGCCTCGCAAGAGGCCTTTGAACGCGCCATCGCCCGCGCGCCGCAGGTGACGGAATGCCACAACATCACCGGGACGGTGGAATACCTTCTGCGCGTCGAATGCGCCGACCTCGCGGCCTACAAGCATTGGCACACCGAAGTGCTCGGCACCCTCGCGCAGGTGCAAAGCATCACGACCTTCGTCGTCATGGGCAGCCCCAAGGATGACAGGGCATGAGGGGGTGATTACGTAATTTACGTAAATCTTAAACGCCTTCTCTGGCCAAAAGCTCAAGGACGGTCGCAAGGCCCCAGTGGGGCGTTGCGACCGTCCGCCGGTAGGGCCGCGCACGACCTGCCGGGGCGGGCGCCTCTGGCGCACGACCCGGTGGGGCGGGTCGTGCGCGGCCCGTGGCTTTGGGCCACGGGCCAATCCCACCGCCGCGCCTTAGCACGCCTCCGTTTGGCGGGGTTCACCCCGCCACCCCATTCGAAACCACCCAACTCAATCTGTGCACCCCCGCACCCTTAACCAAAATCCCGCCCCCAAATCTCTCCAAATTTGTATGCACACTTTGCGGTACAGTTTCCGGCACAGAACCCGGTACAGCCGCTGCAAACCAACCCCTTGCCCTAATGGGCAAAAACCCCCTCCATCGTCGGAAATCCCTTAACCTCCACCGGATTCCCCGACGGATCGCAAAAGAACATCGTCCACTGCTCCCCCGGTTCCCCCTGAAACCGCACCTGCGGCTCCAGCACGAACACCACCCCCGCCGCCTTCAACCGCGCGGCCAAGGCCTGCCAATCGGGCAGATGCAGCACCAGCCCGAAATGCGGCATCGGCACCATCTTCTCGCCCACCCTACCCGTTGCGGCATTGGGGAACGGCTCCCCCAGATGCAGGCTCAACTGATGGCCAAAGAAGTCGAAATCCACCCAAGTCGGTGCCGACCGCCCCTCAACGCAGCCCAGCACGCCGCCATAGAAGGCGCGCGCCTCGTCCAGATCGCGCACATGGATCGCAAGGTGAAAAGGCGTCAGCATCGCAAGGTCTCCTCCATCGCAGCCCCCGCAGGCTATCCTTCCCCGCCAAGGGCGCAAGACGGAAAAACCCCACCGCCAAACCTCTGAAAACAAACGCCCCTTCCCCTTCTTCCCATCCCCCCTTCACAGCCCGCCCCCCATCCCCTACGCTCCGCCCACCGCCATCCGCAGGGAGGAGAACCGCGATGACCGACCGTCCGCTTGCCTTCGAAACGCTCCAGATCCACGCCGGGGCCGCCCCCGATCCCGCCACCGGCGCGCGCCAGATTCCGATATACCAAACAACGGCTTACGTGTTCCGCGACGCCGATCACGCCGCCAAACTCTTCAACCTACAGGAAATCGGCTACATCTATTCCCGCCTGACGAACCCCACCGTCTCGGCGCTGGCCAACCGCGTCTGCGCCCTCGAAGGCGGCGCGGGTGCCATCTGCTGCTCCTCGGGCCACGCCGCGCAAATCATGGCGCTTTTCCCGCTCATGGGGCCGGGCCGGAACATCATCGCCTCCACCCGCCTCTACGGCGGCACGATGACCCAGTTCAGCCAGACCATCAAACGCTTCGGCTGGTCCGCGAAGTTCGTCGACTTCGACGACCTCGCCGCGCTAGAGGCCGCCGTGGATGACGACACCCGCGCCATCTTCTGCGAATCCATAGCGAATCCGGGCGGTTACATCACCGACCTCGACGCGGTCGCGGGCGTGGCCGACAAGGTCGGCCTGCCGCTCATCGTCGACAACACCTCTGCCACCCCCTATCTCTGCCGCCCCATCGAACATGGCGCGACGCTGGTCGTCCACTCGGCCACCAAATACCTGACCGGCAATGGCACCGTC
>JBDKFE010000059.1:0-4906 GCA_039798885.1 Pseudomonadota bacterium | reverse complement strand
GCAAGCATTTCTGCATCAAGCTGAAGTGAACAGGACGCCACCGGTCAGGCGGTGGCGGATCTGAGCATGGTGTCGGGACCGCGGGCGGATGCGGATCCGGTCCGATGACTCGTGGGCGGGTGGCGGGCGGGGCCCCTTGGCCGGGGCATGGTCGGCAGACCCGCCGTCGCCCGGCGGATAAGGCTGATCCGCAGGCGGTGGGCGGCGGGGCGGATGTCAGGGTGGATCGCGGCGGTCACGGAGAGGTGGGGCGAATCTCTTTTTGGCCGATCGAACGCGGTTGGGGTCGTGGGTTCATGGCGCGCGAAGCTGCGATTTCGGTATGCAATGGGATGCGAATGCGAACCGATTGCAAAAAACAAGCGGAATCAGATGATTGCAGGTCCGACATCTGGACCGAGAGCCTGTCGTGACTGCGAATGCGATTGCTTCGCATTTCGCTTGAAAATCACTCGCATTGTCAGATATAGTGCAATGAAATCAGGGGGACTCCGCGCCCTGATGCGACTGATTGTGATTGTTCGGATCAAATTGGTCGTTTGAGGGTCGTGCAATCATCAGACTTTTGTCTGAAGATTGGTTATACCTATTTCAAAACAGAGTGGGACCCTCGGCCTTTGTTCCGACCCCCCAATTCATGATCATTGGGCCATCCGAAAGGGCAGGCCCCCCTGTCCGTCAGTCTTATACAGCACAGGGAACGCCTCAGATGGTCACGCTGAACCTTAACGACATCGTCTTTATCCTCGAACAGATCAAGATTGCCGAAGCGCACAGCGCAGCAATCGCCAATGGACAAGATCCCCGCGCTTCGCTGGCTAATCTTGTGACGAACCCGCTTGTGCCCGCCGGGCTGCGGACGGTTTCGGGCGAGCTGAACAACTTCCAGCTTGGCATGGTGAACAGCGGTGCCGCAGATCAGGCGATGCAACGCCTGCTGACCCCGACTTGGGCCGCGGCCGAAGCCAACATCCGCACCGGCGCGCCCACCAGCTATGCGCAGGTGAGCGGTTCGGTCTATGACAGCCAGCCGCGCACCATCTCGAACCTCGTTTCGGACCAGACTCTGGGTAACTTTGCCGCGATTTCGGCCGCTTTGGCGATCAATGGCGTGACAGGTGCGGACAACCTGACCAAGACCTCGGTCATCTATGATGCCTATAAGGCGGCGCTGGGTGCCAATGCCGCAGCCCCGACCGAAGCGGACCACCTGCTGGCCATTCACGACCCGGTCGTCGCAGAACTGCTGGTCGCCAATGGCATCCAGATGGAAGGCATCTCGGTCCTGCTGGGCAACGTGGCCGCCGACCTTGGCGATACCGCGCCCTACAACAGCTTCTTCACCATCTTTGGGCAGTTCTTTGACCACGGCCTCGACCAGACCAACAAGGGTGGTTCGGGGTCCGTCTTCATTCCGTTGCAGCCCGATGACCCGCTTTATGTGGCGGGCAGCCCGACCAATTTCATGGTCCTGACCCGCGCCACCAACCAGCCCGGTGCGGACGGCATCCTCGGCACGGCAGATGACATCCGCGAGAATGTCAACCAGACCACGCCGTGGATCGACCTGAACCAAGTCTATACGTCGAACCCGTCGCATCAGGTCTTCTTGCGCGAATACATCCTTGTGGACGGTTCGCCTGTCGCCACCGGCAAGATGCTGGAAGGCGCTGCGGGTGGACCGCCGACTTGGGCCGACCTGAAGGCGCAAGCACTGAACGTTCTGGGCATCCAGCTTGCGGACGTGAACGCCCATTCTGTGCCGGCGATCCTGACCGACCTTTATGGCCGTTTCATTCCCGGCGCGAACGGCTTCCCGCAGTTTGTCATGCCCAACGGCGCGTTGGTCGAAGGTAATCCGGCGGCCCCCGTCGCTGGTGCGGCGACCGCCTCGACCGGGCGTCCCTTCCTGATGGATATCGCCCATGACGCGGACCCGAACGGAATTGCCGTCGCCGACGCGGACACCGTGGTCAGCGCCATGGGCACGCAGCAGACCGATGCCCGTGGCACGCTGCTGACCTATGACAACGAACTGCTGGACCGCCACTTCATCGTGGGTGATGGCCGTGGCAACGAAAACATCGCCCTGACGGCGGTCCACACCATCTTCCACAGCGAGCACAATCGTCAAATCGACGCGGTCAAGGCAATGCTGCTTGGTTCGACCGACGTGGCGTTGCTGAACGAATATCTGATCGTTGATCTGCCCGTGAACACCAACCTTGCCACCCTGTCGCAGGCCCAAAAGGATGCGCTGGTGTGGGATGGCGACCGCCTGTTCCAGACTGGCCGGATGACGACCGAACAGGTCTATCAGCACCTCGTCTTCGAAGAATTCGTCCGCGCTATCGCCCCGCAGATCGATCCCTTCGTCTTTTCGAACACCGCAGAAATTCCGGTCGGCATCAGCCAGGAATTCGCGCAGGTCGTCTATCGTTTCGGCCATTCGATGCTGAACGAAACGGTCGATATGTTCGGCTATCAGCAAAACGAACTGGGCTTGACCAAGGAAACCCTGTTCGATGTCTTCCTTAACCCGGTGGCCTTTGACGCACAGGGTGTCGATGCCCATGCTGCGGCCGGTGCCATCCTGCGTGGCATGACCCGCCAGCACGGCAACGAGATCGACGAATTCCTGACCGAGGCGCTGCGCAACAACCTTGTCGGGCTGCCGCTTGACCTTGGGGCGCTGAATATGACCCGCGCCCGCGATACCGGCATCCCGTCGCTGAACGAGGCCCGCGCGCAGTTCTTTGAACAGACCGGCAACACCTATCTGAAACCTTATGCAAGCTGGACGGACTTTGCGGCGAACCTGAAGAACCCGATCTCGGTCCTTAACTTCATTGCCGCCTATGGCACACACCCGTCCATCGTTGCCGCCACCACCATGGAGGAAAAGCGCACGGCGGCCTGCATGCTGGTCTTTAATGAAGTGGGCTCGCCCGCGGACCGGCTGGAATATCTGAATGGCACCGGCGCTTGGGCGGGTGTGGAGACCGGCCTGAACACCGTCGATTTCTGGATCGGCGGCTTGGCCGAGGCGAAGATGGCCTTCGGCGGCATGCTGGGTTCGACCTTCACCTTTGTTTTCGAAGCGCAGATGGAGATGCTGCAAACCAATGACCGCTTCTACTACCTGTCGCGGTCGCAGGGCCAGAACCTGCTGACGCAGTTGGAAAGCGACAGCTTTGCCGACCTGATCCAGCGCAACACGGATGGCGAACATCTGGGCCTGTCCATCAATGGCGCGGCCTTCCAGACGGCAGATTGGGTTCTGGAATTCGACCGTGCCAAGCAGTGGAACCCCGGCATCGGCAATACTGATCCGACGCGGGCCGTGGATATCCTTGCCCTGATGAACGGCCACGACAGCCTTGTCGAGCGCCGTGATACGGATGGCGACGGTGACACCGACGTCCTTAAGTATCTGGGCGGTGAGCATGTTGTCATCGGTGGTTCCGAAGAGGCGGATGTCATCATCGGCGGCGCGGGCGACGACGGCCTGTGGGGCCATGGCGGCGATGACGATATCGAAGGCGGCTTTGGCGTGGACCATATCCACGGCGGCGAGGGGTCTGACGTCATCACCGACATGGGCACCGATGTCGGCGCAGCCGATGTGCTGAAGGGTCAGGGCGGCGACGACATGATCAACGGCGGCATGGGGTTTGACTTCATCTTCGGCGGATCGGGTCGCGACGTGCTGGCAGGCGGCGATGAGGCCAAGGACCTCTTTGGTGGGCAGGGCGACGACTTCATCCGCGCAGCCTCGGGCGGTGGCGGCGTCTATTACGGCAACGAAGGTAACGACTGGCTGGAAGGCCAGGGAAGCATGAACACCCTGACCGGCGACAACTCGCAGCTGTTCTTCAACAGCCGCATCATCGGCCATGACGTCATGCTGGCAGGCGAGAACGACACCGATTTCGATGCGGAGTCGGGCGATGACATCATGACGGCCGGCCTTGGGATCAACCGCTTCAACGGCATGGCGGGCTTTGACTGGGTCAGCCACAAAGGGTCGGTCAATCCGGTCAATGCCGATATGAACATAAGCATCTTTGCCAACCAGGCGAACCTGATCCTGCGCGACCGCTTTGATCTGGTCGAAGGTCTGTCGGGCTGGGATGGTGACGACGCGCTGACGGGTCGCGAACATGCGCTTGGCGCGATCGAAGGTGCCGGCGCGAACATTGCCGGGGCCACGTCGCCCATCGAGTCCTACTCGAATGCGCTGCTTGAACAGAACGTGGACCGGATCGACGGCCTGCGCGAATTGGTCAGCCATCTGCAGACCTTCACCATCACCCAAGCCACGACGGGCGAGACAAAGCTGGCCCGCATGGCGACCAATGCCAACCAGGACATCCTGCTGGGCGGCGGCGGTGACGATGTCATCCGGGGCATGGCCGGTGACGACATCATCGATGGCGACAAGTGGCTGAACATCCGCATCGAATTGCTGGATGCCAACGGCGTGGCCTATGCCACCACCGACGGTCTGACCCAGCAGATCACCAGCCTTGCCAATGGCGCGGTCCTGTTCGGCGGCAAGACACTGCAATCGGCGCTGTTCGCCCGTGACGTCAAGGCGGCTGACCTGAACATCGTCCGCGAGATCCTTGATGGCGATGTGAACGACACGGCGATCGACACTGCAGTTTATTGGGATCTGCGGGAAAACTATACGCTTGTTAAGAACGCTGACGGCAGTTTCAGCATCACCCATGAGCGCAACACGCCTGGACCGACTGATCCGACGACGGGGAGAGAACTTTCCAACGAGGGCACTGACCGTCTGACGAATATCGAAAAGCTGCAATTCTCGGACGGCGACCTTTATATTGGCAACGTCAAGGCAACCGGTGCGCCGGTGATCAGCGACACCACGCCGACCGAG
>JBDKFE010000058.1:0-39388 GCA_039798885.1 Pseudomonadota bacterium | reverse complement strand
GGCCAAGGCGCGCGGCGGGGCGGCGACACCTGTGCCGGTGGGCATGCGACCGCCCGCGATGGCAGTGGCGCTCAGCGCGAAGACATCTTCGGCGATCTTGAGGCGGATCCCATTGTCGCGGCCGTCGCCCTGGCCGATCTCGGAGATGCGCATCACCACGTCATCGACCCCCAGCCGCGTCGAGCGCAGACGGATCACGTCGCCGGGCCCAAGGTTCGCGCCCTCGCGGTTGACGACGATCTCGCCATTAAGGAGGGGTGCCGACAGCGCGCGCAGGTCGCGCTCGGCCACACGCACGGCGAGCCCTTGATAGCGGATGCCGGGATAATCGAGCGTGGTGGCCAGTACCTCCCCCATCGCCTGGACGCGGGCGGTATCGGTCACGCTGACCGCCCCGGTGTCGTCGGTCTAGGCATCGGTGAAGCGCACGGTGACGCTGTTCACCAGATCGGACGGCGACCGGCGGCCGAGGCGGCCCCAGTCCACGACATTGGTCTCGTCGAACAGGGGCAGCATTGCCGCCACATAGTCCGCCCAGATCAGCTTCAACTCCCAGAGCCCGGTGCGCCGGTCGATGAAGAGCGTGGCGTCGATATGGTCGAGGACGCTGGCGATGAACTCTTCGATGGACGAGTCCTGCTGCCAGATCAGCGAGAGACCGAAGCCCTCGGTGTACAGGGTGTCGGCCGCAGTGTTGAAACTCGCCCCGATCTCGACCCAGGAATAGCCGAGCCCCCAATCCCGGTTCGTCAGGCATTCACTAATGATATGCGCGGGGTTCATGTCCGGGCCGTTGCCGAAGGCCCCGCGGAGCGATGCGACCAGCGCCTGCGGGTTGCCCGGCGGGATCACCGGCACGCCGTCCACGGGCGTGTTGTCGATGCGCGCGGTATAGGGCGTATCGGCGAGCGCGATGTTGAAACCGAAGATGTCGGCAGGCGGCAGGGTGCGGATGATCGCGAGCGCCGCATCGACCGACGACACCGGCGATGGTTCGACACCTAGGCTCAGCAGCGGGCGCAATTGGACGCGTTTGGAAACATCAGTGCTGCGTGAGGGCTAGCGTGAATGCCCGGAGAGAGGGGACGGCCGTTCCCGCCCGACAAAACGGGCTATATCAAGCCGCCACTGAGACCGTAGTCAGTTCACTTGATCTTGCCCCCGAAATCATAAAAATCGTCAATTTTTCCCGACACTTGACCCTCCCACACGGGTGGCTTTGTCATTTGCACCGCCCAGCCATTGCCGCGTTCGTTCCAAAGGGCAGGGTATGGTCGAAGGCCCCCCAAGCGCTGGATATACTGGCCTGCTTTCGGCCCAAAGCGGGGATTTCTTGGGGCTTGTGGACCTGTGGTGGACCGCCGCGGCCCCGATCCTGCCGCGGCGGCCATGCACTGGTTCAGCGCGAAAGGATGGCTCGCATCGCCCTCATGAGTTCGGGCTTTGGAGAGGGCGACAGGGTTTCCGCCCGCCAGCAGACGTGATGATCAGGGCGGACGACAAGACAGCCGCTGTCGCAGATTTCGCTGGCCCGCGCCCAGTCGCCGCTGTGGTCGATATAGGTCTGGCGCGGCCCGATGACGTGGGTCGCGAGTTCGATCCCAAGCTCTTTGGCGACGTCCTTGGCGGCGGCCGTCCAAGCCTCGCCACCCAACCCGGTGAGCAGGGTAAAGCGCCCGTGACCGCAGAGGTCTAGCGTCGACACCTTGTCTCCGTTGTCGCGGCGATAGAGCCATGCGTGGGGCAGGCGCGCCCCCGGCCATGTCGTGGGCTGGTAGTGCAGGTCGGCATCCAACGCGAAGGCGGGTTCGATCTGGCCATCCGTGACGCTGGCCGAGGATCGGTAGCGCTGGTTCATCTCGATCCCGTGGGCGTCGAATTCATATTTCTTGAAGGCAATGGCCTTGCGGATCGCCTCGCGTTGATGCTCTGCCGCTGGGGTGCCCTCGGTGCGGGCGTTCAGGTTCTTCTGCATCTGCACCGGATCGACACCTTCGCCCATCCCGAGCGCTTCGAAGATCGGGCCGAATTCCGCGATGGACTGGTTGGCGCGTGTCACGATCTGCTTTGCGATGGGGGCGCGTTCGTCGTTGTAGCTGTCCAAGAGCCGCTCGCCCGCCTGACCCTTCAGGACCATTGCCAGTTTCCACGCAAGGTTGAAGGCATCCTGAATCGAGGTGTTCGACCCCAGACCGTTCGACGGCGGGTGGCGGTGGATCGCGTCGCCCATGCAGAAGACGCGGCCATTCGTGGTGCGCGTGGCATAGCGGTTGTTCACCGTCCAGACGCTGGCCGAAAGGAGTTCGATCTGGAGATCCGGGTCGCCGACAAGCTGGCGCGCAACGCCTGTGGCGAATTCGGGGGTCACTTCTGGCTCTGGCCCGTTGATGTCGTAGCCCCAGACGATGAGCCATTCGTTCCATGGCCGCACCATGCGGACAAGGCCCATGCCGATCCCGCCCACATCCGCGCCGGGCTGCATGACCCAGTAGAGGACGCTGGGGCGGTGGGCGACGTATTTCGACAGGTCGGCGCGGAACAGGATGTTCATCGACCCGCCCACGCCCATCCTGCCTTCGAAGGGCAGGCCTGCATGTTCCGCCACCAGCGATTTGCCGCCATCCGCACCGATCAGGTATTTCGACCGGATCGTGAAGTTCTTGCCCGTCAGCCGGTCGCGGCAGGTGGTTGTGACGCCTTCGGCATCCTGTTCATGGCCGAGGTATTCGGTAGACATGCGCGCCTGCGTGCCGCGCGAACAGGCGGTCTTGAACAGGAGCGGCTCCATAAAGGTCTGGGGCAGGTCGTTCATCTTGGTCGGCGAGGACATCAGGTGTTCCGCGCGAGAGAGGGGGTGGTTGCCCCAAGACTGCATCCGACCGATCTCCTCGCCGGCGAGGCTTTCGCAGAAGATGTTCTCGCCCATCAGGTCCTGATGGGTGGCGAACATGTAGGCCTCTTCCTCCACCTCGCGGCCAAGATCTCGTAGTACCTCCATCGTGCGCTGGTTGGTGATATGGGCGCGCGGTGTGTTGGCCAGCCAGCGGTAGCGGTTGATCGCCATGTTCTGGATGCCGTAGCTTGAAAGCAGAGCCGCCGTGGCAGAGCCCGACGGACCCGTGCCGATGATCAGCACCTCGGTGGTGATGTCTGCCATGTGTTCCTCCGTTGAATTCTATGTCACGTGCGCGGCGCGTCGCCTGACCATGCGGCCTGTAGAAGCTGCCGCAGTGCGCCTGACTGGACGGGGCGCGGGTTCCAGTAGGCGTTCTGCAGGGCGATTTCGGTCGCGCGGTCGAGATCCCCCTCTTTCATCCCGAGATCGCGCAGGGCGAGCGGGGCCTGCATCCGCACGGCAAAGGCGTGAAGGGCCTGTCCGGGCGTGGGGCCGCCGAAGATTTCGGTGATCGGGGCAAGCTCTTGCGCTGCCGCCTGTTCGTTGTAGGCGACGGCGTGGGGCAGGATGACCGAATGGGTTTCGGCATGTGGCAGGTCGAAGCTACCGCCCAGCGTGTGGCAGAGCTTGTGGTGCACCGCCATGCCGACGGTGCCCAGAACCGTGCCGCAAAGCCATGCGCCGTAGAGCGTTTCGCCCCGTGCGGTCAGGTCGTCGGGATTGTCCCGCACGCGGGGCAAAGCGTCGCGGAAGGCGCGCAGGCCTTCGATCGCCATCAAGGTCGTGAGCGGCGATCGGTTCTGCGCGTAGAGTCCTTCGGTGGCATGGGCCATTGCGTTGAGCGCGCTGGTCACGGTCATGGCAACAGGAAGGGTGCGGACAAGTTCGGCGTCGTAGAGGATGACTTCGGGCTGCACCTTGGGGGTGGTGATCGTGGTCTTGCGGCCATACTCGGTCTGGCCGAGGATTCCGGTCGCTTCGGACCCGGCATAGGTGGTGGGGATCACGATCTGGGGCAGGTCGGTGCGCAGGGCGATGGCCTTGCCCAGACCCGTGGTCGAACCGCCGCCGATGGCGAGGACGCAATCCGCGCCAAGTTGCAGCGCGAGCGACGTCGCCTCCTCGCTGATGGCGATGGGCGTGTGCATGGCGGCCTTGGGGAAGAGGCCTGCGGCGCGGGGGCCGAGGAGGGTGGCGAATTCCGCGCCCGTGTCTGCCTGCTGCGGGGTGGTGAGGATGAGGGTGCGCTTCAGGCCAAGCGCGTCCATCTCTTCGCCGACCTTGTGGCGGACGCCCGCGCCGAAACGTACGCGCATCGCGGGGATCGTCGTGGTGAACTGGTCGAGGAAGAGGGACATTCGGTCTTGCCTTTTGGTTTATTCGCGGGCTGTCACACCCGTTCCAGCGCGATGGCGATGCCTTGGCCCACGCCGATGCACATGGTGGACAACGACCGCCGTCCGCCATGTGCCGCCAATTCCAGCGCCGCCGTGCCGGTGATCCGCGCGCCCGACATGCCGAGGGGGTGGCCAAGGGCGATGGCCCCGCCGTTGGGGTTCACGCGCGGGTCGTCATCGGCGATGCCCAACTGGCGCAGGGTGGCGATGCCCTGGGCGGCGAAGGCCTCGTTCAACTCGATCACGTCGAAGTCGGATTGGGTCAGGCCCAGCCGGTGCATCAGCTTTTGAGAGGCGGGCGCGGGGCCGATGCCCATGATACGGGGGGGGACGCCTGCGGTCGCGCCGCCGAGGATGCGGGCGATGGGGCGAAGGTTGTGGCGTTTCATGGCGGGTTCCGAGGCGAGGACCAGCGCCGCCGCCCCGTCATTGACGCCGGAGGCGTTGCCTGCGGTGACCGAACCGTTGGGAAAGAGGGGTTTCAGCTTCGCCAGTGCCTCTGCTGTCGTGGCGCGGGGGTGTTCGTCGCGATCCACTGTGACGGGGTCGCCCTTCCTTTGGGGCAGGGTGACGGGGGTGATTTCCTGCGCCAGCCGCCCGTTGGCCTGCGCGGCGGCGGCCTTGGTCTGCGACGCCAGCGCCATGGCATCCTGCGCCGCGCGGTCGATGCCGTAATCGTCGGCGACGTTCTGCCCCGTTTGCGGCATGGAGTCGGTGCCATAGGCGGCGTGCATCGCAGGGTTGATGAAGCGCCAGCCGATGGTCGTGTCGTGAAGCTCGGCATGGCGGGAGAAGGCGGTGTCGGCCTTGGGCATGACAAAGGGCGCGCGGGACATGGATTCAACGCCGCCCGCGATCATCAGGTCGGCCTCGCCCGCCGCGATGGCGCGGGCAGCGGTCAGGATGGCGTCCATGCCGGAACCGCAAAGTCGGTTGATGGTGGTGCCCGTCACGTCAACGGGCAGACCTGCCAGCAGGGCCGACATGCGGGCGACGTTGCGGTTATCTTCGCCCGCCTGATTGGCGCAGCCGTAGATGACGTCATCGACCGCCTCCCAATCCACGCCGCCATTGCGGGCCATGAGCGCGCGCAGGGGAATGGCCCCCAGATCGTCGGCGCGGACCGACGACAGTGCCCCGCCGAAGCGGCCGATGGGGGTGCGGATGTAGTCGCAGATGTAAACGGGGGTCATCTTCAAAGCTCCGGCACGATCAGGTCGGCGACGGGGGCGGGGATGTGAAGCTCTGCGCCGGTCAGGGCTTGCAGGTCGGTGATCGACAGCGCAGGCAGCTTTTCCCGCAGGACAAAGCGGCCGCCTTCGATGTCGATCACGGCAAGGCTGGAATAGACGCGCGTCACGCAGCCGACGCCCGTGAGCGGCAGCGTGCAGCGTTTGAGGAGTTTGGGCTTGCCGTCCTTGGTCACATGGTCGGTGATGACCGCCACACGCTTGGCCCCGTGGACAAGGTCCATCGCGCCGCCTACGGCGGGCACGCCCTTGGGCCCGGTGGACCAGTTGGCAAGGTCGCCGGTCTCGGCCACCTCATAGGCGCCAAGGATTGCCACATCCAGATGCCCGCCGCGCACCATGGCAAAGCTGTCGGCGTGGTGGAAGAAGGCCGTGCCGGGTTTCAGGGTGACGGCCTTTTTGCCCGCGTTGATCAGGTCCCAATCCTCTGACCCCGCGACGGGGGCTTCGCCAAAGCCCAAGATGCCGTTTTCGGTGTGGAAGATGGCTTGCCGACCGGGGGGTTGGAACTTCGCCACCATTTCCGGGAAGCCGATGCCGAGGTTGACATAGGCCCCATCGGCGATGTCCTGCGCGGCGCGCCAGGCGATCTGGGTGGGGGTGAGTTTCGCGGTCATTGCGTCCCCTCCGGGTAACGCGCGTTGGCGCGGTTAAGGTCTTCTTCCTGTGCGGGGTTTTCCACCCGCACGACCCCTTGGACGAAGATGCCGGGGGTGATCACGGCTTCGGGGTCGATGCCGCCGGGGGCGACGATCCGGCTGACCTGCACGATGGTGCGGGCCGCCGCCATGCACATCAGCGGGTTGAAGTTCCGCGCGGCCATCCGATAGGTCAGGTTTCCCAGCGTGTCGGCGAGATGCGCCTTCACCAGCGCATAATCGGCCTTCAGCCAGCGTTCCTGCACATAGGGCCGCCCTTCGAACACCTCGACCGGTTTGTCCTTGGCAAGGTCGGTGCCAAAGCTTGTCGGGGTGTAGAAGGCGGGGATACCCGCGCCGCCCGCGCGGATGCGTTCGGCCAACGTGCCCTGCGGCACCAGTTCCAGGTCGATCTGTCCGGCCAGATAGCGTTCGGTGAACACCACCGGATCGGCAGAGCGGGGGAAAGAGCAGATGAGCTTGCGCACCATCCCCACGTCGATCAGGGCGGCAAGGCCCACATGGCCGTTGCCAGCGTTGTTGTTCACCACCGTCAGGTCGCGCGGATGGCCTGTCGCAAGGAACCGGTCGATCAGCGCATGGATCAGTTCAATCGGCGCGCCAGAGCCGCCGAAGCCACCGATCATCACCGTCATGCCATCCGTGATGCCCGCCACCGCCGTGGCAAGGTCGGGAAGCGTCTTGTCCATTCCGGTATCCCTATTTCAAGGCGATGTAGGTTTCGGGATCAAGCGCCGTGACCCGCACGGCGACATGGGTGCGGGTCGCGGCCTCGACCGTTCCGCGCAGTTTCGTGCAGAGCGCAAGGATGAGGTCGCGCGTCCGTTCCGGCCGGGGCAGGATCGCCATTTCGACATTCACGCGGGGCAGGTCTGGCATCGCGGCAACGGGCATCACGGCGAACTGGCAGGCCTGCACCGGCACAGAGAGATCGTCGCAGAGCATGTCGCGGATCGGGCCGAGTGACTGGACCAAGGTTTCGCGGATGGCGGGATAGAGCGTGTCGTCCACGAAGATCTTGACGTTGGGCATGGCCTTACGCTCCCTCGGGCGTCAGGACGAAATCGAAGGGAGAGCGCCATGCGGTATCCGCCCCCTCTAACCGTTCGAAGGGCGCGATGAGCGTCTTTTTCACGCCAAAGACGGCATCGCTTTCCAGATAGGCGTCATCTCCCACGAAGGTGTGGGTGACGAGTTTCTGGAATCCCGGCGCGGTGACGAGGAAGTGCATATGCGCGGGGCGGTAGGGGTGTCGGCCCAGATGGGCCAGCATCTTGCCCACCGGCCCGTCATCGGGGATGGGATATGACGTGGGCTTGATCCCGCGAAAGGCATAGGCCCCGTCGCGCCCCGTGAAGAACCGGCCCCGGTTGTTCCATTTCGGCTGAATCCCCGGCTGCTGGACGTCATAGAAGCCATCGGCATTGTCAGACCAGACATCGACGCAGGCCCCTTCGATCGGGGTGCCGTGAAGGTCGATCACCTTGCCCTCGAACAGGCAGGCTTCGCCCTTGCCGTCCAGGCTGATGGTGTCGCCCATGGCGCGGATCGGGGCGTCTGCGACGTGGAAGGGGCCGAAGACGGTGTTTTCGGTCGCGCCCGCCGGACGGCGGTTGTTGATCGCGTCGACCAACATCGAAAAGCCCAGCACGTCAGAGAGCAGGATGAACTCTTGCCGTTCTGCCGAACAGATTTGGCCTGTTCTTGTCAGGAAATCGATGCCGATGTCCCATTCAGCTTGCGTCAGGTGGGTTTCCTTGGCGAAGGCATGCAGGTGCTTGACCAGACAGGACATCACCTCGGCCACGCGCGGGCCGGTTGCGGCCCCCATGCGGGCGTTGACCGTCTCGACCGAGGTGTCTTCTGAAAAGTAGTGCGTCATGGTTCGGTCCTTCGTGATGGCGTCAGGCCGCGCGGCTGGAGGCTTTGGGTTGGATCGCCGCATGGCGCGGCGGACGATGGGCGAGTGGCAGCAGGTCAATACCTGTCCGGTCGGTGAAGAGGCCCCACAGCCCGCGGCGGGCGAAGAGCATGACGGCGATGCCGAGGCAGCCCAGCACGATCAGGTAGATGGTGCCGTAATCGGCAAGCAGGCGTTGCAGAAGGTAGAAGACCGCCACGCCAACGATGGGACCGGGCAAGGTGCCTATGCCGCCGATGACCGTGATGAAGATGACAAAGGCAGTCCAGTCAATGACCGAGAAGGCGGCGTCGGGCGTGACGCGCGTGATCTGGATGAAGGCCAGCGCACCGCACAGGCCCGTGCCGAACGCTGTGAGCAGGAAGACCAGCGCCTTGAGCCTTACCGGGTCCACCCCAACCGAGCGGGCAGCGTTTTCATTGTCGCGGATCGCTTGCAGGCCAAGCCCCATGCGCGAGCGCAGGAAGATGTAGGAGGCCACCAGCATGGCGACTGCGAGCGTCAGCATCAGCCAATAGGTTAGTGCATCGGCGGCGGCGGCGGACGAGATGTCGAGCATTTCCTTGATTTGTTCGACGAAGGCCATTTCCTTGGCCGTGCCTTTTGGCAAGGATGTGCCTGTTCCGCCGCCAAGCGCCTTCCACTGGCTGATGGCAAGACGGGCGATGTCTGCCACGACCCAAGTGCCGATGGCAAAATAGGCCCCGTTCAGCCGAAAGGCGAAAAACGCCATCGGCACGGCAAAGGTGACTGCGGCCACCCCACCGATCAGCACGCCGACCAGCGGGTCCAGCCCCATGAGGATGATCGCGGCGAACATGGCATAGGCGCCGATGCCCACAAAGGCCTGCTGGCCGACCGAGACGAGGCCCGCGAAACCGGCAAGCAAGTTCCAGTTCATCGCAAGCACAAGCAGCGTGAGGATGCCGAACAGGTCTTGAACCACGGCCCGTGGGGCGATGGTCGGCAGGGCGTACAGCACGGCAAGCGCGGCAAATGCGACGGCCAGACCAAGGGGGCGGGACAGGATCATTGTGACACCTCAGTCATTCGCCCGCGGGAAGAGCCCGCGGGGCCGGATCAGAAGGACGATCACAAAGGCGATGTGGCCCGACAGGATCTGCCATTCCGGATTGATCGATGCGCCCACCGCCTGCGCCATGCCAATGACGATGCCGCCGGCAAGTGTTCCCCAGAGGCTGCCGAGGCCGCCAATGATGACCGCCTCGAAGGCATAAAGCAGGCGGGCGGGGCCGATGGAGGGGTCGAAATTCGCCCGCGTGCCAAGGTAGAGCGCGGCGATGGTTGCGACGACGAGGGCGGTGCCAGTTGCGATGGCAAAGATGTTCTGCGGGCGGATGCCCATCAACTGTGCAGTGGTCTGATCGTCCGACGTGGCGCGGAAGGCACGGCCAAGCGCCGTGCGGTAGAAGAGTTGGTTCAGCAGGAAGATGACCGCAACGGCAGAGGCGAAGGTCAGAAGCGGCATCACGCCCAAGGTCACGACGCCAAGATCGACCGACTGCGCCTCGATCGCGCCGGCAGTCAGCTTCTGGCTATCTGCGGTAAAGGCCGACAGCAGGCCGTTCTGGATGACGACCGACAGGCCAAAGGTGACCAGCAGCGGCGGCAGGATGTCCGCACCCAGCACGCGGTTGAGAAGGTGGGTCTGAAGCAACCAGCCCAATCCGAACATCAGTGGGGCGGCCAGAAGGACCGCCACAAAGGGATGCAGGCCCGTGGCCGTCGTGATGGTCAGGATCAGGTAGGCCCCGAGGATGATCAGGTCGCCATGTGCCAGATTGACGAGCCGCATGATCCCGAAGACCAGCGAAAGCCCTGCTGCAAAGAGCGCGTAAAGGCCGCCAAGCAGCAGGCCTTGTGCCAATGTGTCGATGAGCATCATGCGTGGCTCACTCCGAAATAGGCGTCATGGATCGCGTCGCGGGATAGGTCGGCAGGGCGGCCTGACAGGGTGATCCGGCCTTCCATCATGCAGTGCACATGGTCAGCCACGCGCATGGCCTGACCGATGTCCTGTTCGACGACGATGATCGACGTGCCGCTTGCCTTGATCTGCGGAAAGGCGGCGTAGATTTCCTTGATGACCACGGGCGCAAGGCCAAGGCTGAGTTCGTCGCATAGAAGGACGCGCGGATTGCTCATGAGGGCCCGGCCTATGGCGACCATCTGCTGTTGGCCGCCCGAAAGGGCCGTGCCGGGGCTTAGCCTGCGGTCCTTGAGGATGGGAAACAAGGCCTGCACGCGGTCCAGCGTCCAGTATCCGTTGCCCGTGCGGGCATGCGCCCCGATCAGCAGGTTCTCCTCTACCGTCAGTGACGGGAAGAGCCGTCGCCCTTCGGGCACCATCGCGATCCCCCGCAACAGGATATCGGGCGCGGGCAGCCGGGTGATCGTATCCCCTGCCAGTGTCACCGACCCGGCGGTGACCTTGGCGACGCCCGTGATGGCCCGCATGAGCGTTGTCTTGCCCGCTCCGTTTGCGCCGATGATGGCGATGGTTTCGCCCTCGGCCAGTGTCAGGTCTACGTCGAACAGGGCTTGGAAGTCGCCGTAATGGGCGGTGAGGCCCGCGATGGTCAACAAGTCGCTCATGCCTCGATCCCCAGATAGATTTCCTTCACCTCGGGCGAGGCCATGACTTGATCGGGCTGGCCGATCATCAGCATCCGCCCGAAGTTCAGCACCATAAGTCGTTCGACGACAGAGTTCAGCGCGTGCAGGACATGTTCGATCCAGACGATCGCCGTGCCTTCGGCATGGATGGACCGGATGGTGGCGACCAGTTCCACGCATTCGGCGTCGGTCAGGCCGCCTGCGATTTCGTCCAGCAGGATGACCCGCGGTCGCGTCGCCATGGCGCGGGCCAGTTCCAGACGTTTGCGCTGAAGCAGGGGAAGCCCGCCGGACTGTTTTTCCGCCACGGCCGCAAGTCCGGTGCGCGATAGGATGTCCATGCAGAAATCCGGGGCGTCGGAGGCGCCGACTTCCCCGCCAAAACGCGCGGCCACAAGAAGGTTTTCGTATACGGAAAGGTGCCCGAAGGGCTGGGGGATCTGGAAGGACCGCCCGATACCGGCGCGCACCCGGCCCATCGGGGCCATCCGTGTGACGTCTTGACCGTCAATCAGGACGCGGCCTTGATCCGGCTGGATGTTTCCCGTGATCAGATTGAAAAGCGTGGATTTCCCCGCGCCATTCGGGCCGATGATGCCAAGTGCCTCGCCCGCGTTTAGGTCGAAGGTGACATCGTCCGTGACCTTGAGCGCGCCGAAGGATTTCGACACCGATTGCAGCGACAGGATAGCCATGGCCAAGCCCCGAATTCTGCGAGAGGGAAAAGTGGCCCCGGCCATGAGCCGGGGCCTGAGCCTGTCAGGCTAGCGTCTCCAGCGTGCCGCCGAGCGGAATTTCGGGCGCACCGGCATTTTCGACAATCACGAGGTCGAAGCTGCCGTCTTCCTTTCGCCGCCATTGGCCGCCCACAAGCGGGGTCTTGGAGACGTTCTTGCGTGCGAATTCCGGCACATTGTCGCGGCCCCACTGAACCTTGCCCACCACGGTGTCGAGATTGGTCGACGCAATGGCTTCGGCCAGTGCATCGCCGTCGGTGGGATCGTCGGTCCGGTTGATCGCATCTGCCGCAACTTCAAACAGCGCGTGGACGAAGCCCACGGGCATGGTCCACTGCCGCTGTGCCGCTGCCTCGAAGCTGGCGGCCATTTCAGCGGCGCTTTCGCCGGTGAGCGAGGATTTGAACGGGTGGTTCGGCGACCACCAGACCTCGGCCGTCAGGTTGTGGCCAAGCTCGCCCAGTGCAGCGACGCTTTCGGGGAAGAGCAGCGCCTTGGCGACGGATACCAGCTTGGGGTTGAAGCCCTGCTGTTTGGCCTGCGTCCAGAAGGTCGTGAAGTCGGGCGGGATCGGGATACCTGTCATGATTTCGCACCCGGCCTGTTTGAAGGCGTTGATCTGGGCAGAGAAATCATCGGTCAGGTTCTGGTAGCGGCCCGGATCAGTCAGCTCGTACCCTTGGGCGGCAAGGACGGGAGGCATGCCGACATCCGAGGCCCAAGCGTTGCCGTCGCCGTCGTTCGGCCAGAGGGCGCCCACCTTCTTGTTGGTGGAGACGGAGTTCCACATGTTCATGAAGGTGGCGACGTTGTCTTCAAGCCCCCAGAAGAAGTGGTAGACATAGTCGAATTCCTGCCAGCTGCCGGGATCGCCCGGATTGCCCTGCTGGCCGATGAACCAAGGCTGCCACGGCGCGACCGAAGAGATGACGGGGATTTCCTCCTGCTCGGCGATGGAGCAGACGGGGTTTGTCGTTTCCGGCGTAGAGGCGACGAGGATCAGGTTCACTTCGTCACGGCTGATCAGTTCCTTGGCGACTTCGGCCGCGCGGTTAGGATTGGACTGGCTGTCCTTGACGATCACTTCCACATCAAGGCCAAGCCCCGGCGCACTGGCGAGGAATTTTTCGACCATGAAGGCGTCTGCCGCCGAAAAGGCCGAAAGCGGCCCCGTCTGCGGGCTGACATAGCCGATCTTCAGCTTCTTGGTCTGTGCATAGACCGGCAGGGCCAGCCCGGACGATGCGGCGGCGGCAAAGGCCGCGCCGGATTTCATTAGTCTGCGACGAGTGATCATTCCTGTCCTCCCTTGGGTGATGTCCATCACGGCGGCGGATGTCCCGCCTGTTCCCGACCCGCCTCCTCCTGACGGGTCGGATCTTTCTTGTGTCATTCCGCGGCCAGTGCTTGCCCCTCTGTCAGGTGCAGGGCGCGCATGACTTTGGCGAAGCGGTGCTGCAACACGTCCGCCGTGTCGGCGGTCAGCGCGACATAGAAATCCGGACGGATCAGCACGTATCGCGCCCCGATCCGGTCAAGCCATGTGCCGATCGTGCCTTCGGTGTCGATCGCGTCTCCCTTGCCGCCCGGCGGGGCAAGCCGGACGCTGATGCCATCGAGCTGCGCGAATTGCCGTCTCTGCGTTTCGGTGAGCGCCTGAAGCGGGTCCACCTCATGGCCCAAAAGGACCCAGCCTTGCCCGACGATCTGATCGAAACGGTTGCGCTTGCCGTTCGCCTCGACGATGCCTTGCACGGACAACTCGCCCGCATGGGCGCTGTCTTCACACCAGGCGCCATGCCCAAGCTGGCAGATGTCCGTCGGAACCGGAGAGCCGTCGCGCGCGGCGAGATCGGCAATCATGCGGGCATCGCGCTGGGCCGCCACGCCTTCATCCGCGATGCAGATAATCTGGCCGAGTTCTTGGCTGAAATTGATGTAGTGCTTGGCGTGTTCGATACGTTCGGTCGTGTAGCTGTCGAGGATATCGAGGCCGAATTTGCCTTCGAGGATGCCGTTCAAGCGCCAAGCCATCGCCACGGCATCACGGACCCCGGCGCACATGCCTTCTCCTGCGAAGGGCGGCATCAGGTGGGCCGCGTCGCCGCCGATCACGCAACGCCCTTTGTTCCACTGCTTGGCCCAGCGGGCCTGGAAGCGGTAGACCGCGCTGCGTTCCAGTTCGGCATTGTCGGGGTTCAGACCCCACGGCTTCAACAAATCCCAAGCCCGTTCGGACTTTTGCAGGTCATGCGCCGATTCTCCGGGCAGCACCATGAATTCCCACCGACGCCGCGCGGGGCCGCCCGCGATCGGGCCGGGCCCGCCGGGAACGATGGTCGTGGGGCGCTGCGGGTCGCAGAGTTGCCATTGCGCCGGCTCTCCGCCGCGGCTGGCCACGTAGTCGAAGGACGGGATCATGTCGAGGATGAGCCAGTCGAAGAAGTAGCCCTTGTCCTCGTTCTCGATCCCCAGCGACTCGCGCACGAAACTGTTGGCGCCGTCCGTTCCTGCAACGAACTTCGCCCGCAGGGTGCGCCTCTCGCCGTTGGGTCCCACTTCTTCGGGGTTGCGCTGGAGCGAGAGCGTGACGCTTTGCGCGTCGTGATCAAGGCCGATCCCCTGCCAACCGCGCAGCAAGGTGATCTCTGGCAGGGTGGCGGCGATGGACAGAAGGCGCTGCTCCATCATGGGCTGGTTGAACCAGTAGCGCACCCGCCAACCCGAGGCCGACTGGCTTTGCCAATCGACGATCTGGATGTCCTGCCGATCCCGGTTTTTCCAGTAGTACAACTCGTCATGGTAGCTGATCGCGGGATCACTTTCCGAGTCGATCCCGAGGGTCGCGAAGATACGGGCGATTTCGTGATCATAGGTCACGGCGCGGGGCAGGGCGTAATGCTGCGACCACCGTTCGACCAGTGTGACGCGCTTGCCGCGCTTGCCCAGAAGGATGGCAAGAAGGGTGCCGACAGGGCCAGCGCCCACGATGGCGACATCGGCGTCGAAGGTGTCGACGCCCGGAACACGGGTCATGCTTGTCCTCCCAAGGTCGGTCCGTTGCTGGACGATCAGTCGACCTGTCACCCGCCTTTCGTGGTGACGATCAATCTTCTATGATGATTGGCCATAAATGAATAGTCGTCAAGTTTGAAAATAATTCACGCAGAGGGGCTGATAAGCCATTGAATTTGTGGGATCGTTTCGAGAGGGTGGAGGGACCGTTGAGCTTGGCCGAAAAACTGAATATGATTCGGATATGAATCAGGACACAGAGAATCCCCCTGCCGAAGGTCGTGTCGCGCGCCGCCAGCGGCGCAATCGTGACGCTCTGATCGTCGCGGCGCGGGACATCATGACCGAAAAGGGCGTCGAGGCCGCAACGATGCTGGAGATCGCCGAACGTGCAGACGTCGGCGCAGGCACGGTCTACAATTACTTCAAGTCCAAGGACGAGCTTGCCATCGCGGTTCTGGAAACGCTGATGCATGACCTTGGTCTGCGAATTCAGGAAGTGACGGACACGTTCGAGGATCCGGCACAGGTCTATGCCTTTGGGATCAGGACGGTTCTGGACACCGCGACAAGCGATGTGCGTTGGGCGCAGATGCTCAATCGGTCCGAGGTCATCGCCGATGCGATGTTCCGCATGATGGGGCCCTTTGCCATTCGCGACCTGCGGCTTGCATCACAGGCCGGTCGCTTCGAGGTGTCGAATGCGGAGCTGGTCTGGCGATTGACCACCCACGCGTTGATTGGGGCAAGCCTTGCGATCACAACCGGGCAGGTCCCGGCCAGTGCATCGGATCAGATCATCGTCAGGCTACTGTGCATGACGGGCATCGGCGCGAATGCCGCCACTGAACTTGCGGGACGTCCACGTCCGGCCTTGAAGCCCGAAGGTAAAGGAAAGCTGACCCGCCCTTGACTGCCCAACCGTCATGGGCGGTCCAAGAGGGGGTGGACTTGCCCGGAAAATGTGGGCTGCGCCACTCGACCCGGTTTGGCCGACTGCGCTAATCTTGATGTATGCATGTTCCACGCCCTGACCTGATCGACCGTATTGTCCGTTCCGGCATGACGCTGGTCGTGCTTGATGCGCCGGCGGGCATGGGCAAATCATGGCTGGCGGCGGAGCTTGCGGCCTTGGGCTGGCGGGTTGCCGATTTCGGATGTGCCACGGGGCGCGGCACGATGCCCGAAGAGGCGGGACCTCTTGTCCTGTGCAAGCGGCCGACATTTCAGGTCCAGGGTTTGCCGCGACGGATCTTGCAGGAAGGGGCGATGATCCTGGATGCAAAGGACCTAAGCATCGGGCTGGAACAGGCGATTGCGGCAGGATTGGACCCGGACGAGGCGCAGAGGCGCGTCGAACGTTCGGCGGGTTGGCCGATCCTGTGGGGCGCGGTGGATGTTCCCGACGCGCAGGTCGCCGCATGGCTTGCCGAAGAGGTGTTGGCCGAGGTTTCAGAGGCGGACCTGCTAGAATTGCGCCGTGCCATGGGTGTTGGGCAGGGTGTTCATGCCTGTGGCGCGTTACCCCAACTGCCCGGCAATCCCGCTTTTTTGGCGATCCTGACGCTGGCTGTCAGCCTTGCGTTCGATCGACGGCGTGAAACGGCCGAGGGCGCCTTGGCACTGGCCCGCGCCATGATCACGGCGGGTGATACGGTCGAGGGCATACTTGCCCTGCAACAAGCCGGCTGGATGGACGAGGCACTGACTGCCTTTGCTGCAGCAGGTGGAGACTTTTGCATCCACATCTTCGGATATGCGGCATTCAATCAGATGCTTGCCGGATTTGCCGGTATCGGCACCGCCTTGGGAGAGGTCGTTGGCGCGAAAGAGGCGCTGCTGGCGGCGCGGGCAATGCAGGCGCTTAAGCGTGGTGAAGTGCCGTTTGCCCGGCGCCTTTTGGCCGATGCTTATGGTCCTGCGGCCAATACCCTAGAGACGGTCTTTTCCGCCGACAGCGCGTTTTCCACAAAAATCCGGAATTTCCGGCTTATCATGTTGATTTATGAGGATGCGCAACTCACCCCGGCGATCCTAAAGGGTGTGTATCGGTTGCTGGAGGAAATCCCGCTGGACGCGCATCTGATGCGGGGCAGCTTTTACAACTCGGTCCTCGAATTTTACGTTCGGACGCGCCGACTGTCCCAAGCGCGGGATGTGGCGCAGCGTGCAAGGTTGCATTACGAGGCTGCCGGTGTCCCCATCCTTCTGTTCTACATCGCTCTGCATGAAGCGATCATGCAGATGATGTCGGGCAACATCACGGATGCACGGCGCCGGGCGGCGGTTGCTGAGGCCGAGCTTTTGCAGGTCAGTTACGACTGTCCGGGCGACCGTCGGCTGTTGGCTTTGCTTACGGCCTGCATCGAATATGAATCTGGCCAGCGCGAACCGTTGCACCGCTTCCTTGACGAGGAGTTGGACGCGTTCACGCGTGGGGAAATCTGGCCGAGCCTGATCGACTTTGCCCTGCACTATGGCAGCCAGGCCTTGACAGAGCGGTACTCTACCGCGTCGGCGCAGGCCTTTCTGGATCGGATGCGGCTTAACCAAGCGCGCAGCAACCATTTTTCACGGATGATTGACCTGCGTGAAATTGCGATCCTGCAAAACGGGGCGCGCTGGCAGGATGCGGCCGCCCGGCTGCAAGAGATGCCCGGCAGGATCACGGCGGCCTATATGGCAGCGGCAGGGGATGATCTGGCCTTGATCGAAGACAGGGATGATCTGGCGCAGGCGATCCTGTGGGTGCGCCAGATGGCGGCAGAGGCTCCTTCGCGTCCCAGTTTGCTTGGCAAGGTCGTCGCTCTTTTGCGCAACCCGGCGCTGAATGCCCGCCAAAGGCTGGCGCTGGGTGTGGTGGCGGCGCAGGCGCAACGCAGCCAACGCGATCTTACGGCGGCGCGTGCCGGATTGCGCGCCCTGTTCGATACCGTGGCCCGGTTGGGCAATGTCGCGGCCTTGAGCGAGCAGCGTGTGTTTCTGGTCGATCTTCTTGCAAACAAGCGGTTGCGGGACTTCGTGGAAAGCGGGGCAGCCGGACGGTCGGTGTTGCGGCGGTTGAATGAGATGGCCGGTCATGGCCCCGTCGCGCCAAGCGGTTCGCATGGGCTGACGCGGCGCGAGGCGCGGCTTCTGGCCGCCATCTGCGAGGGCGGATCCAACAAGTTCATCGCCAAATCGCTGGGCCTGTCCGAGGCGACGGTGAAGTTCCACCTTGGCAATCTGTATCGCAAATTGGGCGTTCGGAACCGCCGCGATGCGATCAGGGCAGCACAGCCTGCCACGGCTTAAGCCAAGCGCCTGTTTTTCGGCAAAGGTGAAAGCATATGCAAGAACCTATCCTTCTTAAGCAATAACCTATACCGCGCATCCCTTGTCGCAGGATGTGGGACGGACGGAAGATCAAGCTGTGGTGAGACAAACCTCAGTGCCGACACGGCGCATGAAACCGACAGGGAGACAGCGAATGAAGAAGAGCCTTCTTGCGACCACGGCAATTCTATGCCTCGCCCTTGGCGGCGCAGCGCGGGCCGAGACGGTCGTCACGATGAACACCGTGCAGATCTTCGGCACGATCGATCCTGCCAAGATTTCCGACTATACGGATTACATGGCGGCCGTGAACCTTTATGACGGATTGGTCACCGTCGATAGCTCTGGCAACCTTGTGCCCGAACTGGCGGAAAGCTGGACCGTGTCGGAAGACGCGCGCGAGGTGGTGTTCAAGATCCGTGATGACGCCAAATTCTCGGACGGGTCGCCTGTGGAGGCGTCGGATGTCGTCTATACCGTCGAGCGGCTGTTGCGCATCAATCAGGGTCCTGCGAACCTTTTCGCCGATGTGCTTGCCCCCGGCGCGGTGACGGCCGTTGATGCCAAGTCGGTCAAGTTCACCCTGTCCAAGACCTTCGCCCCCTTCCTGACCACGGTTCCGGCCATCATGGTCTTGAATGCCGATGTCGTGAAAGAGCATGAGGGGACAGACGACGCCCAAGAATGGTTGGCCACCAATGTGGCCGGGGCGGGTGCCTATACGCTGAAAAGCTGGGATCGCGGCGCGCAGATGACCATCACGCGCAACCCGGATTACTACAAGGGCTTTGGCCCGGGTCCGATCGACGAGGTGCGCTGGATCATCACCAATGACGAAACCACAGTGAAGTCGATGGCGGCGTCGGGCGAGTTGACCATGACGTCGCAGTTCCAGTCGCCCGAAACCTACAAGGCGCTGGTGGACATGGGCCGGTTCGAACTTGTCAGCCAGGATACCGGTACGGCCTTCTATCTGAAGCTCAACACAAAGGTCGCGCCGACAGATGATGTGCATGTGCGCCGCGCCATTGCGCTGGCCACGGATTACCAGACCATCCGCGAGGTGATTTTCCCCGGTGGCGTGCTGTCCACCCCATTGCCCAAGGCCTTTTCGGACTTCCACGCAGGTGACATCCCCGAGCCGGTCTATGATCTGGCCGCCGCCAAGGCAGAGTTGGACAAGTCGAAATATGCCGGCCAGGAAATCCCGATCACGCTGGGCTATGTCGCGGGGACCAAGTTCGAAGAAGAGATTAGCCTTCTTTTGCAGGCCAATCTGGAACAGTTGGGCTTCGTCGTGACGCAGCAGCCGGACCCCTGGAACCGCATCACGGAAATCGCGGGCAAGGTAGAGACGACCCCTGCCGTCAACCAGATCTTCTTTGGGCCGACCTATCCTTCGCCCGACTCCATGTTCTTCACGCAGTATCATTCAAAGGCGGCGGGAACCTGGGCTTCGATGGAATGGATTCAGGACCCCGAAGTTGATGCACTGATCGATGCCGCCCGTGCCACGGGCGATACGGCCAAGCAGGCGGAAATCTACAAGGAATTGCAGCACAAGCTTGTGGACATGCAGTCGGACGTCTTTCTGCTGACCCAGACCGTGCAGCACGCGATGGACAAGTGCCTGACCGGGTTCAACGCGGTGCCCATGCAGTCCTTCGACTACGATTTCACCCGCTATCAGTGGAAGTGCTGACCGCGTGACTGATCGGCGCAACGGGACCCGTCCGGTTGCGCCGCGCTATCCCCGCCCCTCTCCAACGGACGTGTCCGAATGGAATTCCTTTCCTTCATGATCCGCCGTGTGCTTTGGTCGATCCTGGTCCTTGTCGGATTGTCGATGGTGATCTTTGCCATCGCCCGTGTCGTGCCAGGTGATCCGGCGCGCATGGCGCTTGGCCCTTCGGCAACGGCGGAACAGGTGGCAGACCTTCAGGAAAAGCTGGGTCTGGATCGCCCCATCATCGCGCAATACGGGCTGTTCATCGCGGGACTGTCGCATGGAGATCTGGGCCGTTCCCTGTTGACCGAGCGGTCGGTCAACGAGGATATCCGCGAAACCTTTGCCGCGACCTTTGAACTGGTGCTGTGCACTGTGCTGCTTGCGGTGGTTGTCGGTGTGCCGCTGGGGGCTATCGCTGCGAACTGGAAAGACCGCTGGCCTGACACAGTGGTGCGGATCTTTGCCATATTCTCGGCGGTGACACCCAGCTTCTTCCTTGCCCTGCTGCTGCAGATCTTGGCGGGCTATGTGCTGGCGATCCTGCCCACGACTGGGCGGCTGTCTCCGGATATGCCCTTTTCGGCTGACGTCACCGGGATGCTTTTGGTGGACAGCCTGATTTATGGTCGCCCAGATGTGTGGCTTGACGCTGCACGACACCTGTTGTTGCCGACCATCGCCCTTTCTGCGGCGACGATGGGACAAATGGCACGACTGACGCGGGCCTCCATGATCGACGTGTCACGGCAAGACTATGTGGAGGCCGCGCGCGCCTTCGGCATCCCGGCCCCGGTCCGCATCTTTAAATACATGCTAAGGCCAAGCTTCGTGCCGCCCTTGACGATCCTGGGGCTGGAATTCGCGTCACTGATCGGCGGTGCCTTCGTTGTGGAGATGGTCTTCGCTTGGCCCGGTATGGCGGCCTATGGCATCCGGACCATCCTGCAAAAGGACCTAAACGCGGTCATGGGCGTCGTCATGGTGTCAGGCGTGTTCTTCGTTCTTGTGAACCTGCTGATCGACGTTCTGGTCGGTCTGGTAGATCCCCGTATCCGCATCCGTGGGGGCCGCACATGACCGAGCGCCCGGTCCTTCCGATGACCAGCGGTTACCAGACGTGGTACCGGTTCTCTCGTAATCCGACGGCATTGATCGGTGCGACGATCGTCATTCTTGCGGTTCTTGCTGCATTGCTTGCGCCGTGGATCACCCCATACCCTGACCATGCCGGCGCAGTGGTGAATTTTCGTGCGCGGCATCTGCCGCCGTCGATCGAATACTGGTTCGGAACCGACAATGTGGGCCGCGACCAATTCACCCGCTGCATCTTTGGTCTGCGGGTTTCCTTGACGCTGGCCTTTGTTGTGCTGGCAATCGCAGTTCCCTTCGGGACGATACTTGGCCTGCTGGCCGGTTACTTCGGGGGCTGGACCGAGATCGTGATCATGCGCCTGACGGATATCGCGCTTGCGATTCCGCCGCTTGTGATGGCGTTGGCCGTTGCAGCGGTTCTGACCCCAAGCCTTGTGAATGCCATGCTTGCCATCGCAATCCTGTGGTGGACTTGGCACACGCGGCTTGTCTATTCGCTGACGCGCCAGATCCGCGCGCAGGAATTCGTCGAAGCGGCCGAGACCTTGGGGGCGAGCAGGTTTCACATCCTGTTCCGCGAGATCCTTCCCAATTGCGTTGGGCCGATCGCGGTCAAGACGTCCCTTGATGCAGGGTTTGTTATCCTTGTCGGGGCCTCGCTGTCGTTTCTGGGTCTGGGCATCCAGCCGCCCACACCCGACCTTGGAACCATGGTGGCCTCGGGTGCGGCCTTTCTGCCGGACCACTGGTGGGAGTCGGTTCTGCCGGGCGCAGTGATCCTGATCCTTGCGCTGGGGTTCAACCTGCTGGGCGACGGATTGCGCGACCTCTTTGATGTGGAGGATGCGTAATGGCAGGCCTTCTGTCGGTGCGGGATCTGTCAATCGAATTCACCACCTACGGCCAGACCAACCGCGTTCTGCACGGTGTATCGCTGGATGTGGACGCGCGGGCCCAGATTGCGCTGGTGGGGGAAAGCGGATCGGGCAAGTCGGTGACCATGAAGGCGATCATGGGCCTTTTGCGCCAGCCGCCCGCGCGGATCACGGGGGGCAGCATCCTGTTCGACGGGCAAGACCTGTTGACCATGCCAGAGTCGGCCCGCCTTGCGCTGCGTGGCACGGCGATGTCGATGGTGTTCCAAGACCCGATGAGTTCCTTGAACCCCGTCTTCACCATCGAAGACCAGTTGGGGACGATCCTGAAGTATGCAGACCGTCGCTTGGGCCGTAACCGTGATCGACGGGGCCGCCGGGAACGTGTGCTTGAGGTGCTTGACAAGGTCAGGATGCGCGAACCGGAACGGGTGGCTGCGTCCTATCCGGTGATGCTGTCCGGCGGAATGCGGCAGCGGGTGCTGATCGCCATGGCACTGCTGTCGGAACCGCGTCTGCTGATCGCCGACGAGCCGGGAACCGCGCTGGATGTCACGACACAGGCGCAAATCCTGCGGCTGTTGAAGGATTTGGTCGCAGCGCAGGGCTTGGCCCTTTTGATGATCACCCACAATCTGGGCGTCGTGCGCGAGACGTCGGATTACGTCTATGTCATGCATCGCGGGCAGGTGGTCGAACATGGGGCGACTGCCGCGATATTCGCCGCGCCAAAGACCGACTACACGCGCGATCTTATCGCCGCCGTGCCGCGCCTGACCGGTGGGTCGCGCTATGGCAGTGCTGCGGGGCGGGGGGCGCGGGCATGACGGCACCTGTGCTGGAATTGCGCGGCCTGACCAAGCATTTTCCGCGGCGCGGCGGTTTCTTCGGGCGCGTGACAGGATTGGTGCGCGCGGTCGAGGATGTTTCCCTGACCATCGCGCGCGGAGAGGTCTACGGACTGGCTGGTGAGAGCGGGTCTGGAAAGTCAACGATCGCGCGGATGCTGATGGGTCTTGAGGTGCCGACCGGTGGGGAAATCCGGCTTAACGGTGCCCCGCTGCCGAACCGCAAGATCAGCCCCGTCCAGATGGTGTTCCAGAATCCGGGTGCGAGCCTGAACCCGCGCCGGACGGTGGGGCAGTCGGTCGCGGTGCCTTTGGCCGTGGCGGGGATCGCGGGCGCTGCGCAGACCGCGCGTGTGGCGGAATTGCTGGATATGGTGCGCTTGCCAGGCGATTTTGCGCAGCGCTTCCCGCACGAGCTTTCGGGTGGGCAAAAACAGCGTGTCGCCATCGCGCGCGCGCTGGCTGTCACGCCAGAGCTTTTGGTGCTGGACGAGCCGACCTCGGCGCTGGATGTGTCGGTTCAGGCGCGGGTCATGGATCTTTTGGTCGATCTTGGGCAGGATCTGGGCCTGACATACCTGTTCATCTCGCACGACCTTAGCCTGATGCGGAATTTCGCGGATCGGGTGGGCGTGCTGTATCAGGGCAGGATCGTCGAGACAGGGCCGGTGGCCCGCGTCTTTGAGTCCCCTGATAACGATTACACACGCCTCTTGCTGGCGTCAGTTCCCGTCATCTCTGACGAAGAGGCCGCATTGCGGCCGGTCATCCCCATGATCGACGGCGAGATCCCTACGGCAGAGGCACTGATGGCGCTGCGCCGGGCAGAGCAGGACAGGACGAAGGAAGGACGGAAATGATCAGGATCGGGATTGATGTGGGCGGCACGAACACGGATGCCGTGATCATGAACGGCAGTGCCGTTCTGGCCGGCGTCAAGGCGCCCACGACGGCCGACGTCATGTCGGGCGTGATCGAGGCACTGGACCGGGTGATGACGGCATCGGGTCTGGCGCCTTCGGCGGTGGATGTGGTGATGATCGGGACCACACATTTCACCAATGCCGTCGTCCAGCGGCGCGATCTTGCGAAAACTGGTGCGGTGCGCCTTGGTCTGCCTGCGACGGCATCGTTGCCACCGATGGTGGATTGGCCCGAAGATCTGCGCGATGTGATCGGCAACAACTGGTGGCTGGCGCATGGTGGAAACGAATTCGACGGGCGGCCGATATCCGCGCTCGACGAGGATGAGCTGGTGGGGATCGCCGCCCAGATCCGGGAAAAAGGCATCAGCTCGGTCGCAGTGACATCGGTCTTTTCGCCTGTGTCGTCCGAGTTTGAGCGTCGTGCGGGCGAAATCCTGCAACGCGAATTGCCTGAGGCGCACATTACCCTGTCGTCGGATATCGGGCGGATCGGGCTGCTAGAGCGGGAAAATGCCGCGATCATGAATGCCTGTCTGCGCGACCTGTCGGCCCATGTGGTCGAAGCCTTTCGCAAGGCCATCGCTGCGGCCGGCATCCGGGGGCGGTTCTTTCTGACGCAGAATGACGGAACGCTGATGGATGCGGCCTTTGCCGAACGGTTCCCGGTTCTGACCTTTGCGTCTGGCCCCACCAATTCGATGCGGGGCGCGGCGTTTCTATCGGGCGTCAAAGATGCCATCGTGATCGATATCGGCGGCACGACTTCGGATGTCGGATCCCTGACAAAGGGCTTTCCGCGGCAAGCGACCGTCGCCGTCGAAGTTGGGGGCGTGCGTACGAATTTCCGGATGCCTGACGTGTTTTCCATCGGGCTTGGTGGCGGATCGCTGGTGGTGGATGGGCCAAAGGGTGTGACAGTGGGTCCGCGCTCGGTCGGGTATCGGATCATTACGGAAGCGCTCATCTTCGGCGGTGCGACCTTGACGACGTCCGATGTGATCGTCGCGGCCGGAAAGGCGGTTCTTGGCGATGCCTCCAAGGTGGCACATCTTGGGGCTGATCTGCTGGCACGCACACAGACGCGCATCGCCGACATGTTGGAAGATTGCGTTGAACGGTCCCGCCTGTCGCCCGAACCCTTGCCTGTGATCGTCGTCGGCGGCGGATCGATCCTTGTCGATGGTCCCATCGGCGGGCTCGAGGTGATCAAGCCTGACCATTTCGCCGTGGCCAACGCGGTGGGGGCCGCAATCGCGCAGGTCTCGGGCGAGGTTGACCGCGTCTACGCCCTTGCGGATATCGGGCGCGAGCAGGCGCTGGAAGATGCCCGCACGCGCGCGATCGACGCCGCCGTGGCGGCGGGTGCCGCGCGCCACACGGTCGAGATCGTGGATGTGGAAGATGTGCCCTTGGCCTACCTGCCCGGCAATGCGACCCGCGTGCGCGTCAAGGCCGTGGGAGAGCTGAATGTCTGACGGCGGATGGACCCTGCGCGAAGAGGATTTGCGCCCGCTTGCCATAGGCGCGGCCCTTCTTGGCACGGGTGGCGGTGGGAATCCCTATGTCGGGCTGCTGCGCTGCCGCGAGCTTCTGCGAAAGGGGGCCAGCGTTCGTATCCTTCCGCTTGATGCGCTGCCGGACGATGCGCTGGTGGGCGAAGTTGGCGGGATTGGCGCGCCCGTGGTCGGCATCGAAAAGATCGAAGAGGGGGGCGAATGCTATCGCGCCCTGCGCGCCGTGGAGGACGTCGTCGGCGCACGTGTGTCGGCCACGATCTCGGCGGAAATTGGTGGCGCGAATGCGATGGAGCCGATCATCGCCGCCGCGATGGCGGGGCTGCCGGTGATCGATGGCGATGGCATGGGGCGTGCCTTTCCCGAAGTGCAGATGACGACCTTTTTCATCTACGGCGCCAAGGCGGCGCCCGCCGCCATTGCCGATGACAAGGGCAATGTCGTCGTCTTCAAGGAAATGGTCGACATGTTCTGGCTGGAACGCTTTGCGCGCGATGTTTCGGTTGCGATGGGCGCGGCAGCGGGGCTGGCCATCGCGCCGATGCGGATGGATTTCATTCGACGCACAGCGATACCGGGGACGGTGACGCAGGCGCTGAGGATTGGTCAGACGGTCCTTGACGCGCGGGCGCGGCGCCAGAGCGTGATAGACCGGCTGGTCCGCGATATCGGAGCCAAGGTGTTCTTCACAGGCAAGATCATCGATATCCGTCGGGAATTGCTGGGCGGGTTCGCACGCGGGCACGCCTACATCGCCGGATCGGGCGACTGGCAGGGCGCGACTGGCCGCATCGCCATCCAGAACGAAAATCTGGTGCTTTGGGTCGATGATGTGCCGATCATCATGGTGCCCGACCTCATCATGAACCTTGACCTTGAAACCGGAGAGCCGCTGACCACCGAAGTGCTGCGCTACGGTCAGCGTGTCGCGGTGATCGGTCTGCCGGTCCATCCGCTTCTGAAAACACCCGAGGCGCTAAAGGTCGTGGGACCTGCGGCGTTTGGCTATCCCGAACTTACCTATGTTCCGCTGGAGGGATGACGATGAAGATCCTGCGCACCGTCTATGCCGAAGACATGGAAGACATCGCAACGGGGGGCGCGATCCTTGGTACCGGCGGTGGGGGTGATCCTTACGTCGGCAAATTGATGGCACGACAGGCGATCCGGCAATATGGGCCTGTCCGTCTGGTCGATGTGCAGGAATTGGCAGATGATGCGCTGGTTGTGCCGGTCTGCATGATGGGTGCGCCCACGGTCATGACCGAGAAGCTGCCCCAAGGCGACGAATTGATGAACGCCTTTCGTGCGCTTGAGGCGGTACTGGGCCGCAAGATCGATGCCGTTCTGTGTGGCGAGGCAGGCGGCGTGAATTCGACGACGCCGTTTGTTGTGGCCGCCGCATCGGGCCTTCCCCTGATCGACGGGGATGGCATGGGCCGGGCCTATCCTGAATTGCAGATGGTGACATTTACCATGCATGGCGTGTCGGCCACGCCCATGGTGCTATGCGACGACAAGGGCAACTCGCTGGTGCTTGAGACCGTATCGAACGCTTGGACGGAACGGCTGGCCCGCGCGGCGACGGTAGAAATGGGCGGATCGGCGCTGCTGGCTTTCTATCCGATGTCGGGGGCCGTGGCGAAGAAGGCGGTCGTCGCGGGAACGCTGACGCTCTGTGCGGAACTGGGGCAGGCACTGCGGCAGGCAAAGGCTGAACACCTAGACCCGGTCGGCGCAATCATCGAAAAGCTGGGCGCGGCGGTGTTGTTCACGGGGCGGGTCAAGGATGTGGATCGCCGCACCGAAGGTGGCTTTGCCCGTGGCACCGCGCGTTTCGAAGGTTTGGACGACTGGAAGGGCCATACCTTCCGTCTGGATTTCCAGAACGAGTTCCTGATGGCCGAACGCGATGGCAAGATCGTTTGCACCACGCCAGACCTGATCACGCTGCTGGATGCCGACAGTGGCGCACCTGTGACGGCCGACAGCCTGCGGTACGGTTTGCGTCTTGTGGCGCTGGCCTTTCCCTGTGATCCGCAATGGCAGAGCCCCGAAGGCATCGCGCTCGTCGGGCCGCGCTATTTTGGCTATGACTCGGAGTATGTGCCCTATGGGGCGGCATGAGTTTGATGCGTTGCCCCCCAATCCTTGGACAGGTTTCCGGCGGGATTAAGCCAATGCCTGCACCTGCTGATTTGTCTTGATTGCGCTGCGACAGGACAAGGCTTTCGGTTGCCCGCCAGTTGCGGTGAGCGAGCATTGGTGCCGGACGAAGGTGATCCAGCACCCGATGTCGGTCCTTGTCGGCAAGCCATGGCCCCACGGGCGCAGATCGGCGCATTCATAGGGGGGAGTCGACTTATCCGCTTGACCGGATCCTGTCGAACCGGAACCGGCCGCGGTTGGCCCCGATGTCGTACAGAACCATCCCCGCCAGCATCGACGCCAGAAACACCGCAGCCCCCGGCGCAAAGAGGCCGATGGCGACAAGTGCGGCCAAGGGGAAATACCCGGAAAGCCCCCAGCCCACCCCGAACAGGACGCCACCCAACAGGGCCTTGCCGATTGGCGCAGTGGCCAGCGGCTCACCCGGTCCGCCCAGAAGGGGGCGAGACAGCCTATGGGTCAGCGTCAGGACAATCCCGGCAGCAAGCAATGCCGAAAGCAGACCAAGGCCAAGCGTCAGGTCCCGTTCCCCGTCTGGAGTCAAAAGCCCCTGCAGACGTGTTGGTTGAAAAAGCCCCGACAGGATCAAACCTGCGCCGCAAAGCAAGCCGCAAAACAGGGCCGCGAGCCGGATCACGAGACACCTCCGCCGTCCAGAACCCGGCGCAGGAGCACGGCCATGCCCGCGCCTGCCATGATCCCCGAAAGCGTGACTGCGGCGCGTTTGGACCGCAGGGTCACGCCGTGTATCGCCCCCATCAAACTGCCGCCCAGACGCGCCGCGATGCCAACCATGAGTCCCCCGAGGATGAGAAATGGCCACGTCGCGCCGTCCGACATTTGCCCAACGAACCCGACGGTCATCAGAAGCGACGGCGCGATGAACAGGCCACCGAGGAAGGCTATGCTGCTTGCTGCCAATCCTTCGCGCCCGCCCAGCAAACTGCCGATCATCCCAGAGGCAGACAGGACCCTGCGGGTGAGCACCCACAACAGGCCCAGAGCCAGACCGATCATCGCCCCGCCAAGAACGACAGGGCCGTACATCCCTTGCAGTAAGTCCATGATCCTCTGCCCCAACCCACCCGCGCAGGTTAAGCGAGCCGGACCCTATTTCAAGCGCCAACTGTCGCCTGCTGGCACGTGCCGCCCAGCCAAGCGTAGGTCTTAGCAAGGCTTCAACCAGCAGGTCAGAGGATTGATCCCTGTTTGGGACCATTCGGACCATCGTGGGCCGTCCCGTTCAGAGCGACCCGCATCTGGCGTTCCGATCAGATTTCCCGATCCAACCAGTCGCGGAAAGCCGCGACCACGTCGGCTTCGCTTTGGACGAGGTGCTGTGGCGCGGGATAGGCGCCGCCATGCACGTCATCGGCAAAGGCCCGCATGGCGGCGATGCGCTTTTCCTGAAGCCGCGCGTATTCGCCGGCGAAATCGGCATAGACCTTGGCGTGGCGCGGAATGTGGCCCGTGGTCTGGCCCAGCACATCGTCGGTAAAGAGGTACTGTGCGTGGCCTGCCGCACCGGCCCCCATCGAGATCAGGAAGAGGCTGGTGCGTTCGGCGATGGCTTGCGTGATGGCATGAGGCACAACCTCGATCTCGGCGGCGAAGGCACCTGCCTCTTCGAGTGCCTTGACCTGTTGCCAGACGAGTTGGGCGGTTTCCAGCGTCTTGCCCACGGCCTTGAACCCGCCGGTCCATGTGCGCTTGGACGGGATCAGCCCGACATGGCCGCAGACGGGAAGCCCGTGATCGGCCATGGCGCGGATGGTCTGGAGAGAGCCAGAGCAGTAAAACCCATCCGCCCCGTGCTTGTAGAGAGGGAAGGCCCATTTCAGGAAATCGGCGGTATCCCCGATTTCGTAGAAATTGTCGCCGGGGAAGGCGAAGGCGGTGGGCGCGGCGTCGCGGAATCGACGGTCCATAATCATGGCGGGCGGGATAGAGAGAAGCTCCACCCCGGCCTTTTCGGCGGCTTCGGCCTCTTCCAGCGTCTCGACGCGGAGCATGGCGAATTGGTGCTTGCCGCGCTGATCGAGCAGGTCGCGGACGGTCAGGCGGGCGGGCATCACGGCACCTCGATGAAGACGTCGGTGCCGTCTACCTTGACCGGGAAGGTCCGGAGGTTGACGCAGACGGGGGCACGCTTTGCCTCGCCTGTGCGGTAGTCGAACTGGCCGTTATGCTTGGGGCATTCGATCAGGTGGCCCATCACCAACCCGTTGCAGAGGTGGATGTTCTCATGCGTGCAGAGGCCCGCCGTGGCGAAGAAGTCGCCTTCGGGGGAATGGTAGATGGCATAGGTGGCCCCGGCATGGTCGAAGCGGATCAGGTCCTCTTCGTCGATGTCGTCGGTGGCACAGGCGCGGATCCATTGGGGCATCGGGGCGTCCTTATTCGGCGGGCATGGCGTCGGGCAGGTCGCCCAAAGCGGCGCGGTGGAAATCCTCGCGATAGGGTTTCGCGGTGGGGGGCAGGTCGCGCTTGAGGAAGAAATCCTCGTAGGCGAGTTGGCGGCGGAGCGCGGGCCACATCTCGGCAAAAGCGTCGGCGATGGAGCGGTTGGGCGCGGGGAGGTCGTGCTTGATGGTGTCATGCAGGCGCGGAAGCGCGTGGTAGGGGACCATCGGGAACATGTGGTGTTCGACGTGGTAGTTCATGTTCCAGTAGATGAAGCGGCTGACCGGGTTCATATAGACCGTGCGGCTGTTGAGCCGGTGGTCGATGACGTTGTCGGCAAGGCCGCCGTGTTGCAGCAGGCCGGTCATGATGTGGTGCCATGCGCCATACATGCGGGGCAGGCCGATCACCATGAGGGGAAGAATGGACTGCATCCAAATCGCCATAGCGATGGTTGCCCCATAGATGGCGGTATAGATCAGGGCCACGCGTTGCACCTTGCCCCATTCGGATTGGGGGACGAAGGTCCGTTCTTCGGTCGTCGGGCCTGAAAGGGCGTTGCGGATCATGCGGGGGAAGAAGTCGATCACCTCGGGGATGCCGAAGAAGGCGCCGATCAGCTTGATAAAGGCCGGGGGGCGCATGATGGCAATCTCGGGGTCGCGACCGACGATGTAGGTGTCGGTGTGGTGGCGGGCATGGCTCCACCGCCAGGTGGCAGAGTTGCGCATGATCATGAAGGAGGCAATCTCGTAGACCGCGTTGTTCATCCACGGGGTCTTGAAGGCCGTGCCGTGGCCGCATTCGTGCCAGCGGGAATCGGAAGCAGAGCCGTAAAGGACGCCATAGGCAAGCCAGAAGGGCACACACCACCATGTTCCCCAGAATGCGATGCCCCCGGCGGCGAAGACGATCATGCAGCCATAGAGGATCATGGTGTCGCGGATCGCAGGCTGGTCCGAGCGCTGCATCAATTCTTTCATCACCTTGCGGGGGACATCTGTGTGATACCACTCCGCTGCGGCGAGCCCGGTTTCTACGGCGCGCGCGCCATCGGGTCCGAGCAGGCTGTAATCTCGTCTGGCCATGGCATCCTCCGTCATGGCGCGGGACACGCGCCGTTCTTGAACGCAACTTAGAACAATCATTCCGCTTCTTGGTAGGGCAAATGCTGGACCTCTTGCGGTATTTCGTCATAGTGGTGGATAGAAATGACGAAAATTCATCAAGGTGCGTGATGGCAAGACGTCCGGGGATGGCGGCGCTGGCGGCGGCTGCGGGGGTTTCTGTGGCGACGGTGGACCGTCTGCTGAACGGGCGTGAGCGGGTGGCGGCGGCGACGCGGACGGCGGTGGTGGAGGCGGCGTTGCGGATCGGGCATCCGGCGGCGGCGCGATTGACCGAGCGCGGGGGCGGGGCGGTGCCCGCAATCCGCTTTGGGGTCCTGCTGCACAAGCAGGGGCAGGAGTTCTATCAGAACATGGCGCGCGAGTTTCGGTCGGCCGTGGCCCTGCTGCCGGGGGTGAAGGGGAGCCTTGATCTGGAGTTCTCGGCCAGTCAGGCACCAAGCGAGGTGGCGACCCTGATGCGGGGCATGGCGGGCCGTTGCGACGTGATCGCCGCGACGGCGGTGAACCACCCAGAGATCACGGCGACGGTTGAGGAGTTGAAGGCGCAGGGCGTGCCGGTCATTTCGCTGTTGTCGGACTTCGCGCAGGGCGTCCGGGCGGGATATGTCGGGCTGAACAACCTGAAGGTCGGGCGGACGGCGGCGTGGATGATCTCGCTTTCGGCGCGGGGACCGGGGAAGGTGGCGCTGTTTGTCGGCGGGGCGCGATGGCACGGGCACGACCTGCGCGAGACAGGCTTTCGGACCTATCTGCGCGAGGAGCGGCCGGACCTAGAAGTGCTGGATTCCTTCGTGAACCTTGAGACGCGACAACTGACATACGAGACCACGCTGACCCTGCTGAACCGCAACCCTGACCTGCGGGGAATCTTTGTGGCGGGTGGGGGGATGGAGGGGGCGATTGCCGCGCTTCAGCAGGCACGGCGGCCCGGAGAGGTGGCACTCGTCGTCAACGAACTGACCGGCGATTCCCGTGCCGCTTTGGCGCAGGGGTGGGTCACGATGGTCGATGCAACGCCGCTGCCGGACCTGTGCCGCGAGGTGCTGAGCCTTATGATCCGGACGGTGCGGAACGGTGGGATTGGCGGGGCCGGACAGGTGTTCTTGCCGATCCAACTGCATTTGGCAGAAGCCCTTTGACCGCAGGCTGTCGTCCGGGGCAGCGATCTGACATCCATTGGACGATGCGCCGCCCGGCAAGTCCGGGGAGGGCCGAATCCTGCCCGATGGGCCGGAATCGGCTGTGCCGGATTTCGTGCCGTAAACTGTACCGCAAACTGTCAGCACGCAGCGGACTGTGGGGTAAGGCATGCGCAACCTTGAGGGATGATGAAGGAATGACGAATTTTCGTCATTCTTTGCTGGATTGGCGCTGAATCTTTGCTGTCCGAGGACCGGGCGTGCGTTTTTCCTTTCGTAGAATGAATATTCCAATAATCCTCTTGGAACGGACAGAACGATCTGTCACGTCAGGAAGACAGGAAGCCTACGGAATGCTGCCCTTTGCGTTGAACCACATGACGGCCCCGAAGATGGGATGGGAGGCTTTTGCCGATCTTGCGGCAGGTCTGGGATGCGTGGGGGTGGAATATCGCAATGACCTGAAGGGCCCGCTCTTTGGCGGGGCCGATCCTGCGGCGGTCGGCGCGGCGGTCCGGGTGCGGGGGCTGCGCTTGCTCGCGCTGGCCGAGGTGAAGATGTTCAACGACTGGTCTGACGCCAAGGCGGCGGAGGCCGAGGCGCTGATGAAGGTCGCTGTCGCAGCCGGGGCCGAGGCGGTGAGCTTGATCCCGCGCAATGACGGTGTGGCGACGGAGCGGGGCGCAAGCCGGACTGTGACCGAAACCGCGCTGCGGGAAATCCTGCCGATGCTGAAGGCGCATGGACTGAAGGCGATGGTGGAACCGCTGGGCTTTGCGGTCTGCTCATTGCGCTACAAGGACGTTCTGGCCGAGGCGATTGACGCCGTGGGCGGGGTGGGCACCTATTTCATGGTGCATGACACCTTTCACCACGCGCTGGCCGGGTTCGGGCCGATCTATCCGGAACTTACGGGGATCGTCCACGTTTCGGGGGTGAAGGACATGATCCCGCTGGACGATATGCGTGATCCGCACCGGGTGCTGGTCGATGCCGATGACGTGCTGGGCAACGTGGCCCAGATCCGGGCGCTGCGCCGGGCGGGATACACGGGCCCCATCAGCTATGAGCCCTTTGCGCCGCAGGTCCATGACCTGAGCGATCCGAAAGCGGCGCTGGCCGTTTCGATGGAATTCATCCGTGCGGGCGTGGAGGCCTGAGCGGACGGAATACCGCCCCATGGAAAAAGGGGCGGTCCGGTAGGGAGAACGGTGTGCCGGACACCGACAGTGGAGGAGAGAACCATGAAAAAGACCCTGATCGCTGCGGGCTTCGTCTCGCTGATGGGCACCACCGCGATGGCCGACGGGATTGGCGTGTCGATGGCGCTGTTCGACGACAACTTCCTGACCGTGCTGCGCAACGGGCTTCAGGCGCAGGCCGATGCGGCGGGCCTGTCGGTGCAGATCGAGGACGCGCAGAACGATGTGGCCAAGCAGTTGGACCAGATCAACAACTTCATCGCTTCGGGCGTTGACGCGATCATCGTGAACCCGGTCGACACCTCGGCCACGCAGGCGATGTCGGATGCCGCCGCTGCCGCGGGCGTGCCGCTGGTCTATGTGAACCGTCAGCCGATCAACGTGGACAGCCTGCCCGACAATCAGGCCTTCGTCGCGTCGAACGAGTCGGAGTCGTCGCGTCAGGGCTTCATCGAGCAGTGCAACCAGTGGGCCGCTGCCGGCAAGACCGAAGTCAGCGTCTATGTGATGCAGGGCGAGCTGTCGAACCAGGCCGCTGTGCAGCGTACGCAGAACTACTATGACGTGATGGAAGCGGGCGAATGCGCCGTGAAGGTCACCGTCATCGACCAGCAGACCGCCAACTGGTCGCGTGATCAGGCCCAGACCCTGATGACCAACTGGCTGTCCACCGGCGCGGCCTTCGACGGCGTCCTTGCCAACAACGACGAAATGGCGATCGGTGCCATTCAGGCGATGAAGGCGGCGGGCATCGATATGGGGTCGGTGATCGTGTCGGGTGTGGACGCGACGCAGGACGCGCTTGCCTCGATGCAGGCGGGCGAGTTGGACATCACCGTGTTCCAGAACGCGGCGGCCCAAGGGGGCGGCGCGCTGGATGCGGCGGTGAAGCTGGCTGCGGGCGAGGCGGTGGACCAGAAGGTCTATATCCCGTTCGAGTTGGTGACGCCCGCGAACATGGCCGACTACATGGCCAAGAACTGATCCCCCTGTAGGGAGAGGGGGGCGGCGGTTCATCCGCCGCCCCGCTTTATTCCTGATACGGTTGTGTCAGGATGACCGGAACGACCAATAGCGGTAGGAGCATGCCGTGGCTGATGCGACCCATGGCCTTGGGGGCCTGAAATATGATCCGGCGAAGAGGACGCGCGCTCCGGAATGGAACGTGTTCGGGGCCCTTGTCCTGATCGTGGTGATCTTCGAGGTGCTGAACCGCATGCAGGGCGGATCGTTCCTGTTCAACATGCGCGACAACGTGGATGCGATCTTCAACCAGCAGCGGTTGGACATCATGATCTTGCAGGTCGCAATCATCGGGATCATCGCATTGGGGGTGACGCAGGTCATCATCATCGGGGGGATCGATCTTTCATCGGGGTCCGTCGTGGGGGCCACGGCGATGATCGTGATGAGTTTCGCGCAGACCGCGATGGTGAACGGGAACCCAAATCCCAAGGCGATCTTCGGGGATTGGGCGATGGATTTGCCGGTGATCGTGCCGATTGTCGTGGGGCTGGCCTGCGGGTTGGCTGCGGGGGTGGTGAACGGGCTTTTGGTGGCCTATACGCGTATCCCGCCCTTTATCGCGACGCTGGGCGTGATGGTGTCGGCGCGTGGCGCAGCGCGGTGGTGGTCGAACGGGCAACCCGTCAGCTTTCCGACCGAAAGCTATGGCAATCTGGCCAATGGCGACCTGCTGGGAACGTTGACCTTTGGGCTGTTGTCATGGGAGGGGCAGAACCCGGCGGTGGTCTTTGTCATCCTTGCGGTGCTGTTCCATCTGATCATGACCTATACGCTATATGGCAAGCGCAGCTATGCCATCGGGTCGAACGAGGCGGCGGCGCGGATGTCGGGGATCAACGTGGATCGGCACAAGGTGCTGGTCTACACCATCGCGGGCATGTTGGCGGCGGTAGCGGCAGTGCTGCTGACATCGAAGAACCTGACGGCGCAGGCCGGGATGGGGATGATGTATGAACTTGACGCCATCGCCATGGCGGTGATTGGCGGCGTGTCGCTGGCCGGGGGGCGGGGGTCGATCCTTGGCACCGTGCTGGGGGCGGCGATCTTTTCGGTGATCATCTCGGGCTTCACCTCGATCAAGCTGGATGCCTATTACCAAGAGATGGTGAAGGGCGCGATCATCGTGGGGGCCGTCGTGCTGGACCAATGGCGGCAACGCGCGCGGACGCGCGGCTGAGGGGAGGGGACCATGTCGAAAGTCGTTCTGGAAACGCGGGGCCTGACCAAGCATTACGGCGGCGTGCATGCGCTGGAGGATGCAAATTTCGTGCTGCACGAGGGCGAGCATGTGGCGGTGGTGGGCGACAACGGGGCGGGGAAATCCACCTTCGTGCGTCAGGTCACGGCGGTAGAGCAGCGGACGGCGGGGGAGATCCTGTTCGACGGACAGCCGGTGAGTTTCGCCGGGCCCTTGGAGGCGCGCGAGGCGGGGATCGAGACAGTGTTCCAGACGCTGGCCTTGGCCGATGATCTGGACGTGCCGTCGAACCTGTTTCTTGGGCGGGAGCTGTTCAAGTTCCGCTTCGGGCCCTTCTCGATCCTTGACCGCAAGGCGATGCGAGAGCGGACGCTGGAGGCGCTGAAGACGACGGCGGTGAAGATCCCCAACGTGGACAACCCCATACGGAACATGTCGGGCGGGCAGCGGCAATGCGTGTCGATCGCGCGGACGGCGGCCTTTGCGTCCAAGCTGGTGATCATGGACGAACCCACCGCCGCGCTGGGCGTGCAAGAGACGGCGCAGGTCGAAAACATCATCCGCGGCTTGAAAGACCGGGGGGTGCCGTTGATCCTGATCAGCCACAACCTGCGGCAGGTCTTCGATCTGGTGGACCGGATTGTGGTGTTCCGGCGCGGTCGGATCGTCGCGTCACTGCGGAAAGATGAAACGGACGGGAATGATATCGTGTCCTACATAACGGGCGTGAAGGGCGGGGTAGAAGCGGCGTGATGCCCTTCGTCGAAAGAGCGCCGGTGCGGCAGCCGTAAAGGCCCGGAAGTCTGGTCTTGCCGGGTAAAGCGCCGGTCCTTACGGGACTTTGCTAGGCTATGCCATCAGTCGCGGGTCTTGCGATGAAGGTCCAGTCGGTCGAAGTTTCTGGCGGCGCAACCCGGCACTGTGTCACCTTGGTCATCTGTCCGATGCGTGGGCCTTTCGTTCCCGTAGCCCGTTTTGCGCGCGGGAAGGCATTTCGCCGATCTCGTCCCGCGCGTCCGTAAAATCCGCTGTTTTTCGGGATATGGCCCCAAGGTCAGTCAAAGGGGGCTTTGGCTGCGCGCGGACGGGAATGTTGGGCGGAAGCAGATGGAAGCGTGGCGAGAAACGCGCGCGTCAAACAATCCGGCCTCCGGCGACCCGATCACCGGCCAAATTGGAGGGGGCGTGACTGTCCGTCACCTTTCGCGGAACGCACGGTCCATTTGATCCCACATCGGCTTGATCAGGTAGGACAAGGCGGTTCTGTCGACGGTCTTGAAATGCACATCCGCCGGCATGCCGGGAACGAGGCGGTTCTGATCCAGCTTGGCGATTTCTTCCTGCGGGATCGTGATGCGGGCCGTGTAGTAGGTCTGACCTGTGGCGGGGTCGATGTTCAGATCAGGTGAGACAGACTCGAGATGGCCGGCCACCTCGGGCGTGGTTTGCTGGGCAAAGGCCGAGAAGCGGACATAGGCCGTGCCATCGCCGTTGAGCAGTTGGTCAATGTCATGCGGCATGACGCGGGCTTCGACGATCAGGTTGTCGCCACTGGGAACGATCTTCATCAACCTTTCGGCTGGATTGATGACACCGCCCACGTTGTTGATCGCAAGGTCATGCACCAGCCCCGTTTGGGGCGCGCGGATTTCGGTGCGTTTGAGCTGATCTTCCGCCGCGATGCGCCGTTCGGACAGGCCAGCCTGTTCGGCGCGGTTGTCGCGCAACTCTTGGATCACAGAAGACCGGAAGTCCTGATCCAAGGTGATGATCTCAAGCCGGGTTTCGGCGATGCGTCCGCGTGTCTGGGCAATACCTGCTTCCAGTTGCCCGCGTTCCCCTTCAAGCCGCAACGCTTCGCGGCGAAGTTCATTGGCGCGCATCGTGGTGACCAGTTGCATGGTCTCTAGCTTGTCAACGCCGGTGAGTTCGGCTTTCAGCAGGACGATTTCCTGGGACTTCGCCTCTGCTTGCCGGTCTAGTCCGATGATCTCGTCTTGCAGTTGCTTGATGCGCTCTTCCAATTGTTGTGCCTTGGCCGACATGGCGGCCCGTCTGCTGCGCAAGAAGGTGGTTTCTGCGGCAATCCGATTGGCGATTTCGGGGTCGTCCTCGCGCCCCAGATAGCGCTGCGGCACGACGAGTGAGGGCGAACCATCCCGCTCGGCCTCCAACCGCGCTTCGCGGATGGCCAACTCGTCCAACTGCTTGGTGATCAGATGCAGGTTGGCGCGGGTCAACGTTTCGTCCAACCGGATCAAGAGGTCGCCAGCGGTAACTCTGTCGCCGTTCTGCACCAGAATTTCGGTCACGACGCCGCCTGTCGGGTGTTGAACGTCCTTTACCCGCGTTTCAACCACGACGACGCCTGCGCCAAAGACCGCCCCCGCGATTTCGGTGCGCGCGGCCCAGACCCCGGTGAAGCCGAACATGAGGCCGATGAGGACGGTTCCGATCCAGACGTGCCGATTGGCGGATTTGCGGGCAATTTCGGGGATGTCGGGAATGGTGGTCATGTCAGCCGCCCCCCGGTTCGCGCAGATCGGTTTCGGCCCCCATGCGCCGCAGGGGGGTGACGGAAGAGGGGCCTTCCGCGGGCGAGGCCGGCTTTGGCCCGGCCAGAACTTGTCTGAGCACGTCATCCTTTGGGCCGAAGGCTTGAACCCTGCCATCCCCCAAGGCAAGGACGCTGTCCACATGCAGCAGGGCCGAGGGCCGATGCGCGATGACGATCACGATGCCGCCACGATCCTTGATGCCCCGGATCGCGCCTGCCAAGGCAAGATCGCCGGTTGCGTCGAGATTGGCGTTCGGCTCATCCAGAACCACAAGGAACGGGCGGCCATAGAGGGCGCGGGCCAGGGCGATGCGTTGGCGCTGCCCGGCGGATAGCAGCGCGCCGTTATCCCCCACGCGGGTCTGATAGCCATTGGGCAGTGCAAGGATCAGATCATGTGATCCCGCATCTTGGGCCGCCAGTACCACAGCCTCGCTGCTGGCATTGGGGTCGAGGCGGGCGATGTTCTCCGCCACGGTACCATCAAAGAGTTGAACGTCCTGCGGCATGTAGCCCAGATGACGGCCCAGTGCGGCGGGTGTCCATTGATCGTAGGTCGCCCCGTCGAGCCTGATCGAGCCCGACGTCCGCAGAGGTGTCCAGGCCCCGACCAGCGCGCGTGCCAAGGTCGTCTTGCCCGATCCACTGGGACCGATCACGCCCAAGGCGTGACCTGCCGCAAGCGAGAAGCCGACACCCTGAAGGGTGGGCTTGGTCTGGCCCGGCGCGATGACCACCACGTTTTCAAGATCGATCCGTTGATGGGGTGGGGGCAGGTCGGTCAGCCGGTCATTGGCCGCAGCGCCGGCGTTGAGCAGGTCTGACAGGCGGGCATGTGCTTGTCTTGCATCGACAAAGCCGCGCCAATGCTGAATGGCGGTTTCAATCGGCGCCAAGGCGCGGGACATCACGATGGAGCCTGCGATGATCGTGCCGGGCGAGACTTCGTTCTTCACGACGAGATAGGCCCCAAGACCAAGGATCGCCGATTGCAGGATCAGGCGCGTGGCTTTGGACAGGACGCCAAAACCTGCCACCACATCAGAGGCGCGCAGATGATCGTGCAGATGCTGATAGCTCAGATCACGCCATCGCTGCCCCACCACCTTGTCCATGCCCAAGGCGTGGACAGCTTCGGCATTTCGCCCGACGGCACTTGCAAAGGACAGGCGCTGGCCGCCGCTTATGGTTGCCGCGCCGGACGGTTGGCGGCTGAACACATCCGTGGCCAGTGTGATTGCCACGAGAAAGACCGCACCCGCGACGGAAAACCACCCCAGAAGCGGATGCAGCAGGAAGATCAGGGCGAGGTAGATCGGAATCCACGGCAGATCGAAAAGGGCCGTCGGGCCGACGCCGGACAGAAAGCCGCGCAAGCGATCAAGGTCCCGCACGGCCTGAAGGCCATCGCCTTGGCCGCGACCGTGAAGCGAAAGGTTTTGCATCGCGCCGAACACGCGATCCCGCAGCGCTTCGTCCAGCCGCAATCCTACCCGGCCCATGATCCTGACCCTGAGCAGGTCCAGCAGGCCGTTCGCAAAGAACAGCGCGATCATCAGGACCGACAGCCCGATCAGCGTGGGAATGCTGCGCGATGGCAGGACGCGGTCATAGACCTGCAGCATGTAGATTGCACCCGTGAGGGCCAGCAGGTTGATGACGCCCGAGAAGACGGCAACCGCAATCAGCGGCCCCTTGGCCGACCGGAAGGCCAACAAAGGACGCGGCTTCGGCGCGGCAGTCATGGCGCACC
>JBDKFE010000057.1:0-6419 GCA_039798885.1 Pseudomonadota bacterium | reverse complement strand
TCGAGGCGATCTTCGCCCCCGCCCCCGAAGAGGTCTATCCCCAAGGCTTCGTCACCTCCGTCTCTGTCGGTGGCGTGTCCCAACCGCTCGAAGGCACGCTGCGCCCCGGTCATTTCGACGGTGTGGCGACCGTAGTGGCTAAGCTTTTCGGAATGTCGCAGGCCGACCGCGCCTATTTCGGCCAAAAGGACTGGCAGCAGTTGCAGGTCGTCCAGCGGCTTGTTGCGGACCTGAACCTCGCCGTCACGGTGGTGGGTTGCGAAACCGTGCGCGATCCTGACGGGCTTGCCATGTCCTCGCGCAATGTCCGCCTGACCCCCGCCGGTCGGCACAAGGCCCCGGCCCTTTACGCCGCGATGCTTGCCGCCGCCCGTGACTTCCGCTCTGGCACGCCCGAGGCGCAGGCGATGGACCGCGCGGCACGGGCCGTCATGGCCGAAGGCTTCGACAGCGTGGAATACATCGAACTCCGCGATGCCGAAACGCTGGGCCCCGTGACCGACAGCGCGCGCCCCATCCGCATGTTGGCCGCAGCATGGCTCGATGGCGTGCGCCTTATCGACAACATCGCCGTCTGACGGTCAAAGCCCCAGCCGCTCTGACTGCATCGACGCGATCCGCAGGTCCAAACCCGCCGCGCGCCGTTCTGCTGCGAACCCCTCCACCCGCCCATCCGCCCGGCGCAGCGTCGCCGCCGAAAGCCGCGCATCCTTGGCCAGATAGAACCGGCCCCCGTGATCGATCACGATCCGCTCCAGCCGGTCGAACAGCGCCTCCACCCGCGCGGTCGCCGGGAAATCCAGCGCCAGAGTATGCCCCGGCATCGGAAAGGACAGACCGCCCCCTTCCGCCCCCAGCCGCTTCAGCACCGCAAGGAACGACCCCAACCCGCTGGCCGAAATCGCGTGCAGCAGTGCCTCCATCCCGCGCCGCGCGCGATCGTCGGGCAGCACGCACTGGAACTGCAAAAATCCCTTCCGCCCGTAGATGCGGTTCCACCCCAACAGCGCATCCAGCGGATAGAAATAGCTGTCCCAATCCACCATCTGCGTGCCCTCGCGCCGCAGACCCGCCTGCCAGTACAGCGCGTTGAACGCCTTCACCGTGTGCCGGTTCAGCGCAAAGCCCGGCAAGTCCAGCGGGACGCGCCGCTTGCGCCGCAGCGGCGGCAGGGCAGGGCGCGCGCCCAATTCCGCCCGCACCGCATGTTCCCCCGTCATCACCAGCGACCGGCCCATCGCCGCCCCCGTGGCAAGGCAATCGATCCACGCGACCGAATAGGTATCCCCCGCCGCCGCATCCAGCAAATCCATCGCCGCCGTCAGGTTCGGCGCGACCATGGTCCGCTGCCGGATCCATCCCGTCTCGACCGGGCGAAACCGCAGCCCCGCGCGCAGGATGATCCCGGTCAGCCCCATGCCGCCCACCGTCCGGTCGAATAGCGCGGCATTCTGCCCCGGCCCGCAGCGCGTCACCCCGCCCTCCGGGTCCATCACGTCGATCCAGTCCAGCGTGCCGCGCATCCCGCCGTCGCGATGGTGGTTCTTGCCATGCACATCCGCCGCGATCATGCCGCCCAGCGTCACGAGTTTCGTCCCCGGCGTCACGGCGGGAAACCACCCCTGCGGCAGGAAACACGCGATCACGTCGGCCAGCAGAAGCCCCGCCTCCGCCTCCAGCCGCCCCGTCGCTGGGTCAAAGGACAGCACCCTGTCAAAGCCGCGCATGTCGATCGTCCGCCGCCCCACCGCACTGTCGCCATAGGCCCGCCCGTTCCCGCGCGGAACGGCAGGCCCCGCCGCAAGCGCAAGGCGCAGCCCCTCTTCCGTCTCGGGCCGCAGAAGCTGCGTCTCATGCGCGGGCGTCCGGCCCCATCCCGACAGCTTCATCCCGCCGCCCCCGCAGACGTGAACACGAACCGCCGATCCAGCCGGTACTTCACCACATACCCGACCGTCAGCCCGATCACCGCCCCCAGCTCGCGCATCCGGTCCGTCTGCCAGATCAGCCAGAACGCCGTCTCCGTCGCCCAGAACAGCGCCGTCGTCGCCAGACCCATCACCGTATACAGCGCGAACTTCCGCCCGTTCTCGCGCGCGCCCGTTGTGCGGTCGTCAAAGATCCACCGCTTGTCCAGCGCGTATTTCACCACCAGCCCCGCCGCCGTCCCGGCCACCATGGCCAGCGCGAACACCCCCGCGCTGTCACCCCCGGCCAGCACCACGCGCTGCACCCCCAGATTGACCAGCGTCGCGATCACCGCAAAGGCCGCATAGCGCAGGATCAGGGTCTGCACGCTCATAGATAGGTCCCCGCCAACAGGAACCCGACCGAAGACAGCAGGCAGATACGGCTCGTCTGGTCCTTGACGGCAAAGACCACCGGATCGTCATGCATCTGCCCGCGATGGGTGATCAGCACGATCCGCGTGATCCAGTACAGCTGGACGGCAAAGACACCCCACAGCGTTGCCGGATTGGCGTAAAGCACGGCCACCGCCGGGGTGTTGATGTAAAGCGCCAGCACCAGCACCGACACGAACCCCGCGCCAAGTCCGATCATGCTCATGATCGGTAGGTCGTCCACATGGTATCCCCGCCCCACCACCGACAGCTTGCCGCGTTCCGCAAGATCGACCAGCTCTGCCTGCCGTTTCACCGCCGCCAGCGTGAAAAAGAAAAAGATCGAAAAGGCGAACAGCCAGACCGAAATCGGAATGCCCGTCGCCACCCCGCCCGCAAGGATGCGCAGCGTGTAAAGCCCGGCCAGCACGCAGATGTCGATGACGATGCGCCGCTTCAGATGCAGCGAATAGGCCGTCGTCAGCACGAAATAGCACAGCATCAGCATCAGGAAGTCGACGCCCAGCGGCAGCGACAGCGCCAGCCCCGAGACCATGAACGCAGGCGCCAGCCATGTGCCATGCGCCACCCGCAGCCGGCCCGACGCAAAGGGTCTCTGCCGCTTGCGCGGATGCGCGCGGTCCGGTCCAAGGTCCAGCAGATCGTTCAGCAGATACACCCCCGACGCCACGAAGCAAAAGGCGACAAAGGCCAGCGCACCCCAGGCCAGCGTGGCCATATCGAAGCGATGCGCCGCAAGGATGGGCAAAAACACAAGGACGTTCTTCAGCCATTGATGCGGCCGCAGCGCCTTGAACAGCGCGCCCAGCGCGGGCGGCGCCGACGTGATATGCGCGATGGGCTTGCCCAGCGCGGCCGCGCGGTGCCTCACCGACCCGGACGCGTTGACGGTGATGATGGCCCCGGCATGGCGCCATACCGCCAGATCCGCCACCGCATCCCCCATATAGGCAAAGCGCCCCTCGCCGAACGTGTCGCACAGGAAACGGGCCTTGGCATCGCCCTTCAGATTGGTGCGCCCGTCCGATCCGTGCGCTTCGTCAAACAGCCCCAGATGCGCGGCCACCGCCTCTGCCAGCGCCTGATCCGCCGCCGTCACCAGCGCCGTGCGCCCGCCGCTTTGCCGCCAGTCCTCGATATGCGCGATCACCTCGGCGACATAGGGCAGGGTGGTCACATCCACCTGCGACGCCTCGGACAGATGCCGCTTCAGCGCAGCACGCCCCCCGATCAGCGCCTTCACCGCAAGGAACGGGCTGCGCCAGTCCCGCCCAAAGGCCGACCAAAAGCTTTCATGCAGCATGTCGGTCCGCACCAATGTGCCATCCAGATCGACCACCAGAACCGGCCGTTCCTCCGGCCCGGTGTCCTGCGCCACCTCTGCCACCATCCCCGCCACCATCATTGGGTCACACTCCCCTCGGCCCGGTGTGCCCGGCGCAGGATGGCGGAAATGCCCGCAACCAAGGCGATGTTCACCAGACATTGCACCGACCACAGCGACTCACCGGCCAGCCGCGCTACCGTCACCACCTCCTGCTCCTCAAGGAAGCTGGACGGGGCACCCCAGCCCGTGGCGATCCAGACACCTGCCAGCAGCACCAGCAACTCGCGCTTGCGCGCCCGCACGACAAGGCGCGGGGCCACGATGGCCAGCGCCACGCCCGCCAGCGTCATGTCGTAGTCATAGGCATAGGGGCTGACAAACAGCGGCGCGACCAGCGCCGCCGCGATCAGCAGCGGCATGTCCACCCGGCGCAGGGCCATGACGGCCAGCATCCCCATCGCCACCACCGCCGCCACCGCCTGCGCCATCAGCGCGACATCCGCCGACGCCCCGAAACTGCGCGCAAAGGCAAAGACCGACACCATCCGATGCAGCGGATAGGCCCCCTCGCGCAGAAAGCCCATCGCCTCCTGCGTTGCCCCCCGGAACAGCGGCATAAGCTCCGGCCCGAACACCGCCAGCGCCGCCCCCAAGGTCGCCGCAAAGACGCCCAGCGACAGCGCCGCCAGCCGCCACTGCCCCGTCAGCAGCGCCGCCAACCCCACCCCGGCGGCCATGTGCGGCTTCATCGCCGCCAGCCCCAGAAACATCCCGCCAACGGCCCGCCGCTCCATCACGCCCGCCGCCGCAAGGCCCAGCAGCCCCGCAATCAGCAGCCCGTTCTGCCCGGTCCGCAGGTTGATCATCACGGCAGGCAGGACCATCACGAAGGCAAAGGCAGCCTGCGCCGGGGCAATCCGCCACAAGGCCAGCAGGTACAGCGCGAAACTCGCACCCGCAAAGAGTGCAAAGGACATCCAGACCGGCACGGCCCCGATCAGTGCCGTCAGAAAGTTGAACTGCGGCGGATAGGTGTAGGGCATGAAGCTATGCGTTTTCAGCACGCTCTCCTGCGCCGCAAACAGCGTATCGGCCGAATAGGCCTCTGCCAGACGCCCCTCCCAGACCATGTGCCCGACCAGCCAGAAGGTATCGATGTCCGTCATGACGTAACCGTCGCTGCCCGCATCGACCCACAACCTGAAGGCCGTGGTGAACCAGATCACCAAACAGCAGACCAGCAGCAGCGCCACAGTCTTCCGACTGACCAGCCCTGCCGCTTTGCCCTCATCCTTGCCCGTCCCACCGACCGAAAGACCCTGCATCGTCATCGCGCGGCCCTCCTTAGATCTTCAGACGCTTGAAGACGGGTTCCGGGATCGACCGGATCACCATCATCACCAAACGCCAGATCGGCCGCACATAGACGACGTCGCGCCGCTTCTCTTGCGCGGCAAGGATCGCCTCGGCCACCTCCTCGGGCGATGCGGTCAGCTTTTCGGGCAGGTCCATGCCCGCCGTCATCCGCGTTGCGATGAATCCGGGGCTGATCGTGGCGACATGCACGCCCTGACCCGCCAACCGGTTCCGCAGCCCGGACAGATAGGCCGTGAACCCCGCCTTGGCCGACCCGTAGATGTAATTCGTGGCCCGCCCTCGGTCCCCCGCGACGGAACTGATCCCGATGATCGTGCCCGACCGCCGCGCGGCGAAGGCATTCGCGAAATGGCCAAGGATGCTGGCCGGCCCCTCGTAATTGCTGCGCATCACGGTGATGGCCGATGCCATATCCGCCTCGTCCGCGCCCTGTCGGCCCAGCACACCCACCGCGCAGATCACGCAATCAGGCAGGACCGGAAGACCTGCCACGAAATCGCCATGCCCCTCGACCGCCAGTGCGTCGAATTCGTGCAGCGTCACGGGCACGCGATAGCGCAACTCCAGATCGGTCCTGTCCGCTTCAAGCCTGTGCACATCCCGCGCGGCCAACTGGATGGCATGCCCCGCCGCCGCAAATCGGCGGGCGGTGGCGCGGGCGACGTCGGATCTCGCGCCCAGCAAAAGCACGGTGGATCCATGGGTACTCGAACTATACTGCTGCACTATACTGCCTCTCGGTTGGTCGGGCGTGCCTGACACCGCCGCCCGTTTCGCCAGATGTGCTAATAACACCTTTGGGCAGAATTGTGTCCCAGTCTTGAACAATCTGGGGTAGATAAGGCAGCCCCGCGCCTATGGGGCCAGCAGATCGCGCAGCACCAGCGCCATCACCTTGGCGCTGTCGGCCATGTCCTGCACACCCACCCATTCATCCGGCTGATGCGCCAGATGCAAAAGCCCCGGCCCATAGGCGATGCAATTCCGCAACCGCCCGATCCGGTCGATATGCTTTTGATCATAGGTCCCCGGACTGACCACGTAATCCGCCACCTGCCCCAGCACCCTCTCGATCGCGGCGGCGGTGGACCGCACCACCGGGGCCGCGCGGTCCGTCATCACCGGCTGCACCTCGAACAGGTCCCGTAGCGTGTAGGAAAACCCCGGCCGCCGCGCCTGCACCCGGTCCAGCACGGCGCGCAACTCGGCCTTCACCTCGTCCACCGCCTCCTCGATCAGAAAGCGGCGGTCCAGCACGATCCGGCAACGATCCGCCACGCAGGGCGCGGGCAGGCCGGTGTAACCCTCCGGCGGCTCTGCCTCGCCGCCATGGATGGAGTTGATGTTCAGCG
>JBDKFE010000056.1:0-37271 GCA_039798885.1 Pseudomonadota bacterium | reverse complement strand
GGTATCTCTAGAGCTATAAGTTACCAAAGAGGGCTACTATGGCTGTTGTGGGATACCGTCGCGTAAGCACCATCGACCAATCCCTTGAGCGTCAAGAACTTGGTCAGGTCGAAAAGGTTTTCGAAGAGAAGCTGTCAGGAGCTTCCGCCTCAGACCGGCCAGCGTTGCAGGACATGATTGGGTGGGTCCGTGAGGGAGACTTGGTTGTAGTCTACTCGATCGACCGGCTCGCCCGTAACCTTCAGGACCTTCTGTCCATCGTGACCACCCTGAACAGCAAGGGCGTGTCTATACGGTTCATTAAGGATAACCTGACCTTCCCACCGGAAGGCAACGATGGTGCAGCCAAGCTGTATCTTTCCATCCTTGGGGCTGTAGCTGAGTTTGAACGGTCCATCATCAAACAACGTCAGACAGAGGGTATCGCCAAGGCTAAGGCTGCTGGTGTCTACAAGGGTCGCAAAGCAACCATCGACAAGGAACGTATCTTTGCACTGCGCGCGGACGGCCACACCACGTACAAGATCGCCGAACTCATGGGCATCAGCCGCATGTCAGTGCACCGAGCCTTGAACCCGTGATCTGAAAGGCGTGGGACCCCCTTGAAAATGAGCGTCCTTTTCGTTGGTCCGGCGCTACCGGGTTCATTGCCGGGAGAAAAAATCATTGAGTGCAGCTTTTCCAGCGATGATATCGCAGGCACAGCGATGCTGCTGGAACAGAACGATGAATGGGCCGTCCAGAGGGCACGATGCATGACGCTGGAAACCATCGCTCCGATGGGTGAAGATGCCACCATCGGCCTGCCCGCTGTGGCATCCTGATCAAACAGGCCCGCGCCGAACATAACGGTGACGATCAGCGCCAGCTAGACCACTGCGTAGGCCAGCATCTTCGCTGCTCTTCGTTTAGCCTAGATTATGATGTTGGCTTCCAAGAACCTTTAGTTGCGGTGTGCAGACAACTTGGAAGACAGGTCGGTACACGCCCGAGGTACACAATCGGTACATATGCGACAGAAGCGCGTCATCTATCGTATTGTTTTAAAACATTTTTTCAGTATATCATATCCCTACCGCCGGAGCCAAAAATCTAGAAAACCGCACAAGAACAACGGCTTAGAGCGCAGGCCCCTGCCGTTTTCTTTTGTCCTTTCCCTCTGCGCCCAATGTCGCTGCCTTTGCTGTGCCAAGATTTCAGGGCGAGCGGGTGGGACGCGTCACCCATCTTTAGAAACGCAGAAACATCTGGTGGTATCGCTGCGGCCATCCCCCCATTTCCACCAAGACGCCGCAGCGCCCCCACGAAACACCGGCGTCTTCCCCGCTTTGGACTGCGGTCTAGGCAAACGGGAATGGCACCATGTGCCTGCAGTCCGACCACTCGCGCGAGGCGCGGCGGACGGCTCAGGGTATTGCCAGGACTAAGGATGTTGGTGCTTGCATAGGTCGCAAGGTAAGCATCGCCAAGGAACCTATCCTTGCACGGCATGCACCATCAGGGGCCCGCGGGATAGGGCCCGCACCCAACCTAGTACTTGGTCGGGTTCGGCCCGACTGAACCCTACTTCGGTCGCGGGTTGAAGTCCCGGTGGAACGGGTTCCCCTCTGGCATGATCTCAGGCATGACATAGGTGACGCCGTCCGGAGTTGGGTTCGGCGTGGGAATAATCTGGACATGCGTTTGCGACGAGCGCGGGTTATTCGGGTCCGTCAACACGTCAAACCGCACCAGCATGGCGGCATCTTCATGGACCACATTATGGCAATGCGTGACATATGCCCCGCCATATTCGCCGAACCGAACTTGAATCTTCACTGAACCGCCTTCACCCAGCCACCACACATCCTTTCGGGCCCCCCGTTCCGCAGCACCAAGGGCGAATTTCTTGCGGGAAATGGTAACACCTTCTTCAAAATGCAGGTGCGCGGGGTGATCCCAGCCACCGCCGCCATTGACCAGCGTCCAATGTTCCACCTCGCCGGGTCGGGGGATGACCATCGACACACGGTTTGCGTTCAACGAATGGGTTTCCGCGCCATTGATCCGCATGCCCCATGGATTTTCGCGTCCTTCTGGGCAACTTGGGAAACAGGCACCGAATTCATTATCGGTCGGATCACTTGCACCGCGCTTGAATTCGATGATCCGTTCGCGGATCGGTGCCACGATGGGGATCTGCTCTGTCAAGCGCGCTGGCACGACGCTGCGGTCTACATGCGATTTCATATCATACCAGCTTCCGGGCACATCAACGCTTTCAAGCCTGTCAACGATGCGGAATTCCATGACGGCGCCGATGGCCGGATCGAGCGACTTTTCTTGCAAGGCCCGGGCCACGCTCAATACGCCTTTTGGCCCGCGACCATTTTCAAACTCCATCAGGTTGACGACGCGCAGCTTGTCACCGACCCGGAAGCCGCTGAAATCCACCACGACGTCAAAACGCTCACCCGAGGACATGGTGTCCAGCACGTTGACCTTAACCGGCACGGGCAGCAGGTTGCCATCATTTGCAATCACCGTCATCGGCACGATCTTGCCCGATTGATTGACCAGCGCCAGCTTGTACCAACGTGCCATCGACGCACAGAGCATGCGGAAGCGGTACTTGCGCGGAAGCACTTCCATGAAGGGCTTGTAGGTAAAGTTCACCATCATCATGTCGCCGAGGAAGCCTTCGGTGTCGAAGATGTCGAAGAACAACTGACCGTCCGGATCGGTTGCAGCGTCACTGAACATCAGATTGACGTCGAAGTCGGTATTGCCCCAGTCCAGCATAGACCCCGACGGCAGGCGCAGGTTCACGCCATCGTCCAGCGTCTCATTCCCACGATCCACGCCGCTGTAGTAGTTCAGGGCCCCGACATGGCCTTTGTAGACGTTTTCCGCCGTGTAGAAGAAACGGTGGTCGTGGAACCAGAGCGAGCTTTGCAATTCGCGGAAATCACCGGGCACATTGACCAGCCCACCGTTTCCGTCGGGGCCCGAGGCGCGCTTGTCGACTGCTGTGGTGTTGATCATGTCGGCGCGGGCCAACGTGGTGGACCAATGATAGTCGTAGAACTGGCCCGGGTAGAAATGCGCGTTGGACGCCCCATCCGAGGTAGAGGCATTGTGGCCGTTGTGGTTGTGGGTGGTCTGGCTGATCGAACCGAAGCCGCCGTTATCCTCATAGCGGCGGGCGACGTTGTTATAGTGGCGGAAGATGGCAGGTTCGCCATAGCGCATCTTGATCAACGGCGGCGGCAAAACGCCCGACGACAGTCGTCCGGGGCCAAAGGACCAGATCTTGTTTTCAGCCTGTCGCTCCATTTGCGGATGTAGCGCGACGTCTTGGCCGGGAACGCCAAGGGACATAAGGAAGCCCTTCTTGGGCAGGTATTCCATCCAGCGCTGATGGGCGAAATACTCCCCCGGCGGGCGGCCTTCGACCGGACCGCGACCGGTGAGAGGGTTCGTGAAGAGGGCGCGCGTCTCCGCATCTTTGGCGCCCGAGAACTCTGTATGCCAAGAGGTACGCTTGACCGGCAATTCCGACGAGTGGCCGTCCCATTTCAGCAAGGTCTCTGTCCGGCCATCCACCGGCACGGTGACGGGTTTTAGGTCTATAGGCTTCTGCTCAAGCAGGCGCGGCAACGGGTGGGTAAAGGGAAGCGCCCCGAAAAGCGGGCTGCGCGGTGTACCCGTCGGGATTGAAGGCAGCACTTGGCTATGGGCATAGGGGCTCAGGCCATTGGTCATGGCCAGCGTGCCCGCCGCAGTGAAAACACCCCACTTGATGAGTTCGCGTCGTGTTACCTGACCACTGGCCAAGGCGCGCCGAACCTCGGCCCGGTTGTTCCGGGCGTTCTGGGCTTCGCGAAACCGCGCACGGCTCGCATTAGGATCAAGATACATTCTGCCTCACAACTTCTTCTGCGCCAGAGAAGCCGAGGACGCGGTCCGGTGGTCCTGCAAGACGAAACCCTTGCCACGAACCCACCAACGCATTCCAAATATTGGATATTTTCGGCGTATCTTTGCGTTTGATGATGTGTATGTCGGGGCAGCTCTCTGCCATCTAACATAAGTCGAACGAAGCATCAGACTTAAGTCTGATTATCAACTGCAAGATGCTTTATTTCAATTTGAAAACTTTTTGAGTGTGTTTTCTCGATCGGAACGCGCACGTCCAACCACGCAGCGGATAGGGAAATGCCCCCTGCTGCACAGCAGTCTGCTTTTGCCCGCAGGTATCGCGCACCCATCTGCCCTGCTGCGGCAGCGGGTCCATTGTCATAAACTGAGCGCCGTCCGATAGACGCCGCAATGCAAGGCGGACAATAGGACGTCGGCGGGAAGGCAGTCGTCCTCTCACTTCAGAGCTTGAGCGAAACGTTTCCACACCGACTTGCCCGTCACCCTCGCCTCGGCAAGGGCAAGCAATGCCGAGCCGGACCGAAACCCGCACGGGCCCCTGCCCCACGAAGGGGTGTTTTGGGCCCCAAGGCAGGCACTCGGCGTAAAGCGTCTTTGCGCTGTCAGCGACAGATACGGTCTGGTCGGATTGTAACATGCCGGTGGCGGATGGCGCCCCCTTCGCGCACCGATGGCACGCGTTCCGCGCGCAAACCATGCCGCGAGGCGGCCTTTGCCGGGACCGATTGGCGGTGTCGGGACTGGCGCGCGGCTACTTCCCATTCGCTTGGAATGGCCTTAACCCTGTTGGCGCTAGAGGGAGGCGATGATGAAGAAACTGGCGGCTGGGAACTGGAAGATGAACGGGCTGTCGGGCAGTCTGGCCGAGGTAGCGGCACTGCTCGGTGCGCATCCGTCCCCGCGCTGCGAGATGCTCCTTTGTCCGCCGGCACCGCTGATCAGCCGCCTTGCAGAGGTGGCAAAGGGGACGCCGCTGATGGTGGGCGGACAGGATTGCCATCCCAAACCGTCGGGCGCGCACACCGGCGACGTCGCGGCCGCCATGCTGGCCGATGCCGGGGCATCGCATGTCATCCTTGGCCATTCCGAACGCCGGGCAGACCATGGCGAGACGGATGCCTTGGTCAAGGCAAAAGCAGAAGCCGCCGTTGCAGCCGGCTTGATCGCCATCGTCTGCGTCGGCGAAACAGAGGCCGAGCGCGATGCGGGCCAGACACTCGACGTGGTCGGACGGCAACTGCTCGGCTCTGTCCCGGATGGGGTGACGGCCGCACAACTTGTGATCGCCTATGAACCGGTCTGGGCCATCGGGACAGGGCGCACCCCCTCAATAGCCGAAATCACCGAAGTCCACGCCTTCCTGCGCGCCCGGCTCGTCGCCCGCATGGGCCCGGACGGCGACGGGGTTCGGCTGCTCTATGGCGGTTCGGTCAAGCCTTCGAATGCGGCAGAGATATTCGCTGTGCCGAACGTCGACGGCGCGCTTGTCGGCGGGGCAAGCCTGAAGGCTGCGGATTTCGGGGCCATCGTGGCGGCCCTATCTGCGGCCTGATCCCGCCGCCTCTGGTCGGATTCAGGACAGCCACCACAAAACGCGCAGGCGACCGTCGCGTCATGCCAAGGAATAGTCCATGACCATTGCCCATCCTGCGCGGTCGCCGCTTTCGGCCAATCTCATCTGCATGGCGTCCATGCTGATCTGGGCGGCAGCGTTGCCGGCCGCAGAGGTGCTGATCCGGGCCGAACCGGCACCTCTGCCCCCAATCATGTTGAACGCGGCGCGGATGGTCGTGGCGGCTGCGTTCCTGCTGCCCATCTGGTGGCTGGTTGAGGGGACGCAGGCCATTCGACGGGCTGACTGGCTGCGCGGGCTTATGGTCGGGTCCCTGCTGGCGCTGGGGGCGCTGCTTCTTGTCTTTGGGCAGACGCGCACGTCCGCTGTCATGGCTGCTGTCGTGTCTTCGGCCATGCCACTTGTGGGAATGACGCTTGAGATCGTGCTGGACGGTCGCAAGCCGACGCTTGGGATCGTTCTCGGATTGCTGCTTTCGGTGGTCGGCGGCATCCTTGCCGCCGGTAACTTCGACGGAGGATTGGGCTTCGGGATCGGTGCCTTGCTTTGTCTTGCCTCGGTTGTCACCTTCACGCTCGCCTCGCGCTGGACCGTCACGGCCCTGCCGGGTTTGTCACCGCTTGGGTCCACCAGTCTGACGGTCTGCGGGGCCGCGATCACGGCGGCGATCTTTGCGCTTTGCACCACGATGGCGGGGTTTCCCGGACCGAACCTTTCGGTCTTTGGCCTGACGGAATTCGCCGCATTGGCAGTCTATGGCATCGGAGGACTGGCGATCAGCCAACTGCTCTGGATCGTGGCTGTCGGCAGTCTGGGGATAGCGATGTCAGCGCTGCATATCAACCTGACGCCGTTCTATGTCATGGTTTTCATGCTTGCCCTCGGCGGCGGGTGGAGCTGGCTGCAGGCCCTCGGGGCGGCCCTTGTTGCCATCGGTGTTCTGGTTGCACAGGGCCTTATTCCGCTGGGGAGGCGGACGTGATCGCGTTCAGCCAGAACCCGACGGACGACGCCTTCGTTCAGAACCCCTATCCCTTCTATGACCGGGCGCGGCGCGAGGGTCCGTTCTTCTGCTGGACCGACTACAACCTTGTCTGCACGGCATCAGCCGCTGCCGTGAACGCCATCCTGCGCGACCGCCGCTTCGGGCGCGAAGCCCCCGCCGAATATGCGCCCAGCCACCCCGAGCGTCTTGCCCCCTTCTATGCGGTCGAGGCGCATTCGATGCTAGAGCTTGAACCGCCGCGCCATACGCGGTTGCGCAGCCTCGTGCTGCGGGCCTTCACATCGCGCAGGATCGCCGCCCTGACGCCAGAGATCGAAGCCCTGTCGCATGACCTCGTCGACCGACTGCCCGCGGATCGGTTCGACCTGCTGAAATCCTTCGCGCAACCCCTGCCTGTCATCATCATCGCCCGCCTTCTTGGCGTGCCCGAAAGCATGGCGCCGGATCTGCTGCGATGGTCGAACGCCATGGTCAAGATGTACATGGCCGGACGCACCCGCGCTATGGAGGACGCAGCCATCACCGCGACGCAGGATTTTGTGGCGTTCATGCGGGGCTATGTCGATGCCCGCCGCAACGATCCGCGCGACGACCTGATCACGCATCTGATCCAGGCCGAGATGGATGGCGACCGCCTGACCATCGATGAACTTATCACCACTTGCATATTGCTGTTGAATGCAGGGCACGAGGCGACGGTGCACACCATCGGCAATGGCGTGAAGACGCTGTTGGAATCCGGGCATGTGGGCCACGCCCTGCACCCCGACCGCATCGACACCACAGTCGAAGAGATCCTGCGCCATGATCCTCCGCTGCACCTGTTCACGCGCTGGGCCTACGAGGATGTCGAGGTGATGGGCCATGGCTTCCGGCGCGGCGATCAGGTCGGGCTTTTGCTGGGGGCCGCCAATCGCGATCCGGACGCATGGGACGCGCCGCATAGGTTCGATCCGGACCGTCCGCTGCGCCCGAACGTAAGCTTCGGGGCCGGGATTCACTTCTGTGTCGGGGCGCCACTGGCGCGGCTAGAGCTTCGGACCGCCCTGCCGATCCTTTTCGGTCGCCTGCCAAACCTGCGGTTGGCAGAACGGCCGCGTTTCGCAGATGTCTATCATTTTCATGGGCTTGAGTCGCTTTGGGTCAGCCACGACTGAAGGCGATGCCATCGGTCGGATAGGGTAGAGTGACAAAAGATCAGGTTGAAGGCGGATGCTTTATGGCCATCCTTGCAGAAGGTTCAGGAAGGGCCGCTTGCCTTGCTTCAATCGTTTCTGTCGACGGTGCTACTGAGCATCGCAATCGGTGCATTTCTGGTCGGACTGCGGCGCATGCTCCACCTTGCGCGCCGCCTTGCCCATGATGCGGGTCTGATGGCCCTTTCGGCAGGGCTGCTGCTGGTGCTTCATCTTCTGTCGCGGGATCTCTTCGGACTCGATCCGTGGTACGGTCTGGGGTTCGAGTTGGCGAAGCACGGGCTTGAACTGCTTGTGGTCGCGATGATCCTCGTCGCCTTCTGACGGGGCTAAAGCGGCAGGACCGTGGTCGCCTTGATCTCTTCCATGCTGAGAAGCGCGGTGACGTTGTAGATTTTCACTTCGGAAATCAGCGCCTGATAGAAAGTGTCGTAGGCGCGCGCGTTCTTCACCCGCACCTTCAGGATGTAGTCGATGTCGCCCGCAAGACGATGCGCCTCAAGGACTTCGGGGCGTTCGCGCAAGGTCTTGAGGAACTTGCGCTGCCACTCGGCCTCATGCTCGCTGGTGCGAATAAGGACAAAGAAGCAGGCCTCAAGACCCAGCGCCTCGGGGTCGAGGATGGCGGTCTGGCGGGTGATGACCCCCGCCTCTTTCATCCGGCGGATGCGGTTCCAGACAGGGGTCTTGGAACTGCCGACCTTTCGTGCGATCTCGTCCAAGGATTGCTCGGCATCCGCCTGCAACTCGGCAAGGATTTTCCTGTCCATATCGTCCAGACGGACCGCCATTCGCGGATTCTCCTGTTTCGCGGAAACACGTTCCGAACTGTGGCAGTATCGGAACAAACGTTCTTATCTGCAAGGGCGTCTGGCTGGAAACCGGGAAAATCTTCTATATTCACGGTGCGCGACAATGGATCCAAACCATGGCTGACATACCTGCCTTTCACCCCGCCCCCGTGGCCGTCACCTTCGTCGGTGCGGGCCCCGGTGCTGCCGCCCACCTGACGCTGGGCGCGTTCCGCGCGTTGCAAGCGGCCGACGTCGTGATCCACGACCGTCTTGTGGGTGAGGAGGTGCTCGCACTCATCCCGCAACATGTGCGCCGCATCGATGTCGGCAAGGAGGGCTTTGGTCCGTCCACAGCGCAATCCACGATCAACGCGACCCTCGTCGCACAGGCAATGACCGGCGCGCGTGTCGTTCGCCTGAAGGGCGGCGATTGCGGCATCTTTGGTCGTCTGGACGAAGAAATGGATGCGCTAGAGGCGGCGGGCCTTTCGTTCCGCATCCTGCCGGGCCTGACCTCGGCCACCGTGGCTGCTGCCAGCATCGGACAAAGCCTGACCAAGCGCGGGCGCAACGGTGCGCTGCGGATCATCACCGGGCACGACATGGAAGGTTTTGCCGAACAGGATTGGCGCGGCATGGCCCGTGCGGGCGAAGTCGCGGCGATCTACATGGGCAAGAAATCCAGCCGTTTCATCCAAGGACGGTTGATGATGCATGGCGCATCGGCCGAAACGCCTGTCGCCATCGTCGAGAACGTCTCGCGCCCGGAACAGCGCGTGATCGCGGCGACCCTTGCCACCCTGCCCGATGCTTTGGCGCAGGTGGACGGCCCCGCTGTCCTGCTCTATGGCCTCGAACCCCGCCGCGCCCGTGCGGCGCTGACCGAACTGAAGGAAGCCTCTGCATGAGCCGTCGTTTCATCCCCAAGGTCGTCACCGCCAACCGCCTGCGCGAAGGTGATGTGGTCTACCTGACCGCCGACGACCGCTGGTCCCCCTTTCACCACGAGGCCGAGTTGATCGAGGACGAAGCCCACGCCCAGATGCGCCTGCTGCACGCGGCGGCGCAAAAGCTGGTTGTGGTCGGCGCCTATCTGGCAGATGCCCAGCCCGGCCCGAACGGCCCCGAACCCACCCATTTCCGCGAGGAATTCCGCACCCGCGGCCCGTCGAACTACAAGCACGGCAAGCAGGCCGATTACGCGAACTGAGGCAGCCAGATGTACAGCTATTCCGAATTCGACGAAGCCTTCGTTCGTGAACGTGTCGCCCAGTTCACCCAACAGGTGGAACGCCGCCTTGATGGGTCGCTGACCGAGGATGAGTTCCGTCCGCTGCGCCTGATGAACGGGCTATACCTGCAATTGCACGCCTACATGCTGCGCGTGGCCATCCCCTATGGCACGATCAACCCGCGCCAGATGCGGCAACTGGCCTATATCGCCGACACCTGGGACAAGGGCTACGGCCACTTCACCACGCGCCAGAACATCCAGTTCAACTGGCCCAAGCTGGAAGACGTGCCGAAGATGCTGGACGCTTTGGCCGATGTCGGGATGCATGCCATCCAGACCTCGGGCAACTGCGTGCGTAACGTGACCGCCGATCATTTCGCCGGCGCCGCTGCGGATGAAATCGAAGATCCGCGCCCCGTGGCCGAGCTTTTGCGCCAGTGGTCCACCGATCACCCGGAATTCCAGTTCCTGCCCCGCAAGTTCAAGATCGCCATCACGGGCGCGCCCAATGACCGCGCCGTGACCCGTGCCCATGACATCGGACTGAGGATGGTCCGCAATGCCAAGGGCGAGCCGGGATTCGAGGTGATCGTCGGCGGCGGGCTTGGCCGGACACCCATGATTGGCCACACGGTGCGGGACTTCCTGCCCAAGGCCGACCTGCTGCCCTACGTCGAGGCCGTCCTGTCGGTCTACAACACGCTTGGCCGCCGCGACAACAAGTACAAGGCGCGCATCAAGATCACCGTGCATGAGACGGGCAAGGAAGAGATCACGCGCCTGATCGAGGACCGTTTCGCGGAACTGCGCCCGCTGTTCGGCGGGAATGACCAGAAGTTGCTGGCGGAAATCGAAGAGGCCTTCGCGCCTCCTGCCTTCCGGAATGCGCCCGTTGACGCCTATGACGCCTTCTACAGCGCGGACCCGACCTTCCGGTCTTGGGCCGACACCAACCTGCATGCCCATCGCAACGCCCAATATGCCATCGTCACGATCAGCCTAAAGGCACACGGCGCGACGCCGGGCGACGCAACGTCGGACCAGATGCGTCTGATCGCGGACCTTGCTGAACGCTACGGCCATTCGGAACTGCGCATCAGCCACGAACAGAACGTCATCCTGCCCCATGTCCACAAGTCGGACCTGCCCGCGCTGCACGCCGCGCTGGTCAAGGCGGGGCTGGGGACGGCCAATGTCGGCCTGATCTCGGACATCATCGCCTGCCCGGGGATGGATTACTGCTCGCTCGCCACGGCGCGGTCGATCCCCATCGCCCAGCAGATTGCCACACGTTTCGACGACCTGAATCTGGAGCATGAGGTCGGCCCGCTAAAGATCAAGATCTCGGGCTGCATCAACGCCTGCGGGCACCATCACGTCGGCCATATCGGCATCCTCGGCCTCGACCGGGCGGGGGTGGAGAATTACCAGATCACCCTTGGCGGCGACGGCACCGAAACGGCGGCCATCGGCGAAAAGACGGGTCCGGGCTTCGCCTATGACGAGATCGTCCCCGCCATCGAACGCATCGTCCGCGCCTATCTTGACGTGCGCCAATCGCCTGAGGAGACCTTCCTCGAAACCTACCGTCGCACGGGTATCGACCCGTTCAAGGCAGCGCTCTACGACGAGGAAGGCGAGAAGGATGCCGCGTGACACCAGCACGCCGGAGGGCAACGTCGCCACACGCGTGTCCCTTCTGAACGCCCGCTACAAGCACCACGGCGCGACCGCGGTGCTTGAGCATGCGCTGAAGGATGCCGATCTTGGTAAGGTGGCGCTGGTGTCGTCCTTCGGGGCGGAGTCGGTGGTGTTGCTGCATCTGGTTTCAGTCATCGCCCCCGAAACGCCTGTGCTTTTCATCGACACGCGGATGCTGTTTCAGGAAACGCTGGATTATCAGCGCGACCTGGCCGAGAAGCTTGCCCTTTGCGACATCCGCACGATCCGCGCCCATCCTGCCAAGGTCGCCTTCGAAGACCCAGACGGTACGCTGCACCAGTTCAACACCGACGCCTGCTGCGCCGTGCGCAAGGTTGAACCGCTAGAGCGGGCGCTGGCCGAGTTCGACGGTTGGATCACGGGCCGCAAGCGGTATCAGGGCGCGACCCGCGACCAGGTCGAATTCTTCGAAGCCGAAGGCGAGACCCGCATCAAGGTCAACCCCCTTGCCCATTGGGGCCGCGAGGACCTTGAGGAATACATGGTCGAAAACCGACTGCCCCGGCACCCGCTGGTCGCCAAGGGCTATCCCTCCATCGGCTGCGCGCCCTGCACCAGCCCCGTCAAGCCGGGCGAAGACCCGCGCGCGGGCCGTTGGCGCGGCAGCCAAAAGACGGAATGCGGCATCCATTTCATCGACGGCAAACCCGTCCGCACAGTCAAGGAGAACGCGGCATGACCGTGATCGTTACCGATAGCGGCTTCGGCAGCGAAGACTGGAACGCGCCCTTCGTGGCCTTGACCGATGTCGCGTCACATCAGGGCGCGGTCGATCTGACCCATACGGATGATCCTGAAGCGCTGCGTTCCCATCTGGACGCGCTGAAACTGATCCGCATCGCATTCCCCGCCTTCAACGATGGCCGGGCATTCACCATCGCCCGCCGCCTGCGAATGATGGGCTTTGCCGGACGGCTGCGCGCGCATGGTCCTGTCATTGCCGATCAATACAGCATGATCCGCCGCGTCGGCTTTGACGAAGTTGAAATCCCGGATGATCTGGCCGCGCGCCAGCCCGCCGATCAGTGGGCCTTTCGCGCGAACTGGCGTGACCATCACTATCAGGCGCGGCTGCGCGCCTGACCTGCAACAGCCGCGGCACGAGCGATGCGACGCCCTAGCCATCCGGCGTCGCTTGCTCTATTGCCGGAACGAAACGAGATGATCGAAACGAGTGTCACGATGGATGCCCCGCAAACCGCCACGGCCAAGACCCACCTGCCCGACGCGCAGACGGTGACCGAGGTCAAGCACTGGACTGATCGCCTCTTCTCATTCCGGGTGACGCGTCCGCAATCGCTGCGCTTCCGGTCGGGCGAGTTCGTGATGATCGGGCTTCTGGGGGACAACGGAAAGCCGCTGCTGCGCGCCTATTCCATCGCCTCGCCCGCATGGGACGAAGAGCTGGAATTCTATTCGATCAAGGTTCCGGATGGCCCGCTCACCTCGAAGCTTCAGCATATCCAGCCGGGGGACGAGATCATTCTGCGGCCCAAACCGGTGGGCACCTTGGTGCATGACGCGCTTCTGCCGGGCAAGCGGTTGTGGTTCCTCTCGACAGGGACGGGCATCGCACCTTTCGCTTCGCTGATGCGAGAGCCAGAGACCTATGAGAAGTACGATCAGGTCATCATGATGCACACCTGTCGCGAGGTGGCCGAGCTTGAATATGGTCGGCAGCTGGTGGAAAGCCTTAAGGACGATCCGCTGATCGGCGAACTGGTCGGTGACAAGCTGCTCTATTACCCGACCACGACGCGCGAAACGTTCCACAGCATGGGGCGCGTGACGGATAACCTTACGTCTGGCCGGGTGTTTGCAGACCTTGGCCTGCCGAAGATGAACCGCGACGAAGACCGCGCAATGGTCTGCGGCAGCCTTGCCTTCAACATCGACGTCAAGAAGATCCTCGAAGACTTCGGCCTGACCGAAGGCGCCAACTCCGACCCGCAGCAGTTCGTGGTCGAGAAGGCCTTCGTCGGCGACGGCATCTAGGTCGTTCCGCCCCGAAAGTTTGAAGGCCGCGCGAACCTTTCGCGCGGCCTTCCCTTTTGTCGCGGTGCCAGGGGCGGAACCTCTGCCCCGGCGTCCTTTACAGACCCAGCGCTGCGCGCACCTGATCCACAGCCGTCTGAACCAGCGCCGGATTGGACGCCGCCGCAGCGACCGCTGCCTTGAGCGTGGTCTTGGTCGTTGCGTCAAGTTGCGAGGCGTCGATCATGCCATTGATCCGGGCCGCATCGAAATTCGCCGGATCGAGGGCGGCAGCGGCTTCGGCAGCAGCGGCTTCGGCGGCAGCAGCGGCTTCGGCTTCTGCGGCAGCAGCGGCTGCTGCTGCTTCTTCGGCAGCCTTGGCCGCTGCAGCTTCGGCTTCTGCAGCGGCTGCGGCTGCTGCCTCTTCCGCTGCCTTGGCGGCTGCGGCTGCCTCTTCTGCGGCCCGTTGCGCCGGGACATAGCTGAACTGGTAATAGCCTGCTGCCGCCAGAACCACGACCACGAGGCCGATGATGACGTTCTTGTTCATTGTCGTAATCTCCAAATGCCGGGGATCGCCCCCGATCATGCGGCCCATATGGACGCATTGGCCGCCGATTTGAAGCCCTGCTTGCCGGAACGCGCAAGTCTTGGCGCAACGGCACAGTTGCAATGCATCGTTCGGTTGTGGCTTCCGTACGGTCGGTTGCCCTTTTGCACAAAGCGATTCCCGTTGAAACCGCCGCCTCTGCCGACTAGATTGCGCGCGCAGAAAGAAACCGCAGAAGGACGACCACCATAGCCCGCAGACCCCACAACGCCCCGCCGCAACGCGAAACGGGCCCCCGCGTGAATGAGCGCATTCGTTCCCCGGAAATCCGCCTGATCGGCGCAGATGGCGAAAACATCGGCGTGGTGACGCCCACGCGCGCCATGGCTCTGGCCGAAGAGGCCGGTCTCGATCTGGTCGAGATCAGCCCGAATGCGGAACCGCCGGTCTGCAAAATCATGGACTTCGGCAAGTTCAAATACGAACAGCAGAAGCGCGAGGCGGAAGCCCGCAAGAAGCAGAAGATCATCGAGATCAAGGAAATCAAGTTCCGTCCGGGCACAGACAAGCATGACTATGATGTGAAGATGCGGTCCGTGCTGAAATTCCTTGAGGAAGGCGACAAGGTGAAGGTCACCCTGCGTTTCCGTGGGCGCGAGATGGCGCACCAAGAGCTTGGTCTGGACCTTCTCAATCGCGTGGCGGCCGATGTGGGCGACAACGGCAAGGTGGAGTCCATGCCAAAGCTTGAAGGACGGCAGATGGTGATGATGATCGCCCCGAAGTGAGCGATCCGTCCGACGTTTAAGGCCGGGCGTGCCACAGGGCGCGCCCGTTTCTTTTTCAGTCTGGCTCTCGCAATTGCGGTCTGAGCGGGATTTCCTTGAGCAGCCCCCCCACTCCCATAGCGGCGATATCGTCGTCACTGATCATCAGGCCGCAGGCGTAGCGTTCCAATATCCAATCCGCGCCGTTCAGCGCGGGAGAGCGCGCGCAGCCGGGCAACCCGATCACTGGCCGGTCGTCCAATCGGCCATGAAACAGCAGGTTCCCCGGATCGACAGGCATACCGAAGCGGAACACCGTTCCCCCCGCAGCGCGCACCGCCTGCGGGGCCGTGTCCTGAAGGTCGGAGGTCGCGGATCCTGTCAGAACCAAAAGCATGTCGCCCGGCAAGGACCGCAGTGCCCCAGCGATTGCGACCGTTTCATGCGGCACGACGGCAACTTCGGCCAGCCTGATGCCAAGGGCCCGCAGCCGGCCTTCGGTTGCGCGTCGACCTTTGGCAATCAGCTTCGCGTCCATTCCGGCCGTTTCCGTCAGCACAAGCCCGGCAGATTTCAAGACCACGGGACGGATGCGGATGGCCACGGCAGCCACAGCGCAAGCAGCAGCAAGCGCGGCTTCGGCCACGGCATAGGAGATGATCTTCACGGTTCCCACCAACTGCCCCGGTGCGACGCGGTGATGCTGCGGCAGGCAGGCCAGCGTGATTGCCGGGTCGATCCGGTTCAATCGGTGGATCGCATCGGCATCGATATCGACGATGCCCGGAAGGGCTGCGTTCAAGTTCACCCGCCCCGTGAAGGCAGTCCCGACGGAGAGCCCCTGTCCCGCGGGATTCGGCACAAGGGCCTTGGCCAGTCTTGCAGCCGCAGCATCTTCGCCCACATCGCCGGGCTCTAGCCGCGCCACGGTGACCTGGGTGATCCCGGCGGCCTGCAACAGGGCGATTTCGGCAGGTCCGAGGATGACCCCCTTCCGCAAGCGTCCCACAGGAAGCTCTTCGGAATGGGCAAGAATCGCACCTTCTGCGGCTTCAACCCTGACCTCGCCGAAGAACATCTCAGCCCTTCCGCAAACGGTCGGTCACCTGTGCCATGACGGACAGGGCAATCTCGGCCGGGCTCTTGGCACCGATATCCAGACCGACGGGCGCATGGATGCGCGCGATGTCCGCGTCGGAAAATCCTGCACCAAGAAGACGTTCCACCCGTTTGGCATGTGTCCTCGTGGACCCAAGACAGCCAAGGTAGAAGCAATCAGACCGCAGCGCGGCCTGAATCGCAGGATCATCAAGCTTGGAGTCATGGGTCAGGGTGACGATGGCGGTTCGGGCGTCAGGGCGAAGGGCGTCAAGCGCCTCGTCCGGCCAGTCCTCTACGATGCGTTCGCCCGGAAACCGTGCAGAGGATCCAAAGGCGGAACGCGGATCGATCAGGACCGGATCATATCCGCACAGTCGTGCCATTTGAACCAAGGCCTGCGCGATATGCACCGCGCCGACCACGATCAGCCGCAGGGGGGGATTGTGGATCGCGATGAACCGACCGTCCTCCTCCATTCCCGAACGGTCGGACCGGAACCGTGCATCCACCATTCGATCCTGTCCGGGGCGCAGGATCGCGCGCGACCAAGTCGCGGGATCCACGGCAAGCGCGACCGGCCGCCGCGCCGACCGCGCGTCAACGATGTCCTGAACAAGCGCGTCGGGCAGGGCTTGTGCGCCGTTTCCAATCGGTTCGACCAGAACACGGATCGTCCCGCCACAGGCAAGGCCGACGGAAAAGGCCGTCTCGTCGCTGACACCAAAGGTCAGGACGCGCGATCCACGATCCTTCAAAGCCTCAATCGCTTCGGAAACGACCGCGCCTTCGACGCATCCTCCGGATACCGAACCCATGATCTCAGCCTCGCCCGATATGGCGAGTTGGCTTCCCGGCTGGCGCGGGGCCGATCCCCATGTCTCGATCACCGTGGCCAGCACGGCACCTTTGCCTGCGCGATGCCAGCCAAGGGCGATTTCGGGAATCCGGTCATGGTCAGCGCCAAGTGTCGTCATCGTCCCCTCCTGTCACCGCATCATGCGTCGGCGGACGCAAGGACGCTACTGCCAAAAGGTGGCGCTGGTTTCAGAAAGGAAAGGCGCCGCGGCTTGGGGAAACCGCGGCGCCGGGGGCAGTACCGGACAGGGAGGACCGGCACATACGCGGGCAGCGCAAGGGAGGGCAGCGCCCGCTGACATCATGTCTAGCAGATACGGGCGCAGCCACCTTGATGCAGGTCAATTCACCGCAGGTCCGCCGTACGCAACAACGGGGTGATGATGCGAACGGCAACACGGCGGTTCTGGCGTTCGGCCTGAAGCGTTTCGATCCGCAACTCCGACTCGCCATATCCCTGCACCACCATGTTCTCGGGTGGGACATCGAAGTATTCTGACAGGGCAAGCGCCACGCTTTCCGCGCGCCGATCCGACAGCGTCAGGTTCAGGGCAGAGGGACCGACGGCATCTGTATGCCCTTCGATAAGGAAGATTTCGTTCGGATTTTCTCGGATCATGGCCCGCATGAACCGGCCCAGCGCGGCAAGGGATTCCGCCTGATTGGCCTTGATCGCCGCTGACCCGCTGTCGAACGTGATGTTGTTCACATCCACCGTGGCGGCCAGTTGGCGCACCTGCGGGATTTCGCGAATCTGCCTTAGGCTGAAGCTGCGGCCAAAGTCTTCGGACTCAGCAGCAGCCATGCGCGCCATGAGAAGGGCGTCTTCTTCGCTGGTGGACATGCTGATCACACGACCGCGCGGCTTGGGCAAGGTCGCGAAATCGATCCGCTCTTCCGGGTAGAGATCGTCGATAAACACGACCTCGCGGCCAAGTTCATCATAGGTCGCCCGGCGAAGCACGCGGCCAGTCGCGTCGCGGATCGTGACAATCTGCGTTCCATCCCCCCGCTCGACCACCGTCCGGGTAGACCCGTCGCGGAACGTCTCGGTCCGCACCGTGGAACCGGGACGCCGCAACAAGGTGTCGTCATCCTTGTAGACGTAGTAGTCCCCGTCGCCACGGCGCACGACGACGCGATCACCCGTGTTGGACACGACCTGATCGCGATTGGCATTGATGATCGCCCCCACAGCCAAAGCGCCCAAGGCAACCAAACCGAACTTCTGCAAGTCGGTCAGCCCATCCTCGCGCGACGCGGTCGCTGTGGCGAGGTTTGCAGTCGCCGCCGAGGTGAAGTCCTGCGCCGACGTGCGGGCGGTATCTGCGGTTATCTCTTGAAACACCACATTCGCCGCAGTCTCGGCCGGCGTTATGTCCACGGCCTCGCCTGCCACGGCGGCAGGCGCGACTTCGGCGGCTGCCATCGCTTCGAGTGCGGGCATCGCTTCGGGTTCCGGCTGGGTCAGCAAGGTGCTTAGCGTTTCGATAGCCTCAACCGTCGGCACTTCGGTCGCTGCGGGATCGACCAGATCGGTCGGTTGTTCTGCCACGAAGGTTTCGATCGGCTGGCCATCGGCGCCCACCGTCGGTTCCGGGGGAAGTGCGGCTTCTTCCGTCGCCACGGTTTCTGCACCAGCCTCGGCCCCCGGCGTGGGCTCTGTTGGCACGATCTCCTCAATCACGGCCTCTTGGGCGGCCGCTGCCTCCGCCGCCGCAGCCTCTGCCTCGGCCTGCGCTGCCGCCTCGGCAGCGGCGGCTTCCTCTGCTGCACGCAGTGCCTCTGCCTCGGCTGCGGCCGCAACTTCAGCTTCTGCCTGCGCGGCGGCCTCCGCTTCCGCTTGCGCCGCTGCTTCGGCTTCTGCCTGTGCCGCTGCCTCCGCTTCCGCTTGCGCGGCTGCTTCCGCCTCGGCCTGCGCCGCTGCTTCTGCGGCCGCCGCTTCGTCGGCCGCACGTTGTGCCTCTGCCTCGGCGGCCGCCGCTGCTTCGGCTTCTGCCTGTGCCGCTGCCTCCGCTTCCGCTTGCGCCGCTGCTTCCGCCTCGGCCTGCGCCGCTGCTTCTGCGGCCGCCGCTGCTTCGGCTTCTGCCTGTGCCGCTGCCTCCGCTTCCGCTTGCGCCGCCGCATCCGCCTCGGCCTGAGCGGCAGCGGCGGCCTCTGCCTGTGCTGCGGCTTCTGCGGCAGCAGCCTCTTCAGCCGCTTTCTGGGCGGCGAGTTCCTCCAGCACAGCGTTCAGGTCGCAAGGCACGTCTACCGTTCCAAGGCACAGCACTGTTCCGTCTTCGGCGATGACACTGCCATCCTCTGTCAGCGTCTGGGCCACGACCGGATAGGGCGCGATCTGCGTCAGCGCGACCGAAAGGGCCGTCGTCGAAATCAGGATGCGTCTCATGGAATTAATCCTTTTCTTTCTTGCGCCGCCGTTCCAGCCGGAATGCACGGCTTCCGCCATGGATGTGACGGTCAATCGTCGTGATATGCGATATCAGAGCATAGAACGTCGGGTCTATCGGCAGGTTCCGGCCAACCGGTCCGTGTGGCCTGCGTCAATCCGCAAGCAAAGCCATGAGTCGGGCCTTTTCGCCACCGTCGCTGGGGTCGGAAATCACCTTGCCCAAGGACTCGAGCGAGGCGATGGAATGGCTGGCGCGAAACGAATCCACATGGGGCAGCATGGCCCGAATCCCCGACGCCTTGGGCGCAAACCCATCCCAGCGCAGCAGCGGGTTCAGCCAGATCAGTCGGCGGCAGGACAAATGCAGTCGCTGCATCTCGGACTGCAAGGCACCCGCCTCTTCGCGGTCAAGCCCGTCGGTGATAAGCAGGACCACGGCACCCTGCCCCAGAACACGCCGTGACCAGTCCCGGTTGAAGGTGCGCAGGCACGCACCTATGCGGGTCCCACCGGACCAATCCTGCGCTTCTGTCCCCGCAGCCTTTAGCGCCGCGTCTACGTCGCGGTTGCGCAGATGGCGCGTGATATTGGTCAATCGCGTTCCAAAGGTGAAGGCATGCACCTTCGCCCAGCCCTGCCCTTTTCGGTTCGCGACGGCATGCACGAAGTGCAGGACAAGGCGCGAATACTGGCTCATGGATCCAGAGATGTCGCACAGGACAACCAGATTGGGCCAGCGCGCGCCGGGACTGCGGTGCACAAGCCGCGTGATGTCGCCGCCTTGGCGCATGGCGGCGCGCAGGGTGCGCCGGGCGTCAATGCGCGTACCGCCCGGGTCGGCCACCATGCGCCGCGTCACCAGTGGCTTCACCGGCAGGGCCAGACGGGTCAGCATCCGCTTGGCCTCGGCAATCTCGGAAAGGTTCATCTGTTCAAAGTCGAGGGTCCGCAACCGTTCCTCTTGCGACATGGTGGCGGAGGCGTCGATCTCGATCAGGTCGTCGTCCGGTGTATCGGGCCCATCGCGCTGCGGCGGGGGAAGGTTTTTGCCGTCCAGAAGCGCTTCGGCCGCGCGCTTCTCGGCGGCATCCGCAGCCCGGTCTTCTTGCACGCCACGCACGGCGGGCAGCATCAGGCTCATCATGTGTTCCAGATACTGCGGATCGCGCCAGTAAAGACGGAACACCTGTTCAAACACCGCCCGCTGTTCTGGACGGCTGACAAAGCAGGCGTGGAGCGTCCAGAAGAAATCAACCCTTTCGGTGAAGCCTGCGGCTTCGACCGCGCGGATCGCGTCGATCACCCGACCGGGACCGATGGGCAGGCCGGCACGGCGCAGCGCCCGCGCGAAGTGCGCGATGTTGTGGGACAGTTTGCCCTTCTCCGGCAGGCCCAGTTCGTCCATCATTCCCCCGGTGCGGGCGCTGTCACGCGAAGACAAGCCCCTTGCGGACCTCTTCGAGGATCTTCTTTGCTTCGGACCCCTGCAACCGCTGGATGTCATCCTGATACTTCAGAATAGCACCCAGAGTGTCCGCGATGACTTCTGGCGATAGCTGGATGACGTCAAGCGCCAGCAGACATTTTGCCCAGTCGATCGTTTCCGCCACACCGGGTTTCTTGAACAGATCTTCCGACCGCAGCCTTTGAACAAAGGCCACAACCTCGCGGCTCAGCCGCTCTTCGGCTTCGGGGGCACGGGCGCGCAGGATCTCAAGCTCGCGGTCGAAGCCGGGATAGTCGACCCAGTGATAGAGACACCGACGCTTCAGCGCGTCATGCACTTCGCGCGTGCGGTTCGAGGTGAGGATCACGATCGGCGGCTCGGGTGCCTTCACGGTCCCGAGTTCCGGGATCGTCACCTGAAAGTCCGACAGCGCCTCGAGGAGGAAAGCCTCGAATGGTTCGTCCGTCCGGTCCAGCTCGTCGATCAGAAGGACCGGCGCTCCGCCCGATTGCGGGCGCATCGCGGCCAGAAGCGGGCGTTCGATTAGGTAGTCTTCGGTGAACAACTCGCTTTTCAGCGCATCGCGATCAGCACCTCCACCGGCCTCTGCGGTGCGGATGGCAATCATCTGGGCGGCGAAGTTCCATTCATACACGGCAGAGGATGCATCCAGCCCTTCGTGGCATTGCAGGCGGATGAGGCGTCGCCCCAGCGCTGCGGCTAGAACCTTGGCGATCTCGGTCTTGCCCACACCCGCCTCGCCTTCAAGGAAGAGTGGGCGCCCCAGACGCAGCGAGAGGAACACCACCGTCGCGAGCGCGCGGCTCGCCACATATCCCTGCCCCGCCAGAAGGTCGATGACAGCATCGATCGAAACCGGCAAATCGCGCACAGTATCCTCCTACGCCAGATGGCAAGGTCATGCATGGACAGCGCTCCGCGCAGGGTCAAGCCGACACAGCAGCACATGCGACCAATGGAGGGGGGCGTTCCCAAGCCTGCCTTGACCATGCTAGTCCTTGGGTCATGCGTGTGCTTGCGATCCTGACGGTGCGTAACGAGGGCAGCTTCCTGCTGGAATGGCTGGCCCATCACCGCGCCGCCGGGATCACCGACTTCCTCGTCTTTTCCAATGACTGCACCGATGGAACGGACGCCATGCTCGACCGCTTGGCCGAGATGGGATGGCTGACCCATATCCGCAATGACGGGCCGCACGAAAACGGCCCGCAATGGGCAGCGCTGAAGACGGCGGCCACACACCCTCTTCTGACGGCGGCCGACTGGGCGATCGTGATGGACGTGGACGAGTTCGTGAACATCCATGTGGGCGACAGGACCATCGCGGCGCTGCTGGACACCCTGCCCGATGCGGATGCCATCACCCTGACCTGGCGCATGTTCGGGAATGCGGGGATCGTGAACCTCGTTGACGCGCCTGTGACCGAGTCCTTCCGTTTTGCGGCACCCGACCCGCTGCACTGGCCTTGGCGGGCCGTGATGTTCAAGACGCTGTTCCGGACCGGCGCGGGATTTGGTCATCCCGGCGTGCACAAACCAAAAGGACAAGGCGGCAAGGGCCTGCGCTGGTACGACAGTGCGGGCCGCAGTCTGCCCATGGGGCCAGAGCGCATCTTCGCCCGTCTGGGAGAGCCGAACTACACGCTGGCGCAATTGAACCACTATGCCCTCGGTTCCATGGAAGGCTACATCGTCAAGGCTGACCGGGGTCGGGCGAACAGGGACAGTTCGGCCTTCGATCTTGGCTATTGGGTGGATCGGAATTTCTGCGACGTGCCCGACGGGTCCATCACGCAACTTTCCAGCCGGGCGATACGCGACGCGTTGCTGTCTGATCCAGGGCTGGCCCGTTTGCACCATGACGCTTTCGCATGGCGCACAGACCGGTTTCGGCTGCTGATGCGGCAAGAGGAGTGGCGCGCGCTTTTTGGGCGGCTGTTGATGTGCCGACCGACCCGCAGCCTTTCGGGGCCGGAAGCGCGGCTGGTCTGGTCCCATGCGCGGCAGTCCGACTAGGCAGGATGCCGCAAAAGGGCCTGCGCAAGCTTAACAAATGCCATAAACTTGCCGTCTGGTTTGTGTACCGCTATCGGCAAAGTGCCAGAACCGCGTCCGGGACATGCCCGGTCCCGAAACGAGCAGAAGGGGCATATGCCCATGACCCACAGCGCCGAAGGTGCCTCAGCCGATCTCGATCCGCCTGCGGAAGGCGAGAGCGATGCGCCGCCCGCGATTCGGACGCTGACGCGCGAAGAATGGCTCTCGCATATCGACGCGCTGTGTTTGGAAGAGGGTTACTTCGAACCCATAGGCAAGAAACACCATGCTTACTTCCACGACGCGGGCCCGATCCTCCTTGTCAGTTTCGAACCGCTTGCCCGCATCCTTGCGCGCCGTGGCCAGATGCCTTTCGGTCATGACGTGGCGCTGGCGAACGGCTGGTCCCACCTGACGCTGATCTGCGAAGGCGAGACATGGTTCCGCGATCCCCAAGTTTTCGGATACTTCGACCGGCTGGTGGATGATGCCTTCTTTGAGGATTTCGACAAGGTCGCCTTCCTCGGCGCTGCGGATTGCGGCTATGCGGCCTGTGCCTATTCCGTCTGCGCGCCCGGAGCCAGTGTCGTTGCCATCAGCCCGCGCGCAACGCTTGATCCGGCGCTGGCGATCTGGGATCGCCGGAACCTAAGCGCGCGGGGAAAGGATTTCACATCTCGGTACGGCTACGCCCCCGACATGACGGAAGGCGCAGCACGGGTCTACGTGATTTACGACCCCCTCGCGCCCGAGAACGCGATGCATGCAGCACTGTTCCGGCGCCCGTGGGTTCGGCATCTTCCGGTCCGCCATTTCGGCGATTCGGTGGAAAGCGCCATCGAAATGACGGGCATCCTTCCCGACCTGTTGAAGGGCGCGATGGACGATACGCTGAACGAGGCAAGCTTTGCCCGCATCTGGCGCATCCGTCGGCGGTTCCTGCCCTATCTGAAAGGGATTCTTCGCAAAGTTGAACTCGCCCAAAGACCGCGACTTGCCCTGATGGTCTGCCGGTCCGTGACGCAGCGCATCGGAAGCCCACGGTTCCGCCGCAGGATGATCGAACTGGAGATGGCGCTGCGCGGGATCACGAAACAGGATGACCAAACGCCCTCTTGATCGAGTGCTGGGCGCAAAGCCACTGGAAAGCCAGCCGCACTTGCGCTAGGCGCGGGACATGACCCAACGCCTTATCATCCGCCGACCCGACGACTGGCACTTGCACCTGCGCGATGGCGCGATGCTGCAGGGCGTGCTGCCCGAAAGTGCACGCCACTTCGCCCGGGCGATCATCATGCCAAACCTCGTGCCGCCGGTCGTGACCGGGGCGCAGGCTGCTGCCTATCGCGACCGCATCCTCTCGGCCCTTCCGGCGGGGATGTCCTTCGAACCCCTCATGACGCTTTACCTGACAGAAGCCACCGATCCGAACGACGTGGCACGGGCCCATGCCGAGGGCGTGGTCAAGGCAGTGAAGCTCTACCCCGCAGGGGCGACCACCAACTCTCATGGTGGCGTGCGCGACATCTCCAAGGTCTATCCCGTGCTGGAGCGGATGGCCGAAATCGGCCTTCCCCTCTGCGTGCATGGCGAGGTGACAACGCATGAGGTTGACATCTTTGACCGCGAAGCCGTCTTCATCGATACGGTCCTCGATCCGCTTCGCCGCCGCATTCCCGGCCTGCGGGTCGTGATGGAACATATTACGACCGAAGAAGGCGTGGCCTACGCCCGGTCGGGTGGCGACGATCTTGGGGCGACGATCACCACCCATCACCTGATCATCAACCGCAACCACATCCTCGTGGGCGGGATCAAGCCGCACTATTACTGCCTGCCCGTCGCCAAGCGCGAGAAACATCGCCTTGCCCTGCGGGCGGCGGCGACCAGCGGCGAGGCGCGGTTCTTCCTTGGCACCGACTCGGCCCCGCATGTGGACGCGCTGAAGGAACAGTCCTGCGGCTGTGCGGGCTGCTTTACCGCCACGAACACCATGCAACTCCTTGCCCATGTGTTCGAAGAGGAAGGCGCGCTGGACCGGCTGGAATCTTTCGCAAGCCTGAACGGCCCGCGTTTCTACCGCCTGCCCCCGAACGAGGATCACATCACCCTAACCAAGGGCGGGCCTGCGACATGGCCTACGAAAATCCTCACCGAGGCCGGTCCCGTCACCGTCTTCGATCCCGGCTTCCCCGTGCATTGGCACGTCGAAGCCTGACGCCACCGCAAGGACAGGTCCATGATCCCCACCACCTTCCCGCCGAAAGAGGAAATCGCCCGCCTCACAGCCCGCGCCTTGTTGGAAATCAAGGCCGTCCACTTCAACGCGGAAACGCCCTTCACACTGGCCTCCGGCCTTCCCTCGCCCACCTACATCGACTGTCGCAAGCTTATCAGCTATCCGCGCATTCGTTCGACCCTGATGGACTTCCTGTCCGTTACGGTTATGCGCGACGCCGGATTCGAGGCGTTCGACAACATCGCGGGCGGTGAAACGGCGGGAATCCCCTTTGCTGCGCTGGTGGCAGAGCGGCTCGCCCTGCCGATGACCTATGTCCGCAAGAAGCCAAAGGGATACGGACGCAACGCCCGCATCGAAGGCGCGATGACCGAAGGACAGCGTGTCCTGCTGGTCGAGGACCTAACGACCGACGGCGGATCGAAGCTGTCCTTCGTCGATGCGATCCGTGAGACAGGCGCCACCTGCGGTCATACGGCGGTGATCTTCTATTACGGCATCTTCCCGGAAACGACCCAGCGGCTTGCCGATCACGGGGTCGCGCTCCACCACCTGTGTACGTGGTGGGACGTGCTTGCCGAAGCCCGCGCAAGCGGGGCCTTCGATGCCGCCACGCTGGCCGAGGTCGAGGTCTTCCTGAACGACCCACGCGCCTGGCAAGCAGCGCGGACCAAGGGCTGATCTACCCACCAAGATTCCTGTGGGCGGGGCTGTGGATGGATTGTGGGTGACTCACCCCAGACCGGCCATTTCGCCACGGCGCTTGGGGCGCGCAAAGACAGCACCCGCAAGATATGGTAGCCTCTCTCGACTCGCTACAGCCTTATCCACAAGGTTGTTCCCGGCTGGTCCGCAGGCGCGAACCGGGGCACATACGACCCCGGCAGAACACGAACCGAGGCAGACATGAACGAGATCGCGACGCTCCGCCCGAACCTTCCGGCCGCTCCGCAACCCGATGCGGAAACCCTGCCCCACAATATCGAAGCGGAACAGCAGCTTCTCGGCGCGATCCTGACCAACAATGACGTCTACGACCGCATTGCCGCACTGGTGAAAGCGGACCATTTCTACGACCCCGTGCACCAGCGGATCTTCGAAAAGGCCTCCGCCCGCATCCAGAAGAACGCACTGGCCTCTCCGGTGACCTTGAAGCCCTTCTTCGAAGATGACGAAGGCCTGAAGGAACTGGGCGGTCCTGCCTATCTTGTGCGACTGGCCGGGGCGGCCATCTCGTCCTTTGCGGCGCGGGATTACGCGCAGATGATCTACGACCTTGCCGTCCGGCGCGAACTCATCTCGCTGGGCCGCGACATTGCCGCAAAGGCCGCGAAGGTGGACGTCACTTCGGAACCTCGTGAGCAGATCACCGAGGCCGAACAGCACCTCTACAAGCTGGGCGAACAAGGCGTGGCGCAGCGCGGCTTCGTGTCGTTCCTGCGCGCCACGACCGAGGCCGTGAACTCCGCCAATGCCGCCTATCAGCGGGGCGGTGGTCTCGCAGGGATTTCGACCGGCCTCGTCGATCTGGACCGCAAGCTGGGCGGGCTTCACCCTTCTGACCTGCTTATTCTCGCAGGGCGCCCCTCGATGGGCAAAACCTCGCTCGCCACCAATATCGCCTTCAACATCGCCAAGGCCTATCGCCGGGGCCGGCTGTCCGATGGATCGGAAGGGGCCGTGGAAGGGGGCGTCGTGGGCTTCTTTTCCTTGGAAATGAGCAGCGAGCAGCTGGCAGCACGTATCCTTTCGGAAGCCTCTGAAGTCCCGTCCGAACAAATCCGCCGGGGCGACATGACGGAAGAGGAGTTCCGGCGTTTCGTCGAAGCGGCGAAGTCCCTAGAATCCTGCCCACTTTATATCGACGACACCCCCGCCCTGCCGATCAGCCAAGTCGCCGCCCGCGCCCGTCGATTGAAGCGGACGCATGGGCTGGACGTGCTGATGGTCGATTACCTGCAACTGCTGAAGGGCACGTCCAAGGGTGAAAGCAACCGCGTGCAGGAAGTGTCCGAGATCACGCAGGGCCTGAAGGCGATTGCAAAGGAACTGAACCTCCCGGTGGTGGCCCTGTCGCAGTTGTCGCGGACCGTGGAAAGCCGCGATGACAAGCGTCCGCAGCTTTCGGACCTGCGCGAATCTGGGTCCATCGAACAGGACGCCGATGTCGTCATGTTCGTCTATCGCGACGAATACTACCACGAGCGTCTGAAGCCGCCAGAAGACGACCCGCGCTTTGCCGAATGGTATGAAAAGATGAACCGCGTGCATGGCAAGGCCGAGGTCATCATCGGCAAGCAGCGCCATGGGCCCATCGGCACGGTAGAACTCAGCTTCGAAGGCCGCTTCACGCGGTTCGGCAACCTTGCGCAGCCCTGGCAGGGCGATGGCGGCGGATACTGAGGCAATCATGGACCTGCAACTGAAGGACAAGGTCGTCATCGTGACCGGTGGCGGACAGGGAATCGGGGGCGCCATCAGCCGCCGACTGGCCGAAGAAGGGGCGGTCCCGGTCATCCTCGCCCGCCGCGCGCCCGATGCCGGCTTCTTGGCCGGGATCGAGGCGCTTCAACCAAAGGCGGGATGGGTGCAGGCGGACCTGTCGCGCGATGACGACGTGCGCCACGCGGTGGACGCGGTGCATGCCCGCTGGGGCCGCGTCTATGGCCTTGTGAACAATGCCGGCACCAATGACGGGATCGGTCTGGATGCCGGGCCAGAGGCGTTTCGCGCCTCGCTGAACCAGAACCTGATCCACTACTATACGCTTGCCCATCTGCTGCAGGACGATCTGAAGGCGGAAAAGGGGGCCATCGTGAACATCTCGTCCAAAACGGGTGTCACGGGGCAAGGTTCCACCTCGGCCTATGTTGCGGCAAAGGCCGCGCAACTGGGGCTGACGCGGGAATGGGCCGCCGCCCTTGCGCCGCATGGCGTGCGCGTCAATGCCGTCATCCCCGCCGAAGTTCTGACCCCGATGTATGACGCATGGCTCGACACATTCCCGAACCGGGCCGAAAAGCTGGCCGAAATCACGCGCCGGATTCCGCTTGGACAGCGGATGACGCTGGACACAGAGATGGCCGATACGGTGGTCTTTACCCTATCACCCCGTGCGGGGCATACAACGGGGCAATGGCTTTTCGTGGATGGCGGCTACGTCCATCTCGACCGTGCCATGGCAGGTCTGCGCGATTGATCCGGGCCAATATGGCCCGCCTTGCGCCCATGTGATGGAAGGCGGGACAGAATTCCCTTGACCCCAGCCCCGCCCCTGCCGAAAACCGCCGCACCATGGCCACAGCGACCCTCACCATCGACCTAGACGCCATCGCAGCCAATTGGCGCGCGATGGATCGCCTTTCCGCCCCCGGTGTGCAGACCGCCGCCGTAGTCAAAGCCGATGCCTATGGCCTTGGGATCGACCGCGTCGCCCCAGCGCTGGCCCGTGCCGGGGCGCGGCGCTTCTTCACCGCCGTCGCGGAAGAGGGCGCGAAGCTGCGTCAGGTCCTTGGCCCCGGCCCGCAGATCGGCATCCTCGGCGGACACATGGCCGGGGATACGGAAATGATCCACGACCTCGACCTGACGCCGATGCTGAACTCGCTCCAGCAGGTCACCCGTCATCTTGAGGCGCTGCCCGGCCATCCCTTCGGCATCCAACTCGACACCGGGATGAACCGCCTTGGGATGGAAGAGGCCGAATGGCGCGCCATAGCCCCCATCGTGCTAGAGGCGGGGCCTGACTTCCTGATGTCGCATCTTGCCTGCGCGGATGAGCCGGGCCACCCGATGAACGCCCTGCAACTGGCCAATTTCCACCGAATGACCGATGACACGGGCATCCCGCGCAGCTTTGCGGCAACCGGCGGCATCCTGCTGGGCCCGGAATACCATTTTGACCTAACGCGGCCCGGCATCGGCCTTTACGGCGGCCAACCCTTTGCTGCGGCGCAGCGTCCTGTCACCCTCTCGGTTCCCGTGATCCAGACACGCGACGTCAGCCCCGGCGAAACGGTAGGCTATGCCAATAGCTGGACGGCCGAACGCGCGACGACCATTGCCACGCTTTCGGCAGGCTATGCGGATGGCCTTCCCCGAACACTGTCGAACAAGGTCCATCTCTGGGATGGCGACACGCCAGTTCCGCTGATCGGGCGCGTCTCGATGGACCTGATCACCGCCGACATCGGCCATCTGGCCGAGGTGCCGCGCAGCCTTGACATCATCGGTCCGCATCAGGGGGTTGACGACCTCGCCACCATTGCGGGCACCATCGGATACGAAATCCTCACCTCGCTTGGTCGGCGCTATGCCCGCCGCTACCAGTCGCGGCAGTCGGGGGGACAGGCGTGACCGCCCTCAGCGCACCCTTTGCCGCGCTTGGGCGGCCTGTGCTGGCGGCACTGGCGGCCATCGGGCGCGTCGCGATCTTTGCAGCGCAGGTGATCGGTCACCTTGTCCGCCCGCCCTTCTATCCGCGCGAGTTCCTGCATGCGCTGATGCAGATCGGCTGGTTTTCGCTGCCGGTCGTCGGCCTGACGGCCGTGTTCACGGGCGGGGCACTGGCGCTTCAGATCTATTCCGGCGGCGCGCGCTTCAACGCCGAGGCCGTGGTTCCGTCCATCGTCGCCATCGGCATGGTCCGCGAACTTGGCCCGGTGCTTGGCGGGTTGATGGTTGCGGCACGCGTGGCCTCCTCCATCGCGGCGGAAATCGGCACGATGAAGGTGACCGAACAGATTGACGCACTGGTCACCCTGTCGACCAATCCCATCAAATATCTGGTCGTGCCGCGCGTGCTGGCGGCAACGCTTGCGGTCCCGGTGCTTGTTGGCGTGGGGGATGCCATCGGAATCGCGGGCGGCTGGCTGGTCGGGGTGAACCGCCTTGGCTTCAACGCCACCACCTATTTGCAGAACACCGTGGACTTTCTTGAAACTTGGGACGTGGTCTCGGGCCTATGGAAAGGGGCGGCTTTCGGCTTCATCGTTGCCATCATGGGTTGCTATCACGGCATGAACTCTGGTCGTGGCGCGCAGGGCGTGGGTGCCGCGACCAAATCCGCCGTGGTCGGGGCCTCGGTCCTGATCCTTGCCGCCAACTACATCCTCACCGAACTGTTCTTCTCCGCATGATCGAACTTTCAGGCGTCACAAAGACCTTTGGCCGGAACCGTGTCCTGCGCGGGGTGGACCTGACGATCCCGTCCGGGCAGAGCATGGTGATCATCGGGGGGTCGGGCACGGGAAAATCGGTCCTGCTGAAATGCATCCTTGGCCTTGTCCGCCCGGATGGTGGAACCATCACGCTGGATGGGCTGGACGTGACGACGGCGGATCGCGACGCCTTCCTCGCCCGGTTTGGGATGCTGTTCCAAGGCGGTGCCCTCTTCGATTCGTTGCGCGTATGGGAAAACGTTGCCTTCCGTCTGATGCGCGGTCCGACCAAGCGGCCCAAGGACGACGCGCGCGAGATCGCAATTGAAAAGCTGCGCCGCGTCGGCCTGAAACCCGAAACCGCAGACCTCTTCCCGGCTGAACTTTCGGGTGGGATGCAAAAACGGGTGGGACTGGCCCGCGCCATCGCCGCCGAACCCGAGATCATCTTCTTCGACGAACCGACGACCGGCCTCGATCCGATCATGGCGGGCGTGATCAACGACCTGATCCGCGAAATCGTGACCGAGATGGGTGCGACGGCCATGACCATCACCCATGACATGACGTCCGTCCGCGCCATAGCCGACCGCGTGGCCATGCTGCATGACGGCGTCATCCAATGGACCGGACCGGTGGCCGAACTGGACGCCACAACAGACCCTTATGTGCAGCAGTTCATACACGGTCGCGCCGCTGGGCCTATCGCTGCGGTGCGCTGATGATGGACTGGCTGGTACAGGCGGTCGATCACCTGTCCAATTCGGGGCCCGTCCGCGCACTTATCGCGGCCATTCCTGTGGCAATCACCGTGGCTGCCATCGCGGGCTGGCGACAACGGGTGGAAGGCGCGGCCCAGATCGCCTTTTGTGGCGTGGCGTTCTGCCTGTGGCTGGTCCTGCCGCTGCGCTTCTCCTTTGTGGAGTTGCAGCAAGCAAGCCTCGTGTTTTCCATTCTGTGCTGGCTTTGGCTTCTTTGGGCATGGGGGAAGCATGTGATCGGTGAATGGCCTGCACCAATTTGGGGTCATTGGATCGTTGGAACGCTGCTCTGGGTGCTGCCGCTGACAGCCGTGATCGTCCTGATGATCGGCTGATTGTTTCTGCCAAGGGCGGGAAACCGGAAGTTCCCGGCCTGATTGCCCTCCGCTTTGGGACAATTCTGAAAAACAGTTGCAGAATCCCCAAGGTCTTCCTTTCCTCTGGGTTGTATCAGTGATCTGCAGGTCTCGTGGCATGTTGTCCGGCAAGTTCCAATCCGTGCTTCGCGGGCTTCAGTCGACCGCGACGTGGCTGGCGGTCCTACTTACCACGGCAATGGCCCTCTACTCGGCGGCTTGCGCGTTCGGCCTGTTTCCATGGCCTTCCCTGCGGGTTCTGTTTGCCGACGGCATGTCGATGGACATCGGCATCTGGCTGCAACTGGGTGTGACATTCTTCCTGATCCTCGTCAGCCTCTTGCTTCCGGCCAATGGACGGATGCTGCGGCTAGAGCGGTCGCACCGATCTTTCGCCATGGGTGTGCAGGATGTGGCCCATGCCTATCGGTTGGCCCATGCCGCAGACCGTGCCGGAGTCTTTGCCCTGTCCGGAGAGTTCGAGGCCGTACGCGCACGTCTGGAACACCTGCGCAACCACCCCGACCTTGCCCAGCTTGAACCCGAACTGCTGCAACTTGCCGCGCAGATGAGCTTCATCACCCGCGACATCGCCCAGACCTATTCGGACCAGAAAGTGGCCCGCGCGCGCAGCTTCCTTGCGCAGAGGCAGGAGGAGGTTCAAGCCAGCAAGGATCGCATCGCCATAGCCCGGCGCACGGTGGATGAACTGCGCCGTTGGCTGACCGACATCGAAGCCGAGGAACGGCAGGTGGAGCAGCAGATCAAGCGTCTCGAAGGCGACCTACGCGAGATCCTGCCGCCGTTGGGATATTCGATGGAGTTGGAGGACCCGCGCGATGCGACGGTCGTGCAATTGCCAAAGCCCACGAAGTGATCCATCGCGCAAGCTTGCGGCGGCAGGCCACAGAGGGTACCCAAGAGCCATGAGCCGTGGCCAACCTTCCTTCACCTGCAGCGACTGTGGAGCGGTCCATCGCAAATGGGCCGGGCGTTGCGACGCCTGCGGCGCATGGAACAGCATCGTCGAAGAGGCGCCGCTGTCCACCGGGCCCAAGGCGCTTGGGGCCAAGGGGAAGACGGTTCCCTTGACCGACCTTGCGACCGAAGAGGCCCCGCCGCCCCGCGCGGCCAGTGGGATGGACGAACTCGACCGCGTGCTGGGCGGCGGGCTGGTCCCGGCCTCGGCCATCCTTGTGGGCGGCGATCCGGGGATCGGCAAGTCGACCCTGCTGTTGCAGGCAACGGCAAGTTTTGCCCGCAGGGGTTTGAAATGCCTCTATATCTCTGGTGAGGAAGCGGCCGCGCAAGTCAGGATGCGGGCACAACGCCTTGGCCTGTCGGACGCGCCCGTCGCACTTGGTGCGGAAACGGCCCTCCGCGATATCCTGACGACGCTGGACGCCGAACGCCCCCATCTTGCGGTCATCGACTCGATCCAGACGATGTGGCTGGACACTGTCGAGGCCGCGCCCGGATCGGTCAGTCAGGTCCGCGCGGCAGCGCATGAGCTTGTCACATTTGCCAAGCGGCGGGGGGTCGCCGTGATCCTCGTTGGCCATGTCACGAAGGAAGGCCAGATCGCGGGTCCCCGCGTGGTGGAGCATATGGTGGACACGGTGCTTTACTTCGAAGGCGAGCGCGGGCACCAGTTCCGCATCCTGCGCGCCGTGAAGAACCGCTTCGGCCCCGCCGACGAGATCGGCGTGTTCGAGATGACGGGCGACGGACTGGCGCAAGTGACGAATCCATCGGCCCTGTTTCTGTCGGACCGGGGGCAGGCGACACCGGGCTCTGCCGTCTTTGCCGGGATCGAAGGCACGCGTCCGGTTCTTACAGAGATTCAGGCACTTGTCGCGCCGTCGAACCTTGGCACACCCCGGCGCACCGTGGTGGGGCTGGACAGCGGGCGGTTGTCGACGATCCTTGCCGTGCTGGAGGCGCGCTGTGGCATCCCCTTCGCGGGGCTGGATGTTTTCCTGAACGTTGCCGGGGGGATGCGCGTGTCGGAACCTGCGGCAGACCTTGCCGTTGCGGCCGCCCTCCTTTCGGCGCGCGAGGACGTCGCCTTGCCGCCGGACATGGTGCTTTTTGGGGAAATCTCTCTCTCCGGTGCGCTTCGGCCAGTCGGTCAGACGGAAAACAGGTTGAAAGAAGCCTCGAAACTTGGTTTCTCACAGGCGGTTGCGCCGGAACGCTCGAAGGTCGGGGCGGGAACGGGGATGCGGGTGCGTCAGATGCCCGACCTCACGGCATTCGTGGGCGAAATGTTCGGGGCAGGCTAGAACCCCATCAGGGACAGGAGCAGGACGGCAGATGGAAGGTTTCACCTTGGTCGACGCGGTCGTGGCCGGCGTCATCGTGTTGTCGGCGATCCTTGCCTATTCCCGGGGTTTCGTGCGCGAAGCGATGGCGATCGTGGGCTGGATTGGCGCGGCGCTGGTGGCCTTTATGTTCGCGGCCCCCGTGCAGCCGCTGGTCAAAGAACTGCCCGTCGTTGGCCAATTCTTGGGCGATTCCTGTGAGTTGTCGATCATCGCGGCCTTTGCCGTCGTCTTTGCGGCAGCGTTGATCGTGGCCTCTCTCTTCACGCCGCTTCTGTCTTCTGCCATCCAAAAGACGGCGCTTGGCGGGCTGGATCAGGGGCTGGGATTCCTGTTCGGCGTGGTGCGAGGCGTGCTGTTGGTGGCGGTGGCCTTCCTTGTCTATGACCGGGCCGTGGCGTCGAATGCGATCCCGATGGTGGATGACAGCCGATCCGCCAAGGTCTTTGCCAGCTTTCAGGAAAACATCGATGAACAGATCCCGTCCGACGCGCCCGGCTGGATCGTGGCGCGCTACAATGACCTGACGCAGGCCTGCGTGGGGGGGGCTGCCCCGGCCGAAACCGCCCCCGCGACAAACGGCTGATCCGGGCAGCGGCGACTGTCCGCAATCTGTGCCGAAACCTGTACCGCAAACTGTCAGCACGCAGCGGGCGGTGTGCAGATGATCTGTTCACTGCCGCGCTGCGGCAAAGGGCGTGACTTCGCCCGCGCGAAGCACTAGATCATGGCCCATCCAGACACCCGGATTCGGAGGCCCCATGCGCCCCTTCCTTTCGCACCCCTTCGATGATGACAAGTTGAAGGAGGAATGCGGCGTGTTCGGCGTCATCGGCGTGGCCGATGCGGCGAATTTCGTGGCGCTCGGCCTGCATGCGCTGCAGCACCGAGGACAGGAAGCCGGGGGGATCGTGGCCTATGACCCCGTGCAAGGGTTCAACTCGGCCCGCCGCTTCGGCTATGTCCGCGACAACTTCACCAAGGCCGATGTGATGGACACGCTGCCCGGCGAACTGGCCATCGGGCATGTGCGCTATTCCACCGCCGGGTCCAAGGGCGCGACGGCCATCCGCGACGTGCAGCCCTTCTTTGGCGAGTTCAGCATGGGCGGCGCGGCGATTGCCCATAACGGCAACCTGACCAATGCCGCCGCCCTGCGGCGCGAGTTGATCGAGCGCGGGTCGATCTTCCAATCCTCGTCCGACAGCGAATGCATCATCCATCTGATGGCGCGGTCGATCCAGAAGACCATCCCCGAACGCATCAAAGACGCGCTGCGCCGGGTGGAGGGGGCGTTTTCCGTCGTCGCCATGACGCGGACCAAGCTGATCGGTGTGCGTGACCCGTTGGGCGTGCGTCCGCTGGTGCTGGGCCGTCTGGGCGATCACGGCTGGGCGCTGTCGTCGGAAACCTGCGGGCTGGACATCATCGGTGCGGATTTCGTGCGCGAGATCGACCCCGGCGAAATGGTCGTGATCGAGAATGACAAGGTCGAAAGCTTCCGCCCCTTCTCGCCCGCCAAGTCGCGCTTCTGCATCTTTGAGCATGTCTATTTCAGCCGCCCGGACAGCATCCTTGGCGGTCGGTCGGTCTATGAAACCCGCCGCCAGATCGGGGTGGAACTGGCGCGCGAGGCACCGGTGGAGGCAGACCTTGTCTGCCCCGTGCCGGACAGCGGCACCCCCGCCGCCATCGGCTTTGCCGCCGAATCCGGCATCCCCTTTGGTCTGGGCATCACGCGCAACCAGTACATGGGCCGGACCTTCATCGAACCGACCGAGCAGATCCGCAATATGGGCGTGCGGCTGAAGCTGAACGTCAACCGCGCGCTCATCAAGGGCAAGCGGGTGATCCTTGTGGACGACTCGGTCGTGCGCGGCACCACCAGCCGCAAGATCAAGGACATGATCCTCGACGCGGGCGCGGCAGAGGTTCATTTCCGCATCGCCTCCCCGCCCACGGCATGGCCCTGCTTCTATGGGGTGGACACGCCGGAACGGTCCAAGCTGCTGGCCGCGACCATGAGCGAAGATGAAATGCGCGATTGGATCGGGGTGGACAGCCTGAAGTTCATCTCGCTCGACGGGCTTTACCGCGCGGCGGGTGAGGCGGCGGGGCGCGATCCGGACAGCCCGCGCTATTGCGATGCCTGCTTCAGCGGGGATTACCCCGTCGCCCCTTCGGACAAGATCGAAGAGGGCTTTCAGATGAAGGCGGCGGAGTAACCTCCCCCTTGTCATTTTTCGTCCCCAAATATCCCACGGGGGTCCGGGGGTGTGAAACCCCCGGTCCCACCGTCTGAAGGAAGAGCGAACCCATGACGCAAAAGATCGCCCTCGTGACAGGGGCCTCGCGCGGCCTAGGTGCCGCCATGGCCGAACAGTTGGCCCTGCGCGGCTGGCACGTGGTGGCCGTGGCGCGGACCGTGGGCGGGCTGGAGGAGTTGGACGATCGGGTGAAGGCTGCAGGCCTGCCGGGGGCTGGGGCGCTGACGCTGGCACCGATGGATGTGACGAATGACGATGCGATGCGGCATCTGTGCCGGTCGGTCTTTGACCGCTGGGGGCATCTGGACCTTTGGGTGCATGCCGCCATCCATGCGCCGCCACTGGCCCCGATGGGGTCGATGGATGCGAAGGATTGGGAGAAGTCCATCGCGACCAATATCCGCGCGACGGGTCTGTTGATCCCGATGGTCGACCCCCTGCTGCGGGCCGCGCCTTCTGGTGCGGCGCTGTTCTTCGACGATCCCAAGGGGGGCGCGCAATTCTACGGGGCCTATGGCGCGACCAAGGCCGCGCAGATCGCGCTTGCGCGGTCGTGGCAGGCCGAGGGGGCCAAGCACGGGCCGCGCGTGGTGATCGCAGAGCCTGCGGCCATGCCCACCGCCGTTCGGGCGCGGTTCCATCCGGGCGAGGATCGCGCCAAGCTGGCCGATGTGCGGGCCGAGGCGGCGCGTCTGCTGGACCTTCTGAACTAACATGTCAGTTTGCGCTTGCCCCTGACGGGCGCATCCGCTTGACTGCGGGGCGTCACGACAGGGAGTGAGACGATGCGCCTTTCCGGGAAAACCGCCTTCTGCACCGCGTCCGGCGCGGGGATCGGGCTTGCCACTGTGCGGGCCTTCAAGGCGGAAGGGGCGCGGGTGATCGCGACCGATATCAACAGCAACGCGGTGGAGGCGCTGCGGGCCGAAGGGATCGAGGCGCATCGTCTGGACGTGACGGATGGCGCGGCGGTCACGGCGATGGCGGCGCAGGTGGGGGTGGTGGATGTGCTGTTCAACTGCGCGGGCTTCGTCCATGCCGGGACGATCCTCGACTGCGAGGAGAAGGATTTCGACTTTTCCGTCGAGTTGAACGTGAAGGCGCTGTACCGCGTGACGCGGGCCTTCCTGCCGGGGATGCTGGGCAACGGGGGCGGGTCGATCGTGAACATCGCCTCGGTCGCGTCGTCCATCATCGCGGCACCGAACCGGTTTGTTTACGGGGCGACGAAGGCGGCGGTGATCGGGATCACGAAGTCGGTGGCGGCGGATTACGTGACCAAGGGCATCCGCTGCAATGCGATCTGCCCCGCGACGGTGGAAAGCCCGTCTTTGGAGCAGCGGATGCGGGCGCAGGGGGATTACGAGGCGGCGCGCGCGGCCTTCATCGCGCGCCAGCCGATGGGGCGGATTGGCAAGCCCGAAGAGATCGCGGCACTGGCGGTCTATCTGGCCAGCGAGGAAAGCGCCTTCATGTCGGGTCAGGCGATCAGCATCGACGGCGGCTGGACCAACGTTTGAGGGATGTTTCGCAAGGGGGGTGGGGGGGGGGGGGGGGGGGGCCCCCCCCCCC